>CAKWZF010000034.1:0-16798 GCA_934865005.1 uncultured bacterium | reverse complement strand
GGTGCTTGGGCCACCACGCGCCCGCAATCATCGAGCACAAACGACCCGCCGGTATACACCGACTCGTCATAGGCACCGACCGGAGCCATGCAGGCAAACCACACGCTGCGCTTGGAGGCGATCTTGCGGTAGGCACCGCTGCGAACGGCGGCGACGGCGGCGGTCTCGCGATCGGTCATGTCAAACGCATTAAACTGGAAATAGGCAATGAGGTCGACGCCGGTCGGCAGCATCTCGAGCTCGCGATCCAGGTCAAACACCACGGCGATGCGCACGCCGTCCACGTCAAACACCGGAGGCGCCCAACGCGCGTCGTTGTTCTCGCCACGCTGCAGGGCAATACTTGCGCGCGCGGGCACCACGCGACCGTCTTTGAGCATCATGTAGTCAAGCAGGGGCTGGCCCTCAAACGAAACCGCAGAGGGCACGATGCAGATCATATCGAGCTCTTGGATGCGCTCGGCAACGCCCGTCAGGCCCGTCAGCATATCGTGCTCAAAATCGGCAGCGCCCACCAGGCTGCCCGGCATGGCGCCCATAAAGAGCGGGGCCGGAACGCACAGCACGCGCGCGCCGCGCTCATGAGCCAGGCGAGCCTGGTCCTCGATGCGGCCGCAAATGCCCTCAATATCACCCAGGCGCATATCGATCTGTGCAAGTGCGAGCTTCATGGCCCAGCCTTTCCGTCGTAAATCGTCGTTGCCGTAGTAAAAGCGCCGGCCGCATAATGCAGCCGGCGCTCGCATGTGCATATGCTAGCTATGATACCCCGAGCGGGGGCGCGCTCCTAGAACGTCGCGGACCACAGCCCATGCAGGTTGCAGTAGGCATAGACGGTACCGGTCTTGGAGCCGCCAGCGAAAAACGTCGTGGGCTTCATGCCGGGCTCAAGGTAATGGACCTCCAGGCGGCCCTCGGCCTCAAGCGCGATCCACTCGATGTAGTGCTCAGGCAGCATGGGGTGCTCCGTCGAGCCCACACGTGCGCGAATGACGTGGCCGTCGCGCTCGATCTCGACAACAGGCACATGCTTCTCGTGCGCCGCATCCTCGGTGTTTGCCGTCAGCTCCGTGCAGCCGGCAGGAGTTGCAACGCCGTCGCCAAGGGCGGCAACGAGCTTGCCGTCGGAGTCCTTAAAGAATTTCGCCATGATGATCTCCTTTGCTGATGTGCCAATGTTCTCGATGGTTCTTATGCCCAAAGGCAGGCGAACCATCCACGGCATGGCAAATGAACACATAACGGGCGAGGCTAGCGACCGTCGCCACTGAGCAGTGCCAGAACATCCTCGCGCGTAAACAGTGCCGACGAGATACCGTCGCCGCCGAGCACGCTGTTGACCAGATCGCGCTTGGACTCCTGCATCTGCATAATGCGTTCCTCGATCGTGTCCTTGGCGATGAGTTTGTACACGGTCACGGTGTGCTGCTGGCCAATGCGGTGCGCGCGGTCGGTCGCCTGGTCCTGCGCGGCCACGTTCCACCACGGGTCGTAGTGAATGACCACGTCGGCAGCCGTCAGGTTAAGGCCCACGCCGCCCGCCTTGAGCGAAATCAAAAAGACCGGAACCTCGCCCGCTTGGAACTGCGCAACCATCTTGGCACGGCCCTCCTTGGACGATGCGCCCGTGAGCTTAAGGAAGGCGATATCCTCCTTGGCCAGGCGCTTGCCGATGATATCGAGCATGCCCGTAAACTGGCTGAACAGCAAGATACGATGACCGCCGTCGAGTGCTCCGTGGACGAGCTCCATGCACGTATCGAGCTTGGCGCTTCCCGCCTTGTAATCCTCGTAGTGTAGACGCGGGTCGCAGCAGATCTGGCGCAGCTTGGTGAGCTCGGCGAGCACCTTGAGCTTGTTTTTCTTAAACTCGGATGCCTCGCGGTGCTGCACTTGCTGGGCAATGCGGTCCTGGTTGGCCAGGTAAAGCTTGCGCTGCTCTCCGGTAAGCTGCGCCATCACCGTATCCTCGATTTTCTCGGGCAGGTCGGCCACCACATCTTCCTTGACGCGACGCAGCACAAACGGCGACACGAGCGCCTGTAGACGAGCGGCGCTGTCACCCTCGGCGTGCTCGACCGGGCTTTCGAAGCGCTTGGCAAACGACTCGCGCGTACCCAGAAGGTCCGGCATCAAAAAGTCGAAGATGCTCCAGAGCTCGGACAGGCGGTTTTCGATGGGCGTTCCCGTCAAGGCAAAGCGTACGCCGGCAGGCAGGCGCTTGGCGGCGCGCGCCACCTGGGTGAGCGGGTTTTTAATGTACTGGGCCTCGTCGAGCACCACGCGAGCAAAGTCCTGCTCGATGTATTCGTCGATGTCGCGGCGCATGAGGTCATACGACGTCACGACCACGTTGTGCTCGGCCACGCCGGCAATCTGCACACGGCGTTGAGCCTTGGCGCCCACGATGGCGCACACATCAAGCGAGGGGGCAAAGCGCTCCAACTCGGCAGCCCAGTTGTACACGAGCGACGCGGGGCATACCACGAGCGTGGGCTTGGTATCCCCCGCTTCCACGCGCGCCAGAATGTGCGCGATCATCTGCAGTGTTTTGCCCAGGCCCATATCGTCGGCCAAGATGCCGCCAAGGCCCAGGTGCTCAAGCGAGCCGAGCCACTGGTAGCCGTCAATCTGGTAGCCACGCAGCGTGGCCTTGAGCGAGGCGGGTACCGTAAAGTCCATCTTGCCGAGCGTGTCCAGGCGCTCGACGGTGCGGCGGAACGCCGCGTCGCGATCGGCCTTGAGCGCCGGCGTGCGCGCGAGCATGCTATCGACAAAAAGGGTGCTCGACGCGGGAAGCGACACGCCGTCGAGCAGGTCGACGGCATCGACGCCCAGGTCCTCGGCAAGACCAAACGCAGCGCGGGCACCTTCATCCAGGCGAACGATGTCGCCCGACGTGAGACGCGCAAACGTCTGGTGGCGCTTATACGAATCGAGATAGATGGCAAGGTCGGCCGCCGAAAGCCCGCTCGCACCCAACTCGACGTCGAGCAAGTTGCTCTTGACGGTGGCGCGCACCGAGAGCTTAGGCGCAGGACGGACCGAGATCTGGCGCAGGCGGTCGCTGAGCATGACCTCGCCCAGCTCGGACAGAGCAGACAGGCCCTCGGTCAGCAAGTGGAACAGGCGGGCGTCGTCGCGCTCCTCAAACGCCAGGCCGCCCTCGTAGAAATCGAAGTACAGGGCCGCCGTGTCCATAACGCGAAACTCCGCCACCGTATCGCGGGGCGGCACGCCGGGGCGTTGTTCTTCGAAGGGACTGCCCGGAGCACCAAGACTAAAGAGATCTGCCGACCAATCGCCGTAGGTCACCGTAATCTTGCAGGTCACAAGACCATCGTCGACGCCAATCGCCATGGCAAAACTCGGCTCGGGTGCCACGGCGTCGAGCGCGGCGGGAGCGGTCAGGTCGGTATAGTCGCGCAAGATAGGTAGCGCCATGCGGCAGAACTCGCCCACCTGGTCGGCGGCGATATGGACCGGCGTGCGGCAGGGCAACAAGTGCGAAAGGAACGACGCCGCATGTTGGGCAAACGCCGTGTCGGTACGGCGCGCGCGGCGCGTATCGACCAGATAGGCTGCGTCGCCCGCGACAAAGCAATACGTATCGGTCGGCAGGCGCAAGTCGTAGCTGCCACCCGCCGCCGGTGCAATCTTGGCGGCAAGGAGCGGCGGGCGCTTGGCCGGGACTTCGCCCTCCCCCTGCGGCGACGGCTCGACTGCCACCTCGTAGGCGCGATGCGTCGTCGTCCCCCGCGACCAAGCAGGCTCAAAAGACATGGCCCTGCCGCGCAGCAGGTCCAGCACGGACACGACGGAATACTCGGATACCGGCAACTGACACTCGGCGACAAAGCCGCTGCGGGCAAAGTCATACGATGCCGAGCGCGAGCTCGTAATATCGCCTAGGTAGGCGACCGTCATTGCGATAAAGTCGAGCAGCTTTGTCGACACGTCATCGAAAGCTTCGGGCACATGGGCAAACGTAAGCTTCTTGCCATAGGAGAACGTACCGCCGCGCACATAGGCATCGGCCATGCCGTCGATATCCTTAACCACGTAGGACACCGAACCGCAGCGAATGCGAAACTCGAGCGCCCAGTTAAAGCGATCGGCAAACAGCGAATTGTAGTACGGCACCAGCGAGGGCTCCAGCACCGCTTTGGGCGCATCGGGGTCAATGGTGCCGGCGAGCTTGCGACGCATGGCCACGAGCTCGTCCATGCGCGCGTCCGAAAGATCGGAAAGCGCCGCCACAAGGCTCGGGCTCGTGGGGACGGGTGCCGGGAAGGGAAAGTTGGGGTTGACCGCAGATGCGGTGGGCGCGGGGCGTGTGGGCTGCTTGGATTGTGCGGGCTCCGCCGTAAACGTACGAACCGGCGTGCGCAGCCCCTCAACAGGCTCAATGCCGCTTGCGTCCAGGTACGCCAACGCCGTGGCGATGGCATGCTTGCACATGCCGGGGTAGCGATAGGCGGCGGGGCAATCGCAGTCGTAGTCGATCACCTCGTGCTCGTCCATGTCGAGTTCCACATGCGTCTTGTACAGGTCGCCGCGCGAGCCGCGCACCGTGCCCTCGACCGTCACGTTTTTGGAGAAGCGCGAGCCGCTGTCCTCAATCGACAGCACGGCGCCGTTGAGCATGAGCGAACGCCCCTTCATAAAGGTGCCGCTCAACGCCGCCTCTTTGCGAAGCGCCTGCACAAACGTCCCCTGCGCCATCACTTCCTCCAATCCACACAGGGTAGCTAATTTGGGACGGGGCTATTTTAGCTACCCCCATATGTCGGTTGAGATGTATTCCGACCCTGGCTCATTCGCCGTCAGTCAAAGGGTAGCTAAAATAGCCCCGTCCCAAATTAGCTACCCCAGCAAAATCATTTTAGATAACCGTCACGCGGCCCTGGTTGCCCACAATGGCCTTGGCCTCGGCCAGCAGTGGAATCGAGCGCGCATTGACCTTGGCCGGCACCTCGGCACGCAGTACGCGCCCGTCCACCTGCTCGATAAAGATCTCCACGCGGTCGCCGCCCGGGTTGGCGGTAAGCACCGTGGCAAGACGCGCCATATTGCCCTGGCTAAAGCGGCTGTTGGGCACCATGACCTCAAACACCTTGGGCTTGTTGTTCTCCTCGTTAAGCTCAAGCGGCACGATCTCCTGCGCGATGATCTGGTCGCCGCGGTCCGAACGCTCGAGCTTGCCCTTAATGCGCACAAACGCATCGGACAGCTGCGCGCCGGTCTCGGGATCGACCTCGCCGTACAGGTACCCCTCGGCCTCCTTGTAGGTCTTGGGGAACACCACGACCGTGGCCTCGCCTTCCATGTCCTCGAGCTGCACGATGCCCATGGGGTCGCCGTTTTTGGTCACGCGCTTGGACACGCTCGAGACCATGCCGGCCCACCACAGCGCCTTGCCCTCGGGAATCTCCTGGTTGATGGTACCGCCCGTGGGGTTTTGCACCTCGTAGCCGGTATCGATCTGCGAGAACGAGAAGTCGCGTGCCTTGGCTAGCGCATACTCAAACGGGCGCAGCGGGTGGTCCGAGACATAGATGCCCAGAACCTCCTTCTCCTGGCTCAGCTTAAGGTGGCGATCCCACTCCTGGCCATCCGGATCGGGCACGCTCACCTCAAAGCCCGAGCCCTCAACGTCGCCAAACATATCGAAGAACGACGTCTGGCCGCTCGCACGATCCTTCTGGCGCTTCACAGCGGCATCGATGATGTTCTCGGGGTTGTTCTTGTCCACAAAGTGCATCATCTGGCGACGCGGATACCCCGTGGAGTCAAAGGCGCCTGCCTTGATGAGCGATTCGATCACGCGACGGTTGGCCTGGCTCGAGTCCACGCGCTCGACAAAGTCGTGCAGCGTCTTAAACGGACCGCCCGCCTCGCGCTCGGCGATAATCGCCTGCGCCACGCCGGTGCCCACGCCGCGGATGCCGGCCAGGCCAAAGCGCACGCCCTCCTTGGTAGCCGTGAACTCGGTACCGGACTCGTTGACATCTGGCGAAAGCACGGGGATGCCGTCGTGACGGCATGCCGAGACGTAGTGCACGATCTTGTCGGTCTTGCCCGTGTAGGACGTCAGGACGGCCGCCATGTACTCGTGCGGATAGTGCGCCTTGAGCCACGCCGTCTGCATAACCAGGATGGCGTAGCCGGCGGAGTGCGACTTGTTGAAGGCGTAGGATGCGAACTCGAGAACATCGTCCCAAATCTTCTGGGCGACCTCGCGCGTGTAGTTGTTCTTGATAGCGCCGTTCATCCAGTGGTCGTAGGTGGTCTCGTCCGAGCCATCCTCCCAGTGGAGCACCGTCGACGTGAGCAGCTTAATCTTTTTCTTAGCCACGGGCTTACGGATACGCGAGTCCGATTCGCCCTTGGAGAAGCCGCACATCTCGACGGAGATGAGCATAACCTGCTCCTGGTAGACCATGGTGCCGTAGGTTTCGCCCAGGATGTCGTCCAGGCGGTCGTCGTAGGAGACGGCCGGCTCCTTGCCGTTCATACGGTTGATGTAGGACGAGACCATGCCGGCGCCCAGCGGGCCCGGGCGGTACAGAGCGATCAATGCCACGACGTGCTTGTACTCGGTGGGCTTCATGTTCTTGATCGTGGCCGTCATGCCGGCGGACTCGACCTGGAAGACGCCGGCGGTGTGGCCGGAGCCCATGAGTTTAAAGATCTCGGGATCGTCAAAGGGAATCTCTTCCTCTTTGATGTCGATGCCGAAGTTCTTTTTGATGTTTGCCTTGGCCTTGGAGATAACCGTCAGCGTACGCAGGCCCAAGAAGTCCATCTTGAGCAGGCCCATGTCGGCAACGGTATGGCCCTCGTACTGGGTAATCTCGACGCCGCCCTTGGTGTCGAGCTTGGTGGGCACGTGCTCGTTGACGGGGTCGCGGCAGATCAGAACGGCGCACGCGTGCACGCCCTCGCCACGGGTGAGACCCTCGATCGAGAGCGCCGTGTCGATGATGCGGCGGGCGTCGTCGTCCTTTTTATAGGCCTCGGCAAAATCGGGGTTAAACAGATCCTCTTTGCCGGGCTGCTTGTCGAGCACCTGCTTGAGCTTGACCTTGGGGTCGCTCGAGACCATCTTGGACAGGCGCTGACCCATGTAGACCGGGTAGTCCAGCACGCGCGCGGCGTCGTTGATGGCCTGCTTGGCCTTGATGGTCGAGTAGGTGATGACGTGGGTGACCTTCTCGGGGCCGTAGAGCTGACGAACGTGCTCCACGACCTCGAGGCGCCGCTCATCGTCGAAGTCCATATCGATATCGGGCATCTCGGTACGCTGCGGGGACAGGAACCTCTCGAACATCAGGCCGTTCTCGAGCGGGTCGAACGCGGTGATGTTCATGGCGTAGGCGACGATAGCGCCGGCGGCCGAGCCACGGCCGGGGCCGACGCCGATGCCGTTGTCCTTGGCCCATTGCACGTACTCGGCAACGATCAAAAAGTAGGCGGCAAAGCCCTTGTCGCAGATGACCTTGTATTCGTACTCAAAGCGCTCTTTGATGTTGACGCCGCCGATCTCGCGCGTGGCCCAGTCGTCACCATAGTGCTGGCGCAGGCCTTTCTCGCACTCGCGGCGGAACTGGCTCTCGTGCGTCTCGCCGGGATCGAGCAGAGGGAAGCGCGGCAGGATGATGGAGTCCCAGTCCAGCTCGACGTAGCACTTGTCGGCGATCTCGAGCGTGTTGTCGCAGGCCTCGGGGCAATACGGGAACATCGCCCGCATCTCCTCCTCGGTCTTCATGTAAAACTCCGAGCCGGTCATGCGCATGCGGTTGGGGTCATCGACCTTGGCGTTCATGCCAATACACATGATGACGTCCTGCACGGGCGCATCCTCGCGGCGCAGGTAGTGGAAGTCGTTGGTGGCGATGACCTTGACGCCCACCTGCTTGGCGATATCGATGAGCGTGCGGTCCATCTGCTCGTCAGTCAGGCCGTTGTCGGTGGTGATGCCGTGTTCCTGGATCTCGATGTAGAAGTCGCCGGGCTCGAAGGTATCACGGAAGGTCTCGGCCCACTTGATGGCGCCTTCCATGTCGCCGCGGTCGATGTATTTGGGGATGATGCCCGCGATACAGGCGCTCGTGCAGATCATGCCCTTGGCATGGCGGCGCAGGTTGTCGAGCGTCACGCGCGGCTTGTAGTAAAAGCCCTGCACGGCGGCCTCGGAGACCGTCTGCATCAGGTTGACGTAGCCTTCCTGGTCTTTGGCCAGGAGGATCATATGGTAGAGCTCGGGCTTGTGGTCGCGGGCAAGGGTCTCGTCCGGCGTAAAGTAGACCTCGCAGCCAAAGATGGGCTTGATGACCAGGGGCGGCTTGAGCTCGTCGATGTTGCCCTTTTCGTCCCACATGGCCATGTCTTTGACGTACTGGGCATGCTCGCGCGGGTTTGCCTCGGGGTCGGGCTCCACCAGCTCGTCGCGGCGGTCCTTTTCCAAGAAGGCCTTGTCGTGGCTCCAGGTTTTGTACTCGGGCGTGTTGTGATTGACGGCGTCGCAGGCCAGCGCCAGGTCGGGCACGCCATACATGTAGCCGTGGTCGGTAATGGCCACGGCGGGCATGCCAAGTTCAACGGCACGATTGACCATATCCTGGATACGGGTTGCGCCGTCGAGCATGGAGAAAACAGTGTGATTGTGCAGATGGACGAATGCCATGTGATGAGCTCCGATGCGGGTTCGTGTTCTGACTGAACGATTTTACCGCACGGCGCGGACGGCACCCGAACCTAGCCAAACCAACACGGCTCCTCTTGCAGTTGCGGTGAAATGCGGACTGTTTGGCGGCTTTTTTGGCCAAAACAGTCCGTATTCCACCGCAAGTTATCTGAGGGCTAGAGATTGTAGGTGACTACTTGGGGCTCGGCGGGTTCGACGAAGATGGCTGGATTCGCCTGCTCCACGCGAACGAACTTGACGGTCACGGCCTCAAAGCCCGCCTTGTGCAGAACATCAGCGTAGACGCGCGCCTGCAAGGCGTGCTTCTCGACCAGCTGCTCGGGCACCTCGTCCGGCGAGCCACCTGTCTTGTAATCGATGACCAGTGCGCGCGACGGATCGGCCGGGTCGGTTGCCAAGGCATCGATGGCGCCCTCGGCATATGCGCCGTAGCAGGCAATGTCCTCGTCCTCGCAGCCCAGCGAAAAGAAGGGCACCTCGGCGCGGACGCACGGCCAGGCAAGCAGCTCGGCACGGACCGCCGACCTAAGCCAGCGATTCAGGGCGATGTCAAAACGCTCGCGCTGCTCCGGCGTCAGGCGCCACAGACGCGCCAGGGCATCGACGCGCGCGGTGGGCAGCTCATCGGCATCCATCTCGATGAGCCACTGGCAGGCGGCATGGAAGGCCGAGCCCAAGGCCATGGGATTGCCGACAGGCTCGACAGCAGCCACCTCTGCATCGGTCATCTCTGAGCCATCCGACTCGGCATCATCGCCTGCCTCGTCCATGGGAACACGCGCCTCGGTGGCACGATCTTCCGTCTCGGCATGAAGTGCCGCGGCGATTGACGAGTAGCTATACGAGTCACGCGCCGGGAACGGACAAGTGCCCATGCGCACACCTACTGCCTGGGGATACACAAGCTCAAACGAATCGGGCTTGGGGTCAGCAGGACCGGGCACAGCTGAATGCGCAGCATTATCGGCGACATCGGCATCGCCACGAACAAGCCTGCCCTCGGCATCCAGCGAAGCGTTGGCCTCAAACGCTTGCTCGCCAAAGGTAAAGTCAGAAAGCGAAATGAGCTCGTAGTCGCCCGACTGGGAGTTGTCGAACACCAGGCGGTCGGCATCGAGCTGCGGCATGTCCAGAGCGTCGGTCGGCAAAATACGGCGCAGCACGTCGTAGGTCAGATCGGTCTCGGCATCGAAGGTCGGCGCCGTCACCTTGCCGCGGCTCACGCCGGCATCCATCGCCAGAATGACCAGCTCACGCGCTCGCGTCATGGCGACATAGAGCAGACGAGCCCGCTCCTCGAGCGAAAGCTGCAGGTCGTCGTTGCGCAGGCGAACGAATGCCTCGGCGGGAGAACCTGTCGCGCAGACATCCTCCATGAGCTCCGGCGGCAGCCACAGCGACGTGCCCTTGCCCTTAAACGCGTGCTCAAACTGCTTTTTGACGTCGTCGCCCTTCACAAAGGTACCGTCGGCAAGCTTAACGCCGTCGAAGCGTGCCGGCAGTGCCACGACCTGCGCTCCGCCCTCGACGCGACCCATCTGTGCCGCACCCGAGGACTTACGCACGCCAAAGCACTCGGCGACCGCCACGACCGGATATTCCAGACCCTTGGAGGCATGCACCGTCATGATGCGCACCGCGCCGTCGCCTTCCTCGTTGAGGGCACCCGGGGCCTCCTTGCCCGCCAAGAAGCGGTCGAAGGCCAGCGCGATGGAACGCGGCGAGTTGCCGAACTCGGCCTCCGCCTCGGCCACGGCGTCGAGCGCCTTGAGCACGTTGGCGGCAATGGCCTTGCCCTCGGGACCACGCTGCGCCAGACGCACAAACCAGCCGGAGGCGTTGACCACATCGCGCGCGATGGAGGCAAACGAATCGCGGCCCACGCGACGAAGCGCGTAGCGCAGCACCTCGCGGGCACGCGTTACGAGCGGCAAGCCCTGCAAGCCCGGCACATCGGAATCGTTCATGATGCCCGCATCGATGTTGCGACGCGAGGTCTCCCCCGTCTCGCTATCGAGCTTGGTCGCCAGCGCCAGGAACTCCTGGGCGCCGAGTGCAAACATCGGCGAGGCGAGCAACGGCATAAGGCCCTGCGCCGTATCGGCCGGATTGGCGAGCGCACAAACCAGGGCGCGCACCGTCTGCACCTCGGCAGCCTGCGCAAAGACCGAGCCGCCCGCGATGACACAGTCGAGCCCCTGGTCACGGAAGGCCTGTGCGTAGACGTCTGCGTTGGTCATGCGGCCCAGCAGCAGCACCATGCCGCCCTGGGGCTGGCCGGCATCGGCAAGCGAGCGGAACCGCTCGGCGATCGCACGGGCCTTTGCCTGTGTGCGTTCCTGCGTACTGCCGCCGGCAACAAAGAGGGCCTGGCGACGCGAGGCGTCTGCCACCAGCGTGTCCTTGCGGCCGTCGCTCGCCTCAAGATCCAAAAATCCCTGCATCAGGCCGCCGTCATCGCCGTCGAAGACGCGTGCCACGTAACGCAGCACCTCGTCGTGGCTGCGGAAGTTGCGCACGAGTTTAACGAGCTCGCCGGCGGGGACATCCGGCGTGGCGACCGTCTCGGATGCCGCCGATCCTACCTTGCGCTCCTGGCGGCGGAAGACCTCGACCTCGGCGCCGCGGAAGCGATAGATGGACTGCTGTGCATCGCCCACGGTGCACAGCGCGCGCTCCCCCGCGCCGGTCAGGTATCGGATCAGATCGACCTGCATCTGGTCGGTATCCTGGAACTCGTCGATCATGACCATCTTAAAGCGGCCCTCGTATGCCGCTCGGATGGCCGGGTAATCGCGCAGGGCCTCGTAGGCCATACGCAGCAAGTCGTTGTTGTCGAGGGCGGACTGGGCAGCCTTCAGCGCGCGATACTCAGCCTCCACGGAACGGGCCAGGCCCACCAGCGCATCGAGTGCCGGGCCACCGCAGGCAAGCACGATATTGATAAATGCATCGGCAGCCTCGGCCTTGAGCAGCTCGACCTGCTCCTTAGGAAATGCCTTGCTCGCACGCGGCATGGTGCACGACATCATGAGTCGCGCCGCATCGGCCATGGTCTTGCCGCTGGCCTCGAATGCATCGATGGCGTCGAGCGCCACCTGCGCTTTCTCGGTCGCGGCCTTGCTTGCGCCCAGCGACGCGCGATAGGCATCGGCAAGCGCCGAGGTATCGGCCTGGCCGCGCGCCACGCGCACGTCGTCCATGCCGCCCGGCAACTGGCTCGAGAGCTCCAGCAGCTCGCGCACCAGACCCTTGATGGTGGTGCCGGCACCAAACGGCCCGCCCTCGCCCGCCATGGGATACCAGGCGTAGAGGGCCTTGAGCGATGCGGCGAGCTCGGGGGCGGCATCGGGTGCCGTCGCGCGGGCCAGCACATGCTCAACAGCCTGGTCCATGAGCTCGTCGGTATCGGTGAGCACCGTGAACTCGGGGTCGATGCCCAGCTCCAGCGCGTGCGCGCGCAGAATACGCGAGCACATGCCGTGAATGGTCGAGATCCACGCGTCGTCGACGGTCAGTGCTTCCTCGTCCATGCCCTCGTCGATAAGCGCACGGCGCACGCGGTCGCGAATCTCGGCCGCGGCGTCCTTGGTAAAGGTGATGGCGAGCACCTGGTCCAGATGCTCGACGAACGGACCGGATTCGGGCGAGAGCGCGTAGACGATGCGGCGCGTGAGGGTAAAGGTCTTGCCCGAACCGGCGCCCGCCGAGACAAACAGCGGACGGTCGAGCGTTTTGACGATCTGCAGCTGTTGCGGCATCAAAGTCGAAAGATCCATGGTCTACACGTCCCTCCTTACAAACGTTCCTTCGTGGTTATACGAGCAGCGGGCATGCGCGGCCTGCGTCGACGCCGGGTCGACAGCAGCGACGTTGCCCGCCTCGAGTTCGCGCAAGCGCTCGGCGATGCCGGCCTCCACGCGATCGAGCAGGGCGTCGAAGTCCATGCTGCCGCCCTCGCCGGGAAAGCCCTTCTTGAGGCCCGGGATGCGACCGTCACCGCGCTCTTCCTCGAGCAACTCGGCGCTCGCCGCACCGCGCAGCGCGGGCTTGCCGCCCTTGGTCGAAAAATAGAGCGCTGCACGGGTATCCAAGCCCAGTGCCCGACGCATGGCCTGCGCGTAGATGAGCGTTTGGGTATGGGGCGGCAGCCAGCGCGGGTCGTCGATGGGAGCCTCGCCCGTCTCCTCGTCACGTACCGTGGGGTCGGCAAGCTTAAACTCCTCAACGCCCGAACGATGCTTGTAGTCGATTACCACGGCGCGGTTCTCGGCGTCCACATCCACGCGGTCGATGCGCCCGCCGAGCGGCCAACCGGCATACTCGACCTTAAGCTCATTAAAGGCGAACTCAAGGTAGCGTGGCGCAAAGGGGGCAAGTGCCTCGGACTCGTAGGCGAGCACGCCTTCCAGCTGCGGCAGAATCTCGGCCACCTGACGTTCCTCTACCGGAGAGAGCGGCACGAGCGGACCCTCGGCACCGCGCTTGCCGGCGTGCTCGGCCAAGGTCTCGTCAAAGACCTCGCGCAGCAGCTCCTGTGCGCGCGGCAGGTTCTCGGGCGTCACGCGCTCCATGCCCTCCTGGGGCAGACGGGCGTGCAGGTGTTCCAGCACGTCGTGGACAAAGTTGCCCTTCTCCATATTGCCAAAGCCGGCGTCGATCGACTGGGGCTTCACGCGGTACGAGACGAACCAGCATAGTGGACAGGTCGAATAGGCCTCGATCTGCGAAGCGGACGTCAGGCGCGGCACCAGCGGCGCATCCTCGCCCTCGCCATCGCGACGGCGCAGAACCAGATACGGAATGGCTTCATCGCTCAGGTGCTGAGGGGCTTCGCAGGTCACGCGCTCGCGCTTGAGGCCTTCACCTGCCGCGGGATCAAAGTCGGCGATGATATCGCCCTCGCCCACGCACGTGGGCTTGGCAGCGCCAGCGGCCTCGGCATGTGCCCGCAGCTCGGTCCATACGGCTGCCGGGTAGCACTCGCGCGCCTGGCGATCGTGCGTCACGCGGGCGAGCGCGACCGGACCGCTCGCCGCCTGCATCGCACGGCCAAAGCGCACGCGCAACAGGGCGGCGGGCTCCAAAGACACGCCGTCGCGGCGCAGCTCGGCCGTCAATGTGGCAAGCGGGCCCTCTTCGTGCGAAAGCGGATAGCTGTCCAGGTCGACATCGGCAAACAGCACGGCATCGTAGCCGCCAGGACGCAAAACCGACGCATCGGCAAGCGACACGAAGCGCACTTGTGCCCGTGGCGTGCGATCGACCTCGTAGGTCGCGTAATCGTAAGCGGTACTGCGCTTGTCCACCTTGGTTCGAACGCCGTCGAGAACCGGCACGGTCGCGGCCTGCGACACGTCGAGTGCGCGAGCATCGTTCATAAGGATGTCGATGACATGACGCAGCAGAGCCGTCTCTGCCTGGCGACGGGCCTGGCCGTCAAGGCCGCCTAGGGCGCGATCGGGCAGCGCCTCGGCAACGGCGAGCATGGCCTTGAGCGCCGTCACGGGTTTGTCGCGCCACAGCGCCTGAAACACGTCCGAGACCACGCATGGCACGTTCTTAAACCAGTTATCTTCGCTAGCGGCCTTGCGGGCGCCCCTCACCTGGCCCTGCACGCTCTGCAGCAGGCTCTTGACGCCCGCAGTGGTTTTGTTGCGCGACAGGCGCATGTTCTTGTCGAAGCCGCGGGCGCTCGCGGCGTCGGCACCCGAAAGCGGACTGTAGATCCAGTCGGTAAGCTCCGGCGCGGGCCACCACTCGGTCTTTGACGCCATGCCCTCATCGGCGGCCTTCATACGCTCAATCAGGCCGGCAAGCGCCGCAAACTGCCTGCCCGCAATGGATTGGGAAAACGCCGTGAACTCAGCCGTCTCGGCCGCAATGTGACGCGCCGCCAAACGGGCAGCGAGTTCGCCGAACAGCTGGGGCGCCCGGGCGGAAACTACGAGCACGCGCGCGGGGTCGGCGTTCGTCGCGGCGCCGTCGCGCGACATGGACTCTTCGCATGCCGCGACCAGGTTCTCAAGAGCATCCACATAAGCGCGGGCGCGGGCATGGGGGCCGGCCACCTCTATAAAAATAGGATGAGCAGCAGGCGCAGAAGCGGTCTCGGACGCGCCGGCGTCCTCCCCCAGCGGCGCGGCCTCAAACAGCACACTGCGGGCATCAAAAGCGGCTGCCAGGTCCTCGCGCATCGCCGCCTGCTCGCAAGCGAGCAGCACGACAACCTCTCCCCCACGGTTCGCCACGGCCGACAATAGCTCGAGCAGGCTATGCGTAAACGACGTGACGCCACGCACGCAGACGGCGCGGGCGCACCCCGGCAGGTTGTTCGCCAGGGCTTCTGCCATCATATCGGCGGCTTCGCAGGGCTCGACCATGCCTCGACGGTCCAAGCCGCTCGCATAGGCGCTCAACAGCTCGAACACACGGGCCTCGGCGTCGCTTTTGGGCTCGGGCTGAGCGGCGGCATCGCGACGGCGTTCGTCGCCCGTCCCTGCCACGCCCGGCAATACGTCGCGGGCCATACGCGCAAGCATGCGCACCGTGCCTTGGCTGCGCGAGAGCGGCTGCAGAGCAGCGTCGTCGCGGCGGTCGATCATGTCCGAGAACAGCATCTGGCGCTGAAGGTTATCCACAAAACTGCGGCCATCGCCCATAAGCTCCCACAGCGAGCGGAGCCACGATGTAGGCGTCTTGTAATCGATACCCAGTGAAACCCCGGCTTCTGCCGCATCATGACGGCACAGGTCGAGCTCGGCAAATGTTGGCGCCAACAGAACAGCGCGCCCGTGGCGGGCAACCAGGTCGGCCAGCAGCGCCGCCTCGGAATCGCTCAAATCCGTGCCGGCATTGGTGGTATAGATTCGAACAGGCATGGTCCTCCGCTCAAACTGTTCGCAATATTCATCGCATCTATCCTACCCGCCCGCACGGACAACCTGGCCCCAATGCACCAGATCCCCTCGATGATCCGTTTTCCTCCGTCCCCAAGGGATCAATTATCGACACACAAAAACCGCCCCCGAAGGGGCGGCTCCAGCTGATCCGTTTGTTGCCGTTGACCTACTCGCCATCCTCCAGTTTGATGAGGATCTTGCGATAGCCACCGTACTCGCCATTAAGCGCCTTGGACACGCGGCTCACCGTGGTGGACGAAGCGCCGGTGCGGGCCTGAACCTCAACATAGGGCTCGCCCTCGTCCAGATAGCGCGCAACCTGCAGGCGCTGAGAAAGATCGCAGATCTCGCGCGGCGTGCAGATATCGGTCAAAAACGCTTGGATATCGTTCTCGTCGTCCAAAAGACTAAATGCGTGGACCAGCTGCTTGACATCAGGCTTGTCAAACATGTTCTCGATATTCATCGATCACCGCCAAACCCGCCAAAAGGCATCGAAGTTGATACTGACATCGGGCATCGTTCGCCCGTAATATGCAATAAAACAATGCATGGGCCATTTGCCCGTAGCAGTGTAGCACACCACCAAACTAAAGTGACAAGACTCTCTGTCAGCGGCACGTTTTTCAGGACGAACGCCGTTTAGAAACCGAATGCGCACGTAAGCTCCACGAATATTTGAGACAATGGGCGCCCAAACACCGCGGCGCGTCCGCGTAACCATCCAAGTCGCCGCCGCAAGCCGCTTCACGCGACGCCAGCAACCCCGGCGCAAGAAAGGATTCACGCCATGCGCTTTATGCTTAACTGGCTCTTCACCTCGATCGCCATCGCAATCGCCACGTTCCTCGTCCCCGGCATCCAACCTTTCGGCCTTGCCGAGGCCTGGGTCTGCTTTGCCTTTGTGGGGCTGTTCCTCAACATCGTCGATTCGTTCGTCAAACCGTTCCTCACGGTCATCTCGCTGCCGCTCACGATCATTACGCTCGGCATTTTCCAGCTCGTGCTCAACAGCTTTATGCTGGAGCTCGCCAGCTACCTGTCGGTCAACCTGTTGGGCGTCGGCATCTCCATCGCCGGCTTTGGCTCGGCCTTTATGGGCAGCATCCTAGTGTCCATCATGCGCAGCATCCTCGATAGCATTGCCGAAGAGTAGAACGCCCCCGACACGCAAACGCATCGGACC
>CAKWZF010000033.1:0-16991 GCA_934865005.1 uncultured bacterium | reverse complement strand
GCACCACGGCGATAAACGCCACGATAACCACCATCAGATACATGGCGTCCTTGCCAATAACGTACGGCACGCGGCCAAACACCATGGCCAAGTAAGGCGACACCAGGCCGCTCGAGATAACCGGGAACGCCACGCAGCACAGAATCAGTAGCGCGGCGATGGTGTTGAGGGCCATCCATTCGGTCTTATGGACATTGACCTCAACGTTTTGAGCCGTGGGGTCGACGCCCGAAAGCTTGGCAAGCCACTTGCCCCAGAAGTAGAACGTCGCGGCAGAGCCAAAGGCCAGCACCATGATCATGAGCACGTTGCCGGTCTGAGCAAACGCCACCAGGGCACCCCACTTGGACACGAGCATGCCAAACGGCGCCACAAACATGCCCATGATGCCCAGCATCATAAGGCGCGTCAGGTGCGGCATGCGGCTGAACATACCGTCCATGTCCTCGATATTGCGGCTGCCGATATGATGCTCGGCCGTGCCCACGCACAGGAACAGCAGCGACTTTGCCACCGTGTGGAACAGGATTAGGAAGATGGCGGCCCATACGGCCTCGGGCGCGCCGACACCCAAGCAGGCGCTGATAAGGCCCAAGTTGGAAATGGTAGAGTACGCGAGCACACGTTTGGCGTTGCTCTGCGAGATGGCCATGAGGGCAGCGAGCAAAAACGTGATGGCGCCCACGCTCGTGACCATAAAGCCGGTCACGGGATAGATGGCATAGAGCGGGCTCAGCTTGACCATCAGGAACACGCCGGCTTTGACCATGGTTGACGAGTGCAGCAGGGCGCTCGTGGGCGTGGGGGCAACCATGGCACCCAACAGCCAAGTGTGGAACGGCATCTGTGCGGCCTTGGTGAGCGCGGCGAGCGACAACAGGATGACCGGCATCACCAGCAGCGCGGACTGCGCGGTTCCGGCGCCGGAAAGCTCAATCATGCCCGAGATGGTCAGCGGCATGCCGTTCACGTGCAGGTACATGAGTCCGGCCAAAAACGCGATGCCGCCCAGCATGTTGAGGATGATCTGGGTAAAGGCGTTTTTAATGGCCTCGGGCGTGCGCGTGTAGCCAATCATAAGGAACGAGCACACGGTGGTGATTTCCCAGCCGCAGAACAGCCACTCAAGGTTGTCGCTCGTCACGATAACGAACATGGCCGAGAGGAACAGGAACATGAGCGCCAGGAACTGCGGGCGACGGTCGGGCGCGGTCTGCCCGCGCAGCGCGGCCTCGTGCTCGTCATGGGCCTGGAAGTCCTTCATATAACCCAAGGCATACACGCAGATTAGGCTGCCGACGATGCCGACGGCGAGCACCATGATCACGCTCATGTAGTCCAGGTAGAGCGGCGTTGCCGTGACGGCTTCGGCCGCGGGCAACGTCATGGCTGCAAAGGCGAGCGAGCCCACCAGCTGGACTATGCCGAGCACCGTGGTGAGCGCGTTCCTATATTTGTACGCGTTGTACAGGATTACGGCGCACAGGATGACGTCAATGACGGAGCTGATGATCGAGAGCACATGCGAGGTACCGGAGGCAACCTCAAAGCTCTGCGGACCCATGCCAAAAAACATGACGGCGACTACAACTGTCACCGCCATAATAATGCCGGAACCTATGAGCCCCACCGCATCGCGGGCGCGGTCGCCGCGCGCGAACAGCATGCCCAGCGCCGGTACCAGCGGAAACAGGGTAAGGAAATACAGTAGCGTCATACCATCACTCCCCCATGCAAAAACGCTGCAATTGTTTAACGTTATAGCTCAATTGAGGAGTAGCGGCGGCGGGTTTTCGGTCAACTGGGGAGTTTTAGGCGTACGGGGCAAGGGCACGTCCGCTTTGGAGCAGAGGGGCGGCAAGAAAAATGCGCCCCTGTGGGCGCACCATCCCGTTTGCTATTCCGCCTTTTTAACGCGCGGCTTGCGGCCGCGCGGCTTATCGACCAGTGCGGACTCACCGCTCTCGCGGTACTGACGGCACCAAGCCTTGACCGAAGACTCGCTGGGAATCTTGTGCTTGATCATGGCCTCGCGAACCGTCAAGCCGTTTTCCAGACGGTCCTTAACCACAGCGAGCTTTACGTCGTACGAATAGGTATGATGATGCGAACCGGCATTGAGAACGGCGTCGGCACCGCCCACGGCATACGCGCGGGCCCACTGACGAGCCGTGGCCTGGGGAATGCCAAGCTCCGCGGCGAGAGCGCGATGACCGACCCCCTCTTGGAGGATCTCGACGGCGCGCTGCCTAACCTCGGGCGCATGCGTGCGAGTCCTAGTTGCTTCCGACATACCTGCCACTTCTTAGCCTTAGCCGTTAATCTGCTTTCTTACGTGCAAGTTAGATAATAGCATTTTACTGTTTGCTCAAAGCAGTTAATTAAAATAGACGCGGCGTTATCTGGGCATTTGGCACCAAATTACGACATTTCTTTATCGATTATTTACGCTGGTAGCTGACTCGCAGCTAATCGTCATTCGCTTGTCGACAAAATTGGCATCTCTTTATGTCCTTTGGTATAGAGGATATAGTTATTAACCCCTCCCCCAATATTTTTGAGTGATCTGCAAGGCAGCAGACGTCCTCACTCCTCATGATTACCGCGCATTGCCATTCATCGGAGCAAAACAAAAAGGGCGGGACCTGCTGCGCTTGCAGGCCCCGCACCGGTTGACACCCGACGGGACACAGCCGGGCGAGACGGATCCGTGCTACCGCCCCGCCTGGCCGCGATGTTCAACTACAGCTCGTTGGCCGCGTGATACGCCGTGCGAATGGCGCTCGCAATGTCGGCGGTGCGCTCACCCGAGCAGTCGCCCACGCAGGTCACGGGCACCGTCACGCCATCCAGGTCAAACGCGTTGGCCTTGGAGCCCACGGCCATCACCACGTAATCGCAGGCGATCTTCACCGGCTCCTCGGCGCCGTCCTCGGTGGTGCGAACAGCCTCCACGCCCTCGTCGGTAATGGCGGTCAGGCGGGTCTTAACATGCTGCTCCACGTTGTGCTCTGCAAAGTCGCTCATAATCAGCGGCAGAATGGTCTCGGACTCGCCCGCGGCAATCTTGTCGAGCATCTCCACGATCGCCACCTCGCAGCCGTGCTGCAGCAGGTACTCGGCAGTCTCGGTGCCCACCAGGCCGCCACCAATGACGGCGACGCGGCCGCTGAGCTCCACCTTGCCGGCCAGCACGTCCCAGCTCGAGACGACCTTCTCCGAATCGGCACCCGGAACGGGGATGACCACGTCGTGCGCTCCCACAGCCACAATCGCGGCGTCGGCGGCGTTGAGGTCCTCAGCGGTAGCGGCATGGCTGAGCTCAACCTTCACGCCCAGGCCAGGCAGAATCTTCTCGTAGTACTCGACCGAGCGCATGATTTCGTCCTTGCGCGGAGGCGCAGCCGCCAGCACAATCTGGCCGCCCAAGTGATCGCTCGCCTCGTAGATGGTCACGTCGTAGCCGCGCTTGGCCGCCACGCGCGCGGCCTCCAGGCCGGCGATGCCGCCGCCCACCACGGCGATCTTCTTGTCGCCCTCGCCCGGCTTGATGGCGATGGTCGCCTCGTCACCGTTCTCGGCATTGAGCACGCACGAGATGTACTTGCGGTTTTGAATCGCGTCGACGCAGCCCTTGTTGCAGTTGAGGCACTCGCGGATGGGCTCACCCGTGGCGGCCTTCAGCGCAATGTCGGGGTCGCACATGAGCGATCGGCCATAGGCGATGATGTCAGCCGAGCCATCCTCCAGGATCTTCTCGCCGGCCTCGACCGAGACAACGCGGCCGACGGTGGCCACCGGCACGGAGACCAGGGCCTTGACGCGCTCGGCCACGGGCAGCGTCCAGTTGTAGGGCATGGCGCCCATGGGCGGAATGGTGTCGCCCATGTTGCCGGTGTGGTTGGCCTGTGCGACCTGAATCATATCGATGCCCGCGCCCTCGAGCAGCTTGGCAAACTCGCAGGCCTCGTCGGGCTGCAGGCCACCCTTGCCGCGCGGCGTGCCGTCGGGGTTCTCCATGATCACGGGGAGCTTGTACTCCACCATCAGCTGCGGCGCGGCTTCCTTAATGGCAGCGACGACCTCCAGCGCGTAGCGAACGCGGTTCTCGAACGAGCCGCCGTACTCGTCGGTGCGCTGGTTGAGGATGGCCGAGCACAGCGAACCCACCAGGCGGTCGCCGTGGACCTCGATGGCGTCGATGCCGGCCTGCTGCGCTCGGGCGGCCGAGGCAGCGATGGCCTCCTTGATCTGGGTGAGTTGCTCCACACTCGCCTCGTTCACAAAGTGCTGCATGTCGTGGTGCAGCTTGGCGTATGCCTGATTGCGGATCTCGTTGGACTCGGCCATCTTGGCGGCAAAGGTCTCCTCGTCGCCGGCGGCCTTGGCCTCCTGCGCGGCCTTGGCGGCGGCCATGGATCCCATGACCATGCGGCCGACGCCGGGCACGTCGTACTCGGGATGGAACAGCTGCAGCGCGACCTTGGCGCCGTGCTTGTGAACGGTGTCGGCCAGGGCCTTAAACGTGGGGATCTGAGCGTCGGTTGCCAGCTTGGGCGTGGGGCTTGCGGTCATAACGGGGGCGACGTCGCCGATGACGATGTAGCTCACGCCGCCACGGGCCAGGCGCTCGTAAAAAGCCAGGCTGCGCTCGCCAATGGAACCGTCGCGCTCCTCGTAGCCGGTGGTCAGCGGCGGAAACATAATGCGGTTCTTGAGCTCAAGGGGGCCAACCGTAATGGGCTGGAGCAGCTTGGATGCAGGTGCGGTCATGGACATTCCTCTCTTGTAGGCGCGGCGGCGATGATGCCGCGTAGTTGTCTAGAGGATATGGCATGGGGGCACAGCGGCACAACAGAAATCGGCGAATATCAGGTGGCAGCAGGTGGATGGGACGGGACGGCCCGTCAGTTTGTCTCGATCTGTAACAGTTACGCGGCAAAACTGGGTCTTACTGTTACAGATCGAGACATTCCTCTCACCTCATCCTCAACAATCTAGATCTGTAACATCAGGACCCATTTTTGACCCCTACCTGTTACAGATCGAGACAAACGGGACCCGCCCGCTATAAAATCTCAATCTATAACAACAACTCGGCAAAATCCGTCCCTCGTGTTACAGATTTAGACAAACACGACCCAACCCACCGGTATATCTCGATCTGTAACACCTAGCCGCCCAAATCGGGTCTAGATGTTACAGATCGAGATTTTGTTTGAGAGGCCGAGAATTGGACCGAAAACACGGTCCCGAAATAACAAAAAAGCTCGCCGGCTAGGCCGACGAGCTGCAAGTTCTTGGTCGCGGGGGCAGGATTTGAACCTACGACCTCCGGGTTATGAGCCCGGTGAGCTACCAGACTGCTCCACCCCGCAATGTCTGGGCGCCTCATGTGCGCAAGAAAGAATATTACGCGGGAGTTCGGTAAACGGCAAGGAAAATCTCGTAGAGCATAATTCCTTCATATTTAAAACCCCTCAGCCCCTATCACCGTAAACGAATCGCAGCCGAGCGCCGTCGACGGCACGTATACAATGGTGCGCGTCCTTTTATGCCAACACCGGGAGTAGACATGCTGCTCGCTATCGATATGGGAAATACGCAGACGGCCATGGGCCTGTTTGACGGAGACGAGCTGGTGCAGTCGTGGCGCATGCCCACCGACCGCTCTTATACCGCCGACGAGATCCATGTGCGCCTGATGGGTTTCTTTAAGATGTACGGCCTTTCGCTCGACGCGGTCGACGCGATCGCCTTTGCGGGCGTGGTGCCGCAGCTCTCGCGCGAGTGGCACGCCGTGGCCGACCGCATTGCCGCGGACGCCATCGTCATCGGGCCGCAGACGGCCGCCGTAACCAAGCTGCGGGCGGCGCGCCCCCAGGCCGTTGGTGCCGACCGCATCGCCAACGCCGTCGCTGCCGAGACCTTCTACGGCGCGCCGGCGATCGTGGTGGACTTTGGCACCGCGACCAATATCGACGTCATCGATGAGGACGGTTATTACATTGGTGGAGCGATTGCGCCGGGCATCCGCATTTCGATGGACGCGCTCGCCGCCCGAGCCGCCAAGCTCGCCAGCGTGCCGCTCGAGGCGCCCGAGCATGCCATCGGCCGCGATACCGAGGAGTGCATCAAGGTGGGCGCCGTGACGGGCGCCGCCGCCATGGCCGAGGGCCTGGTCGCGCGCATGAAGCGCGAGCTGGGCCGCGAGGATGCCACCGTTATCGCCACGGGCGGTCTCGCCAGCATCGTCGCCGATTCGACCGATGCCTTCGACGTGGTCGATGGCCAACTCACCATTAAGGGCATCTGCGAAATCTACCGCCGCATGCAGGAGCTGGGATAGAGCAGGGGCTTAAGTCGAGCACGCCCGATGCCACAGTCCCCGCAAAGGCTCGCCAAGCCTATTCCTCAGATAAGCGAAACCCTCCCCGGCACAGGCCGAGAAGGGTCTTGTTGCCATCGTTATCTTTGAGCGCTGGCGCCCCGCGCTACAGTCCGCGAATTCGTACAGCCTCGGGCGGAAACTCCTGCTCGCCGGCATCGGTCTTGATGGTCGCGCGGCCCCAGATGTCCAGGCCCGCAAACACACCGACCGCAAGCGGCAAGCCGTTGGGAGACACCGCCGCAACCTGGCGGCCCAGCAGCGGCACCATGTCGAAGTACTCGCCCAGCACGGGAGCCAGCGGCCCTGCGGCGCCTTGCGGCGTGTTGGCAACAACCGCCCAGGCGTCCACGCGGGCCAGCACGGCGGCGGCCAGCGTCTCGACCAGCGCTTCGTCAGCCACGTCCACACCAAGCTCGCTCAGCGCCGAACGCTCAATATCCACCGTCACGGCACCGAACATGCCCGCAGCACCGGCACCGCCGTTCACGGCAACACGCGCGAGCGACGTCTCAAACGCAGGCGCACCGCACACGATATCGCTCGGCCACTGGATACCCACCTTACCGGCAAGGCCCAACCCCGGCGTCGAAGCCGTGCCCACAAGCGCGTCCATCATGCCCATAGCCGCCACAAACGGCAGGCCGTGGAAGGCATGCATGTTCACATCGGGGCGCACGACCAGCGAAAACATCAGCGATGCATCGCCCGCGCTCCACGCGCACCAGCCCGCGGACATGCCCTCGCGGCCCGCGTCGCGCGCCGCGTCGAGCTCGGTGCCAGCGGCAACAGCATTCATCTCGATCATCTACATACGCCCCAATTCGCCCACGATATGGCCCACGCGGTCCTCGGGCTCCTTGACCTCGACACCGTTGTAGCGGAAGAACCGCGCCGGGTCGTGCATCAGGTCCTCGAGCGGCACCAGCACAAAGTCGCGTTCGCCGATCAGCGGATGCGGCAGGCGCAGCTTTTTGCCGCCGTGGGTCTCGCCGTCCATCCACAGCAGGTCCAGGTCGATGGTACGCGGACCGTTGGCCTTGGCCTTTTTGGAACGGTCGCGGCCCAGCTCAGCCTCGATCTTCATGAGCTCGTCGAGCAGCACCAACGGCGCCAGCTCGGTCTTAATCTCGATGACAGCGTTGGCAAACGCGTCCTGGCGCGTCTCGTAGGCAGGCTCGCTCTCGTAAATCTTGGAGGAGTTAGACACGCAGGTGAGTGGGATCTCGGCGATCATCTCGCGTGCGGCGCGGATGTTGTCGCAGCGATGCCCCAGGTTGGAGCCCACGGCCACAAACGCGCGGCGCGGCTGTGGCTTGGCAACCGCCCAGTAGCCGTTCAGGAACTGCGCAAAACCCGCGGCGTCGTGCACGCGCACGATGTTGGCACCGGCCTGGATAGCGCCCAGGCACACGCCAAACGTAGCGGCATCGCGCTCGGCGGCCTCGGTCACGCCCGAGACGGCGCCCACAAAGCGCTTGCGCGACACGGCGCACATGAGCGGATAGCCCAGTGACGCCATCTTGGCAGTCTCGCGCTGGATGACGATGCCCTCGTTAGCCGACTTACCAAAGCCCGGACCAGGATCGATGCAGATGCGGTCGCGCGACACGCCGGCATGGATGAGCGTGCGGGCCTGGTCGGACAGAAAGCCCATGACGCGGCGCATGATGGGCGCCGAATCGGGCAGGGTGAAGCGGCGGAGCTGCGAGGTGGGCACGTAGGCTTCCTCGCGGCGGGCGCTGCGGCGCATCATGGCGGCCAGGCGGTCATTGGACTCCGATGCGGCCTCGGTGGCTGCGGGCGCGGCCTCGGGCGCGGGCGCGACGGTCTCGGCGGCAGCAGCCTGCTCGGCGGCCGGCGTCTCCTGCTCGCTTGAAGGCTCGGACGTGGGCTCCGGTTCGCCAAACGGCAACGAGGGCTGCACCACGCCGCCCGGAAGCTTGGCCTCCGGCTTAGGCTCGCCCAGCAACTTGCCGCGACGGCGGCGAGCCGGCTTCTCGGCCTCACGCGCGGCCTCGGCAGCCGCCTCGCGCGCCTTCTCGGCAACAAACGCCGCTGCCGAGGTATCGAGCTGCACCGTTGCGTGCGTGCGTGCGGGCGCGGCGACCTCGCCGGCATGCATCACGATGATGCCGCAGGTGCTCGTCTTAACAAACTCGACCATCTTGGGATCGGTGAAGCCGGTCACGTCGTTGACGATCGAGGCGCCGCAGCGCACGGCCGCCTTGGCAACCGCCACATGACGCGTGTCGATCGAGACGATGGCGCCCTCCTTGGCCAGCGCGCGCACCACGGGCAGCACGCGGCGAGCCTCCTCGTCGGGGTTGACCGGGGTAAAACCAGGGCGCGTGGACTCGCCGCCCACGTCGATGATGTCGGCGCCGGCGTCGAGCATCGCCAGGCCGTACTCGATGGCGGCATCGGGGTCGAAGTGCTCCCCGCCATCGCTAAACGAATCGGGCGTCACGTTGAGGACGCCCATGATGCGCGGACGGTCAAAGCTGAGCTCGTACTTTCCGCACCGCCATGTCTTGCTGTCGTTCGCCATGAACATCCTCCTAAAATGCCCACGCCGCCGAGCTTGGGGAGCTGGCGGCGGGGTCGCTTTGCACTCAGTCTTTTTATTGTATCCGCGCACGCGGGCTAGAACGCAAACGCGGCCGCGATGTCGCAAGAAATCAGCAGGTCGGCATTTGCATCCTGATCGGTAGGAGCAAGATTGCAAATAGCCAGCGTATCGCCGGTAAAGTATCGCGTAAGGCCTGCCGCCGGATACACCACGAGCGAGGTCCCGCCCACAATGAGGGCATCGGCCGCGACGATGGCGGCAACGGCACCGGTCAACACATGCTCGTCGAGCGGCTCTTCGTAGAGCACTACATCGGGCTTGATGCGGCCGCCGCACGCGGGGCACGCAGGCACGCCCGCGGCGTCCTCGTGCTCGCGCGAGCAAATCCACTCGGCGCTATAGACCGCGCCGCACGACTGGCAAATGTTGCGATGAACCGATCCGTGCAGCTCGAACACGCGCTGCGAGCCGGCCGCCTGGTGCAGACCGTCGATATTTTGCGTCACCACGGCGTCGAGCTTGCCGGCGCGCTCCAGCTCGGCCAGCTTGGTGTGGCAGCGGTTGGGCTTGGCGCCAAGCGCGATCATCTTGGTGCGGTAAAAGTCGAAGAACTCGGCAGGATGCGCCTCGTAAAAGCTATGCGACAGCATGGTCTCGGGCGGATAGGCAAACTGCTGGTGATACAGGCCGTCCACGCTGCGGAAATCGGGGATGCCACTTGCCGTGGAAACACCAGCGCCGCCAAAGAAGACCACGCGCTTGTGGGTGTCAAACAGATCCGCCAGGGCGGCGGAGGCCTGCCTGGGGTCCGATATTGCCTGAGTCATATGAGTCCTCCGTCCTTGTTAATCGGGCAGCGTTGAGCGACGTCCCAGCATGCAGCCTTTAAGTCAGCATGCACGGAGCCCACCCCGCCCTTATTGCGTTAATCTTAAGCCTGCCAACCCCGTCGAAAGGACACCATGCCTCAGACTTACACCTTTGCCTCGTGGAACGTTAACGGCCTGCGCGCCGTGCTCAAAAAGGACCCGAGCTTTATTCAGATCGCGCAAGAACTCGACGTCGATATCTTGGCGCTGCAAGAGACCAAGTTGCAAGAAGGCCAGGTGCAGGTCGACCTGCCCGGCTATCACCAAACCTGGAGCTACGCCGAGCGTAAAGGCTATTCGGGCACTGCGGTCTTTAGCCGCCAGGAACCGCTGCGCGTGCTGCACGCCAACGCGCTGCTACCCTACGCCGGCGAGGGCGAGGCGGCCGAGCTCGTCGCCCAAGCCGCAACCGAGGGCCGCGTCTGCACGCTGGAGTTCGACAAGTTTTGGTTTGTGGATGTCTACACGCCCAACGCGCAAAATGAGCTCGCGCGCATCGATGTGCGCATGGCCTGGGATGATGCCTATCGCGGCTTTTTGAGCGCGCTTGAGCGCGAGACCGGCAAGCCCGTCGTAACCTGCGGCGACTTTAACGTGGCACACGAGGAGATCGACCTTAAGAACCCCAAGTCCAACCGCGGCAACGCCGGCTTTTCGGACGAGGAGCGCGGCAAGTTTACCGAGCTGCTCAACGCCGGCTTTACCGATACCTGGCGCACGGCTAATCCAGACGTCGAGGGCGTCTACAGCTGGTGGAGCTATCGCTTTAATGCCCGCAAGAACAACGCCGGCTGGCGCATCGATTACTTCTTGGTAAGTGATTCAATCGCCAATACCGTGCGCGACACCGGTATCCGCGGCGATATCTTCGGCAGCGACCACTGCCCCGTCACCCTCACGCTAGAGCTCTAGCGCCAAGCAATTCCTGGGGGACAGAGGAAAACAGATCATGTGACCCCTCTCCCCCTATAAGTTGCGGTGGAATAGTTCCTGTTTGGGCAGCAAATAGCCAAAAACGAGAACTATTCCACCGCAAGTTCGTGAGGAAACGCGAAATGCCTTACAGCCCGTATTTCACGACGACACGGTTAATGCGACGGCACCAGGGCTTGTACAAGGCGGCCAAAAACACGCAGGTCGCGAGTCCGTGCGTGATATCGAACGGCACGGCGGTGGCAAGACGTGCCACGGCACCTGCCCAAGTAAGCGGCTGTACAAAACCAATGATGTCGTAGGCGTTGATCACAACGCCGTACAGCAAACCCGAAGCAAAGCCGTAGGTCAGCAGCGCCGGCATACGCACGGTGCCATCGGCGCGGTCGAATGCACCCGCATACGCCAGCGCACCGCCAACGTATCCCACGAGCCCCCAGGCATACATCTGCCACGGCGTCCACATGCCCTGCCCAAAAAAGAAATTGCTGGTCAGCGCCGCCAACGCACCGACCATAAAGCCGTTACGACGACCGAGTGTCGCCCCGGCGATAATGGCGATGGCACTCACGGGTTTAAAGTCGGGAATGGGTCCAAACAGGATGCGCCCCGCCGCCGCCAGCGCCGCCAGCACCAGCGTGGGCATAATCTGACGCAGGCCTGGACGCGATGCCTCATAGCCCGCAAAGAACAGCGCAAGCACCAACGCCACCACAACCAGCATGGCCAACGCTGCCTGCTCAACACCCGCCAGCAACGCGGCAGCCATCACCGCCGGCACCGCCAACAACAGCGGGATCTCCAGTTTTGCAAGCAAACGCGAGAAACGACAGTCCGTCATCCCATCACGCCCTATAGAACACGTTGTCGGCAAAGAAGTCGGCCGGGGACTCCATGCAGGCAATCTCGCCGTCAAACATCATGGCGACGTCGTCGGCTACCTGCTCGGCAAAGTCCAAATCGTGCGTAGCCATGATGACGGTGCCGCCAGCCTTCGCATGGTCACGCAGGGCGCGGGCGATGGTGCGGCGACTCTCCAGGTCCAAGCCCTTCGTGGGCTCGTCAAGCAGCAGCAGCTCGGGGCCGATCAGCAGCAGCTTTGCCAGTGCGAGCAGCTGGCGCTGTCCGCCCGAAAGATCGTACGGATGGCGTCCATCCAGACCCGACAACCCCAAGCTCGCCGCACGCTCCCGCGCCAAGTTCTCGTCATATCCGCAGGTCGAGGCCCATTCCATCAGCTCATCGCGAACCGTCTCGGCAACCAGCAATGCTTTGGGATTCTGAGGCAGCAGCGCCGCCGAGGCCGCTCCGCGCACCATGCGGCCGCGCTGCAGCTTGGCGGTCTTCGCCAGCACCGAGAGTATCGTCGACTTACCGCATCCGTTGCCGCCCACGATCGCATGCACCGCACCGGCCGAAAACGACGCATCGAGCCCGCGCAGCACCCAGCCGGACGCTCGATCGTAGCGAAACCAGCCTTCCGACAGGGTGGTAGCCGACCCGCCGTGCATTTTTTGGAGTATTCTGCTTCCATCCGTGCGCGAGAAGGCTTCCAAGCCGTTCTCGAGCGACGTTTGCGCCACAAATTCGGACGATTTGTCCAATTCCAAACTTTTTTTCGCGCTCGATACGTCCCCGGGCGGCTCCAGAGAGCCCAAATTGTCCTCACGCCTGCTGAATACTCCGTTTTTTGCACATCGGATGGCACCCCACCCCAACGTGTCATCGGAAAACAGCGATTCTCGGCATACCAAAGAAGCCATATCCGCCGCCTCGTGCACGCGGCCATCCTCAATCCGGTACGCACACGTCGCGTATTCGAGCATTGGGCGCGGCTGATGCGTCGCCACAACAACCGTGCAGCCCAGCTCGCGATTCACACGAAACAGCGCGTGCAGGAAATTCTTCTCGGCAACGGGATCGAGCTGAGACGTGGGCTCGTCGAGCAGCAGCACGCGCGGGCGCAGCGCCAGGACGGCGGCAAGCGACAGCAGCTGCTTGCGGCCACCCGAAAGCGTATCGGTATCACGATGAAGCCAGTCCTCCAGACCAAAGAAATAGCTGGTCTCGGCAACACGGCGGCGCATCTCGTCGCGCGACACACCCAGATTCTCTAGGCCAAACGCCATCTCGTGCCACACGGTCTCGCACACAATCTGGTTCTCGGGATCCTGAAACACATAACCCACGCGCTCTGCCGATGCCCGCACGTCCATGTCGGCAACGTTCTCGCCCAGCACGCGCGCATCGCCAGTGCGCTCGCCCGCTGGAGCGATCTCGGGCTTGAGCAGCGACAGCAGCGTCGACTTGCCCGAACCGGTACCGCCAACAAGCAGTGCAAACGCACCTTGGGAAACACGCCAATCAAGCCCCTCGAGCACCGGTGCCTTGACCCCGGGATAGGCAAAACTAAGGCCTCGCACCTCAATCGCCGGCGCGGCCGAGCCATATGCCACACCCGCCGCCGAGCTCCTATCAAACCGAGCCATCAGCCAAACCTCTTCTCATCAATCGCGTGCAACGCGCAAGGCAACACCATCCAGGCGGCGTACACGACATAGCCTGGCCACGGCGCCGGCACCGAGAGCTGCGGATAAAACGAATACTGCGTCGTCGCGGTCGCCGCCACGGCCACCGCGGCGGCACCAAACAGCGCGAGCCCGACCAGCGCGGCAACGTCGCTGCGCCCCAGTCGATACCGCGCATACGTCGTACGACGTGTCGCGGCACCCCACCCGCGCGAGCGCATCGCGTCCGCGCGCTCCAGCGAATCTTCCATGCCCCAGCCCATCAACACGCTCGACGCCCGCAGGCGCGATCGCACGGGATCGGTGGGCGCGCGGCCCGGCACATCAATCGCATCCTGCACCGCCAGCACCGTACGACCGCGGCGTAAAAACTGCGGGATAAGCCTCATGCACATCGAGATCATGAGCGCGATCACCGGTGCGGCATTGCCCAGCAGCGCGAGCACCTTGTCGTATTCGAGCATCGACGCCGCGGCCTCAAACCACAGCACGCTCGCCACAAACAGCCCGCCCATGCACAGGCCGTATACCATGCTTTCCAGATACACCGCGCGCATGCCAATACGGAACAGCTCCGTCGAGCCCGAGGCGCTAAACAGCGGATTGACCAGCGCGATAATCAAAATCACCGGCAGCTGCCAGCGGAGTGCGCCCAGCGTGCGGGCAGCCCCACGCGTCACAAATCCATACGCCAGCCCGCCCGCAAGCGACAGCGCAATCAGCACCGGCTGCATCGAGAACATGGCGAGCCCCAGCGTCAGCACTATATAGAGTGCCGGCACAGCCGGATGCGACATCGAGAACGCCGCGACGGGCTCGCCGCCAAACTCCTCTTGTATGTTGTCCACGGGCACCCCCGTCCCCTCGCTCAAACGACAGCTCCGCAGCACCGCCAACGCCGCACGCAAGCAGCGCAAACGCCACGACGGCGGCGCAAGCCCCAACCGCCGCAAACCAATCGCTACGCGCTCAACATATGCCTGCGGTATCATATTGCGCCGTGTATCGTTTCCAAACACACGTCTCTATAACGTAACAGGAGATCACATGGACGCAACCGCAATTATCCTCGCTGCCGGCGAGGGCACCCGCATGAAGTCGAACCACTGCAAGGTTTCGCACAAGATCCTGGGCAAGCCCATGGTCCAGTGGATCGTCGACGCCACCATCAAGGCCGGCTGCAGCCGCGTCGTGGTCGTCATCGGCAGCCACGCCGACGAGATGCGCGCCCTCATCGACGGCGTCTACGCCAGCAGCGCCACCAAGGTCGAGTGCGTCGAGCAGACCGAGCGCCTGGGCACCGGTCACGCCGTGAAGGTCGCGCTCGAGGCCTGCGGCATCACGCAAGGCCCCGTCGTCGTGCTCAACGGCGACCTGCCGCTCATCACCGCCGACACGGTCGCCAAGTTCGCACAGACCGTCGCCACCGGCGAGCTCGCCTGCACCGTCATGACCATGACCCCGCCCGACCCCTTTGGCTACGGCCGCATCAAACTGGGCGACGACGGCCAGATCGAGCGCATCATCGAGCAGAAGGACTGCACGCCCGAGCAGGCCGCCACGCTGCTGGAGTGCAACGCCGGCTGCTACGCCTTTGACGGCGCGCAGCTCGCCGCCCACATTAACGAGATCGGCAACGACAACGCGCAATCCGAGTACTACCTGCCCGACATGCTCGAGATCCTCAAGGGTCACGGCCAGGCGGTCTCCATCTTCCACTGCGATGACTACCGCGACGGCCTGGGCGTCAACAGCCGCATTCAGCTCGCGCAGCTCACCGCTATCGCGCGCGACCGCATCAACGAGCACTGGATGGCCGAGGGCGTCACGTTCATCGATCCCACGCAGGCCTGGATCGGCCCCGATGCCACCATCGGCCGAGACACCATCGTGTGGCCGCAGACGCATCTGATCGGTCACGTCACCGTGGGCGAAGAGTGCCAGCTCGGCCCCAACAGTCGCCTCACCGACACCACCGTCGGCAGCGGCTGCACCATCGATGAGACCATCGCCATCGAGGCCGTCATCGAGAACGGCGTCGACTGCGGCCCGCGCGCCTACCTGCGCCCGGGCACCCACATGCTCGACGGCTCCAAGGCCGGCACGCATGTGGAGATCAAGAAGTCCACGATCGGCGAGGGCTCCAAGGTGCCGCACCTGTCCTACATCGGCGACACCACCATGGGCTCCGGCGTCAACGTGGGCGCGGGCTCCATCACCTGCAACTACGACGGCGTGCACAAGCACAAGACCGTCATCGGCAAGGACGCCTTCATCGGTTCCGACACCATGATGGTCGCGCCCGCCCAGATCGGCGACGGCGCGCTCGTGGCCGCCGGCTCCGTCATCACCGAGCCGGTCCCGGCCGACGCACTCGGCCTGGGCCGCGCCCGTCAGGTAAACATTGAGGGCTGGGCCGCCGATTATCGCCGCCGTCTGCACGAGGACGACGAGGTATAACGTTTTACCAAGCATCTAAGGAGCTGTTCCCATGGGGACGGCTCCTTTTTCTATGCTGACCTGCGCGGCCAGATGAGTGGTCGGTTCGTGTCCGTTGGCGGTAAAGACGTTATCAAGACTCGATAAACCCCGCCGCGCGGTTACAATGCAACAAGGCATCTATATGGCATTCGATATATAAAGGAGAAGGGTAATGCCGATTAATGATCCCGAGAAGTCGGAGAATATGCGCAAGTCCATCCGCGTGTATTCCGGTTCCTCCAACCGTCCCCTCGCTCAGAAGATTGCTGAGTACCTTGGGGTCGAGCTTTCGGGCCTTACGCTAAAGCAGTTCGCCAATGGTGAGATTTACGCCCGCTACGACGAGACCGTCCGCGGCGCCGACGTCTTCCTGATTCAGTCCGTGGCCGGCGGCAACGTCAACGACATGCTCATGGAGCTGCTCATCGCCACCGACGCTGCCAAGCGCGCATCCGCCCGCTCCATCACCGCCGTTATCACCCACTACGGCTATGCCCGCCAGGACCGCAAGGCCGGCCCGCGCGAGCCCATCACCGCCCGCCTCGTCGCCAACCTGCTCGAGCGCGCCGGCGTCAACCGCATCATCACCCTCGACCTGCACCAGGGCCAGATCCAGGGCTTCTTCGATATCCCGGTTAACCACCTGTCCGCGCTGCCGCTGTTTGGCCAGTACTACAACGACATGCACTTCGACACCGACAACCTGGTTGTCGTCTCCCCCGACGTGGGTCGCGCCAAGGCCGCCAAGAAGCTGTCCGACATGCTCGGCTGCGACCTGGCCATCGCCCACAAGGGCCGTCCGCGCCACAACGCCGCCGAGGTCATGGGCATCATCGGTGACATCAAGGGCAAGACCTGCATCATCAACGACGACATGATCGACACCGCTGGCACCCTGTGCGCCAACGTCAAGGAGCTCAAGGCTATGGGCGCTGGCGACATCTACGTCTGCGCCACCCACGGCATCTTCTCCGGTCCGGCCATCGAGCGCTTGAACGACGCCCCGATCGTCGAGTGCCTCGTCACCGACGCCATTCCCGTCGAGGTCGGCGGCAAGATCAAGACCATCTCGGTCGCCGAGGAGTTCGCTCAGGCCATCTCCGCCGTTTACCACGAGGAGCCCGTCTCCACGCTCGTCGGCGGCGACTTCGCGCTGTAGTCGCTCGACCCTCGCATCCCTCCGGAAGCCCCGGGCGCGCCAGCGGGGTTTTCAAAGCGAA
>CAKWZF010000032.1:0-17209 GCA_934865005.1 uncultured bacterium | reverse complement strand
CGACAGACACTATGACCCAATCCGAGGGCACTAAAAAGATAGGAGCCCCCGCTCGTGACCGCGGGTCGGGGCTGCGACAATGATGTTGAAGTGCCATAGGCGCAGCCGCGCCGCAACGAGGTTGGGAGGCTCCCATGGCAAAGTATTCTACCGCGTTCGGGATGGACGTCCACCTGAGGTCGACCACCGTCTGCGCCCTCGACGCGGACACCGGCGAGGCCGTGACGAGGAGGTTCCCCGGCAACCCCTGGGGCGAGATCGCCGGGTGGATGGATGGGTTCCCCGGGCCGTCGCTCGCGGCCTACGAGAGCGGCTACCTCGGCTTCGCCCCGCAAAGGGAGCTCGCCAGGCTCGGCGTCGAGTGCGTCGTCGCCGCGGTCTCGAAGATCCCCAGGTCGGCCGCCGACTCGGCCTCCAAGAACGACAGGAACGACGCCGCCAGGATGGCCAAGGCGATACTCGCCCACGACATCTCCCCCGTATGGGTCCCCTCCCCCGAGGTCGAGGGCATCAGGGACCTCGCCGGCGCCTACGACGGGGCGACCGCGCGCCTGGCGACCGCCAAGCAGCGGCTGCTCGCCTTCCTCGCAAGGCGGGGGTTCGTCTACGGCGGCACCACGCCCGCCGGCAACCCGAGGAAGTACTGGGCCTACGACTTCCTGAGGTGGCTCGACAAGGTCAGGCCGGAGGACGATGGCGGGGTTCGGGCGCTCGCCGCCCTGAGGAACGAGGTCGAGGCCGCGGCGGAGGCCCGGGCGGACCTGCTCTCCGAGTACAGGGCCGCCGTGGATGCCAGCCCGATCGCCGCGGAGGCGGCCGCCCTCCAGTCGATCAAGGGCTGCGCCTTCGCGCTGGCCGCGGCCTTCTCGGCCGAGGTCGGCGACTTCACGAGGTTCCGCTCCGGAAGGCAGGTCACGGCCTATTTCGGCCTCGCGCCGAGTCAGAGGTCGAGTGGCGACTCCGTGCGGCTCGGAGGCATCAGCGGTGCGGGCAACGCGCTCGTGAGGAAGCTGGCCGTTGAGGGTTCATGGTGCTACGCCGCGGCACGGCACCAGCCGAAGCTCATGCCGAGGGACACGGGCGTGCCCCTCGAGATAAGGATGCACGGGAGGAAGGGGTCCGAGCGGCTCCTGCGGCGGCGCGAGGAGATGCTCGCCCGCGGCGTGCCCGCGGCGAAGGCCAACGCGGCCACCGCGGCCGAGCTCGTGAGGTGGCTCTGGGCCCTCGGCATGATGTGCCGGGAGGGCGCGGAATAGACATAGCCCCCGTCCCGGCGAGCCGGGCGGCCTTCGGGGATACCCCCTATTTCGCTGTGCGCGCGGAGCCCTCCGCATGCGCCTCGACAGACTTGGGGAACCCCGCCGAAGGAATGGAGTGCGGGCCGACAGAACGGTATCCGCGGATATGAGACTGAGCCGAAGGCGTCGACGACATGCCGGGGCGGACCGGGACGGGTTCAACGGCAGGCCCCGCCGACCGATTGCAAGCGGTCGGCGGGGCCATTGTGGCTCTTGACAGCGGATTGGGTCATATGAGCGAAAGCCCGCCAGAGCGAGCAAGGTGCCTTGAAACGAGGTGGCATTGATCTTTTGATCATGCCGCCGAAGTTGAAAGGCAGATTGCCGCTCTGGCGGGTTTGCAGCGTCAACTGGTTACGCGGTTTGGTAAAACCGCGTAACTCTAGTAGTTGGCTTCGTAGCCGTTGCCGTCGCCGGTGGGCTCTTCGTAGTAGTCCGAATCGCTCGAATCGCTTGAGTCATCGGAATCGTCAGAGCTGACCGATGAAGTTGCGGTACCGTTTGCGTAGTCGTCAGACGTGTTGTTGTTCAGGTCGCCGATCGTAGAGCTGGAACCGTCGGAAAGGCCCATGGTGTTGGGACCCTTGGGGTCCTTGCCGGCGTCGACGCGCTCCATCATTTCCTTGAGCTCGTCCTCGTAGACAAAGACGTAGCTCACACCGTCGATCATGGTGCTGTCGTCGGCGTACGAGGGCAGGTTGGCCGAGTAGATACCGTCGACATCCATACCGCGCATGGCGTTGACCGTAGCCACGATATCCTGAACGCTCATATCGGTTACGAGCATATCGGACAGCGAATTAACCAGGCCAAAGATCTTCGTGGCATCGAAGTTATTGAGAATCTGGTTGGCAAGGGCGCCAAGCACCTGACGCTGGTGGCGCATGCGCGCGTAATCGCCGTCGGCATAGGTGTAGCGGCAGCGGGCATAGGTAAGGGCGGTGGCACCGTCCATATGCTGCTGGCCAGCGGTAATCTTAATATCCAGGTGCTCGGGGTCGTCAACATCATCGGTTGCGTTAATGTCGATACCGCCAACCGAATCAATCAGCGCCTGCATACCGTCGAAGCTGACCTCGGCATAGTGGGAAATCTGAACACCGCACAGCTCGTTGACCGCCTCGACCATGGCCTCGGCGCCGCCAACGGTATGGCAGGCGTTGATCTTCATGGTCTCGCCCTTGTACTCGACCTTGGTGTCGCGCGGAACGGAAATGAGCGTCGCCTGCTTTTGCGTGGGATCAATGCGTGCCAGGATAATCGAGTCGGCACGGTACGTATCCTCGCCCGGACGGCCGTCGGTGCCAAGAAGCAGCACGTAGAACGGATCCTTTGCCTCATCGGTGTCAACCAGAACCCGACGCAGATTGTCGGTAATGACATTAGAATCGCCGAGCTTGCCCATAATGGTGGCAAACCACAGGCCGGCAGCGGTAGTGGCACTCAGCAGCACGCCAAGCACGACAATGAGCGCGACGTGACGAATCGTGTGGCTACGACGACGTTGGCGAGCGCGCTCGGAATAGCGAGCCACGTTATCGCGACTGTAGATCTTGGCCTGCGCACCAGTTGAGGGTCTTCGGGCGGTGGTATCCGCGAGGGGCTTTTTATTAAACATAGGCAACCTGTATTAGTAGATGACGGGATCGGGGACGGTAGCATGCTCGACATGCGCGCCAAGCGCCTGCAGCTTTTCGACAAACCGCTCGTAGCCGCGCTTGATGTGATGGATGGCCGAAACCTCGGTCGTCCCGTCGGCGATCAAGCCCGCTACGACGAGGGCCGCTCCGCCACGCAGATCGGGCGAGGTAACCTGTGCACCTGAGAAGCCCTTGACGCCATGAATCATGGCATGATGGCTCTCGATACGAATGTCGGCACCCATGCGCACCAGCTCAGAGGCAAACATAAAGCGATTCTCGAAGATGTTCTCGGTGATAACGGAGCTACCATCGGCAAGGGCGGAGAGCACCATAATCTGCGCCTGCATGTCCGTCGGGAAGCCGGGGAACGGAAGCGTCTGGATGTCGACCGGCTTGATACGCTCGGCACGGTTTACATGGACGCCATCCTCGACGCGCTCGCAGTCGATACCCATGAGCTCCATCTTCTTGAGCACCATGCCCAAGTGAATGGGGCAAAAACCCGTGACGTCGACACCGCGATCGTCGGCCATCAACGCACCGGCGACGATAAAGGTACCGGCCTCGATGCGGTCGCCCACCACGCGATGGCTAACGGGATGCAGCTCCTCCACGCCCTCGATGGTCACGACAGGCGTACCGGCGCCGACAATCTTAGCGCCCATCTCGTTGAGCATGTTGGCGAGATCGACGATCTCGGGCTCGCGGGCGGCATTGTCGATAACCGTGGTACCCTTCGCGCGCACGGATGCCATAATGAGGTTCTCGGTCGCACCGACACTGGCGAACTCGAGCGTGACGGTGGTACCGCGCAGACCTTGGGGCGCATTAGCGTTGATGTAACCGTGGGCGGTATCGAACTCAACGCCCAGGGCCTCAAGACCAAGAATGTGCATATCGATCTTGCGAGCACCCAGGTTGCAGCCGCCCGGCATGGCGATCTTGGCGCGATGGAAGCGACCCAGCAGGGGTCCCATCACGGCTGTGGAAGCACGCATCTTGGCAACGAGCTCGTAGGGGGCCTCCCAAGAATCGACCTGAGAGGTATCAATCTCGAGCGTGTGCTCGTCGAGAACATCGATCGTAGCGCCCATGCCCTTGAGCACCTTGCCCATCACGTGGACATCGGAAATATCGGCCACGTTCTGCAGCGTCGTCTTGCCCGGCGCCAGAAGCGTTGCCGCCATGAGTTTGAGTGCGGAGTTCTTGGCACCCGAGACGGGCACGGAGCCTCCGATGGCGTGGCCACCCTCAACGCGGATAATATCCAAGGTCTACCCTTTCAAAAAGCATGCCCGGGATGGCTGGGCCATCCCGGGCATGATGTGTTCGCAAATGGTCGAACGCTAAATCGTTTGACTATTGGGCAAGCTTGAGCTTACACCATGCGATTTCATTATAGAGGTAGGCGCGGCGTGCATCATCCTCCGACAAATTACCCAGCTTCTCTTCAAAACCTTGAATATCAGCTTTAAGCTTGTCGGCATCGACGGTCGCCAAATCGCAAGCGCGCTCGGCGAGAACGGTCACGACATCGTCCGCAACCTGGGCATAGCCGCCGGCCACGGCAAACGTGTGGTCGACAGTGCCCATGGCCTTATCGGAAACGCGAACGTAACCGCGGTCGATCGTGCAGATCTCGCTGGAGTGAGCGGGCAGGACGCCAAACTCGCCATCCGTGGACGGAATCGACACAAACGCAGCGTCGCCCTCATAGGCGCAGCTCACGGGGCACACGATGCGGATACGCATAACCTACTTCTCCCCCATCTTGCGGGCGCGCTCGCGCACGTCCTCAATCGTGGAAGCATAGCGGAAAGCCTGCTCGGGCAGGTCATCGGCCTTGCCGTCGACAATCTCGGCGAAAGAGCGGACGGTATCCTCGACGCGGACGTAGACACCGGGGTTGCCGGTGAACTTCTCGGCGACGTGGAAGGACTGCGAGAGGAACTGCTGAATCTTACGGGCACGGTTGACCGTAAGGCGCTGCTCCTCGGACAGCTCGTCCATACCCAGAATGGCGATGATGTCCTGAAGGTCGGAGTACTCCTGCAGGAGCTCCTGGACCTTGACGGCCACACGGTAGTGCTCCTCGCCGACGATCGAGGGATCGAGAGCGTCGGAGGAAGACGCAAGCGGGTCGATAGCCGGGAACAGGCCGAGCGACGAAATGCTACGCGAAAGAACCGTGGTGGCATCGAGGTGCGTAAACGTCGTGGCAGGCGCCGGGTCGGTCAGGTCGTCTGCGGGGACGTAGACAGCCTGGACGGAGGTAATGGAGCCCGTCTTGGTCGAGGTAATGCGCTCCTGGAGGTCGCCCATCTCGGTTGCCAGCGTGGGCTGGTAGCCGACGGCGGACGGCATACGGCCCAGCAGTGCGGAAACCTCGGAACCTGCCTGGGAGAAGCGGAAGATGTTGTCGATGAACAGCAGAACGTCCTGGCCGCGATCGCGGAAGTACTCAGCGGTGGTAAGGCCGGCCAGACCGATGCGCAGACGCGCTCCGGGCGGCTCGTTCATCTGACCATAGACCAAGCAGGTCTTGTCGATAACGCCAGACTCGCTCATCTCGAGGAACAGATCGGTGCCCTCGCGGGTACGCTCGCCGACGCCGGTGAACACCGAGGTACCACCGTGCTCCTGGGCGAGGTTGTTGATGAGCTCCTGAATCAGAACGGTCTTGCCGACGCCGGCGCCGCCGAACAGACCTGTCTTGCCGCCACGGATGTAGGGCTCGAGCAGGTCGACGGCCTTGATGCCGGTCTCGAAAATCTCGGTCTTGGTGGTGAGCTCGTCGAAACGGGGCGCTGCATGGTGGATGGGGTAGAACTCCTCCACCTCGGGCATGGGCTTGCCGTCGACGGGCTTGCCCATGACGTTCCAAATGCGGCCGAGCGTCTTGGGGCCAACGGGCATCTTCATGGGCTCACCGGTATCGGTGGCGATGAGGCCGCGCTGCAGGCCGTCGGTCGAGGACATGGCGACCGTGCGGACGACGCCGCCCGGAAGCTGGCTCTCGACCTCGAGGATCGTGCTCAGATGACCGATCGGGGTCTCGGCCTCGACCGTGAGCGCGTTGTAGATCGGGGGCACCGCGCCGTCAAACTTGACGTCGACGACAGGGCCGATGATTCGCACGATGCGACCATCACCGGCAGTCGTCTTCTTGGTGGCTTCCTCGACCGCAAGCTTTACGGTGTTATTAGCCATTACTGTTCCTCCAATGCTGAGGCTCCGCCGACGATCTCGTTAATCTCGGTCGTGATCGAAGCCTGGCGCACGCGACTATACGTGCGGGTAAGGGTCGAGATGATCGCGGTGGCGTTTTCCGTCGCGGAGTGCATGGCCTTGCGGCGTGCACCCTGCTCAGCAGCCGCCGAATCGATCAGGGCCTGGTAGATGACCGTCAGGATATAAGACGGCACAAGCTTGCCGAGAACATGCTCGGGAGAGGGCACGAACTCGAACGTGGACGAGATGCGCTTAGGGGCGTCGGTCTCGTTCTTACGCGGACCGTGGGCCATAGCGATCATCTCGGGGTCGAGCGGCAACAGATGCTCGACGCGAAGCTCCTGATCCACGCGGTTCTTGGCGTGGTGGTAGACAAGCTCGACACGGTCAAGCTCACCGGCACGATACGCATCGCAGATATGAGAGGAGATCATGCGGGCCTGATTGAAATCGGGCTCAGAGGAGTTGCCCTCAAAGTGCATGACAACGTTTGCGCGGTCACGGAAATACGTGGCCGGCTTACGCCCGCACGCGATGATCTCGCACTCGATGCCGTCGTTCGCCCAAGAAGCGGCGAGCTTTTCGGCCGTGCGCTCCACCGTCGTATTGAAACCACCGGCAAGGCCGCGGTCCGAGGCAATAACGACAATCAGGCCATGCTTGACACTCTCATGCTTCTGCAGCATGGGATCGGTGCCCGAACAGGAGGCGTCGCCGGCGACCGTCAACATGACGTCGGTCAGCGCCTCCTTATAGGGCTCGGCCTGCTTGGAGCGATCGAGGGCACGACGGATCTTGGCCGTAGAGACCATCTCCATCGTGCGCGTGATCTGCTTGGTCGTGGTAACCGAGGAGATTCGCTTCTTAATGTCGCGAAGGTTGGCCATAGGGCTTAGTTCTCCTCTGATCCAGTCGTATCGGCATGGTGCTTAGCCATGAACTGCTGCTTAAAGTCGCCGATGACGCGCAGGAGCTCAGCCTTGGTGTCATCGTCAATCTTCTTGGCGCGAACCTTGTCGAGCAGCGAGCCAAAGCCATTGTCCATGTACTCGATGAGCTCGGCACGGAAGGGCAGCACGTCGGAGATTTCCAGGTCATCCAGGAAGCCCTCGTTGCCAGCGAACAGCGTAACGATCTGCTCGCCAACCTCGAACGGCTTGTAGCGCGGCTGCTTCAGGAGCTCGGTCATGCGGGCACCATGGGTCAGCTGCTTCTGAGTAGCCTCGTCGAGGTCGGAGCCGAACTGGGTAAAGCCAGCGAGCTCCTGATAGGAAGCGAGGTCCAGACGGAGGTTGCCGGCGACCTGCTTCATGGCCTTGGTCTGCGCATCGCCACCGACGCGGGACACGGAGATGCCCACGTCGACTGCCGGGCGCTGACCCTGGAAGAAGAGCTCGGACTGCAGGTAAATCTGACCATCGGTAATGGAAATGACGTTGGTCGGAATGTAGGCCGAGACGTCGCCGTCCTGGGTCTCGATGATCGGCAGTGCCGTCATGGAGCCGTAACCGTTCTTCTTGGACATCTTGACGGCACGCTCGAGCAGACGAGAGTGCAGGTAGAAGATGTCGCCAGGATAGGCCTCGCGTCCGGGCGGACGATGCAGCGTCAGCGACATCTGACGGTAGGCCACAGCCTGCTTGGACAGGTCGTCGTAGATGACGAGCACGTGGCCGCCGGGGTTGGTCTCGCTGGCGGGCTTACCGTCCTCGCCGTTGTACATGAAGAACTCGCCGATAGCGGCACCGGCCATAGGCGCGATGTACTGCATAGGGGCGGAATCGGCAGCGGTGGCCGAAACGATGATGGTGTAGTCGAGCGCACCGTGCTGAGCGAGGGTCTCGCGGATGTTGGCAACCGTGGAGGCCTTCTGGCCGATGGCGACATAGATGCAGACCATGCCCTTGCCGCGCTGGTTGAGGATAGCGTCGATGGCGATGGCGGTCTTACCGGTCTGACGGTCGCCGATGATGAGCTCACGCTGACCGCGGCCAATAGGCACCATGGAGTCGATAGCGAGCAGACCGGTCTGAACCGGCTCGCACACCGGGGTACGATCGATGACGCCGGGAGCCTTGAACTCGATGGGGCGACGGTGCGTGGCGACGATGTCGCCCAGGCCGTCGATGGGCTGGCCGAGCGGATTGACGACGCGGCCGAGCATGGCACGGCTCACGGGGATATCCATAATGCGGCCAGTGGTGCGGCACTCGTCGCCTTCCTTGATGGAGTCGACGGCACCAAACAGAACGGCGCCGACCTCGTCACGGTCAAGGTTCTGGGCAAGGCCGAAGACGGTCTCACCGGTATCGGAGCTCTTGAACTCCAGAAGCTCGCCTGCCATGGCGCTCTTGAGGCCGGAGACGCGCGCGATGCCGTCGCCTACCTCGTCGACCGTTGAAACCTCATGCGTATCGACCGTCGCGGAGAGGCTCGTGAGCTGCTCCTGCAGTTTCTTGGCGATATCCTGGGCATTGAGGGTTTCGGACATTAGGCTTCACCTCCGTACGAATTAGCAGAGTTTGCGAGGGTCTCCTGCGCGATGCGCAGCTGCGTCTTGACGGAAATGTCACGACGCTCGCCGCGGGCCTCGAGCACCAGGCCGCCCACGATAGACGGGTCGACCTGCTCGATAAGGAATACCTTGCGGCCGAAGTCCTGCTCGCATTTCTTAGTGATGGTTTGACGCAGCTCGTCGTCGAGCGGGATCGCCGTGGTGACGGTCACGCCCACTACATCCTCGTCTTCCTCGGCAACATACTGAAAGGCAGCTGCCACCTTGGGAAGAAGGTCGAGCTGGTCGCGCTTGGACATGGTGTCGAGCACGGCGATGATCTCGGGGCTGGCAGAGGCCAGGCGCTCGACCATCTCGAGGTCCTCGAACACATGGTTCTCGGCCTTGGCGGCTTCCAAAAGGGAACGCGCGTAGGTCTCGAGCACCTTGTCCTGATAGCGGCTAGTCGGCATTCAGGCTACCTGCTTCCTGGATGTAGCGCTCGATGAGCTTCTTCTGCTCGGCATCGTCCTCGAGTGCCTCGCCCACGATCTTGGTGGCGACGGCAACGGACAGGTCGGCGATGGAGCTCGCGGCACCGGCGTAGATGGACTTGCGCTCGTCCTCGACGGTCGTATGGGCCTTGGCGATGATCTCCTCGGCCTCCTTGTGAGCAGCCTCGATGATACGGGCACGCTCGGACTCGGCGTCCTTACGGGCCTCGAGAACGATGTCGGCAGCCTGACGACGGGCGTCGGTGACGATCGAGTCGGACTCAGCGCGCTTGGCGATAGCCTCCTGCTTGGTCTTCTCGGCCTCGTCGAGGCTCTCCTCGATCTTCTTGCCGCGCTCCTCCATGGTTTTCATGATGCCCGGCAGGGCGACCTTGGCCAGCACGATCCAGATAATCAGGAAGGCGATAAGCGCCGGGATGAACTCCGCCATCTTAGGGATGAGGATGTCCGCACCGGCGGCGCCGTCCTCGGCGAACGCGGAAACCGGCATGAGCAGCGCGGCCGCGGACGCGGAGAGTGCGATCGCGCTCTTCTGGGATGAAAGATTCATACTTGACGCTCCGTGCTATTTAACGATCAGCGCGACAACGAAGCCGATCAGAGCCAGAGCCTCGCCGAAGGCGGAGCCCATGATGAAGACGGTGAACACGCGGCCCTGGACCTCAGGCTGACGGGCCATAGCACCCGTAGCACCCAGAGCAGACAGGCCGATAGCAAGACCAGCGCCGATAACACCAAGACCGTAACCGATAACTCCCACGATTCCTCCTTTGTCGTGCGTGTCTTATTTCACGCAGGATAACCTTTTTATAACTGCCGGGCTCCATGGGTACGGGCACCGGCGGTTTAACGAATTGCCTTACCATTAAGGCGCGAGCGGAAGACTACTCCTCCTCCGCGACCTCCTCTGCCTCGGAGACATACACGGCGGTAAGGACCGTGAAGACGTAAGCCTGGATGGCGCCGACCACAAGCTCGATCGCATAGATCAGGATGAGGATGGCAAGCCAGGCCAGCGAAGGCAGGGCGCCGACGGCGTGGGCCGCGGAAACCTGCTGAAGCAGCGGCTGCATGAACATGCTCGCCATGATGGCGAACGAGCCCATGACCACGTGTCCTGCGAACATGTTGCAGAACAGACGGACGGCAAGCGTGATGAGGCGCAGGAAGGTCGAGAAAAGCTCGACGACCCACACGAGCACGTTCATCGGGAAGCTCACGCCCTGCGGGGCGAGGCTCTTGATGTAGCCGATCACGCCGTGAGCCTTGCATCCGTAGTAGATGAAGTACACGAAGGCGAAGATGGCGAGCGCGGCGGTGGAGCCGATTGCACCGGTGCCGGGCTTCATTCCCGGGATCAGGCCGATCATGTTATTGATCAGGATGAACAGGAAAAGCGAGCACAGGAACGGGAAGTGCTTCTTCCAGTTCTCACCCACGACGCCCTTGCCGATATCGTTCTCGACGTACTCGATGATGTACTCGAAACCGTTGACGAAGAAGCCCTTGGGGACCAGGGTCTGCTTCTTCTTGAACACGGCCAGGACGATCAGGAGCACGATCGTGGAGACGATCAGCCAAAACGAGTACTGCGTGATGCCGCAGCTCAGATCGCCCACGACAGGGGTGGAGCTGAACTCGCTGACCAGATGATTAATCTCATCAGGCAGCTTTTCAAAAATTTCCACGACTTACCTTTCGACCTCATGAGGATCTCGTAGCGCCTTGGCGACGCGAACCGCGCAGGCGGCCATAAAGGCCACGAAGCCGATCGCCTCGCCCAGGAGGAACATGCGAAATGCCTCTCCGAACAACACAAACACAACCAAGGTAAAGACGAGCAGAGCGATTGCCGAGACCGCCAGACTCACCATACCCTTGAGCATGTCCGCATTCTGCTTATCGTCAAGAACCGGCTTGAGCGTAAAGACAAAGGGAAGGAAGGCAATCGCGCCCGCGATGGCACCTGCAACGATAGCGAGCAGATCGGCTATCTGAAACACTGGCGTCCTCACTTTCCTTTTTTATCGCCTCACAGGACAGTTCCCGCCAAACATTGGTGACTATTGTACGAGCCAATCGCTAAAGTACAACCGAAAAAGCATCGGTTAATACGCACCTGTTCGTTTTCTTAAGACCTTCTTTATGCCGCAGGTACGGTAATACGTTTTTCTCGAACCCTGCGGGGCAAAACGTCCATTAACTAAAGGTGCGCACAGGCGTCTTCTACTTGCCCGCGCGCACCATTTCTTCCTATTTGCAGCCGCGGCCGTCTTAGCCCAGCGACTAGAGCGTGCCGTAGATGCGATCGCCGGCGTCGCCCAGGCCGGGAACGATGTAGGCAGCCTCGTTGAGATGGTCGTCGATAGCACAGGTATAGATATGCACATCGGGGTCCTTCTCGGTCAGCGACTTGAGGCCCTCGGGGGCAGCGACGATGCACAGCATGCGGATGTCCTTGACACCGCGCTCGCGCAGGTAGCTGATGGCCATCTCGGCCGAACCGCCCGTGGCGAGCATGGGGTCGACGACCAGGCAGATGCGCTGGTCGATATCCTTGGGCATCTTGCAGTAATACTCGTGCGGCTCGTGGGTAACCTCGTCGCGCTCCATACCGATGTGGCCCACGCGAGCGGAGGGTACCAAGTCGAGGATGCCATCGACCATGCCAAGGCCTGCACGCAGAATGGGAACGATGGCGAGCTTTTTGCCGGCGAGCTGCTTAAACGTTGCGGTGGTGATGGGGGTCTCGACTTCGACGTCTTCCATGGGCAGGTCGCGCATGGCCTCGTAGCCGTCAAAAAGTGCGAGTTCGCGCACGAGCTGGCGGAACTGGTTGGTGCCGGTGTTTTTGTCGCGCAGAATCGACAGCTTATGCTGGACGAGCGGGTGATCGACAAGGGTCACACGGGACGTATCGTAGGTGACGGTCATGGGTTGATTGCCCCTTTCGTTGCGGCCGGAAGATGGCCTTGCTGACAAGGCGCATGGCGATGTTGTTGCCGCGCGCCGTGCATAAGTTTAGCGGTTTGTTGTATCGAGCAGCCCATCGCAGCCCTACTGTGCGGTACTGAGCGAGCGCTTGACTGCATCACGCCAGCCCGCAAGGTTTTGCTCGCGACGATCGGCGGACATATGGGGAAGGAAGGTCCTAACGATCTGGGCATTTTGCTCCAGCTCTTCAAGGTCTTCCCAATAGCCGACAGCAAGACCCGCCAAGTACGCGGCACCGATTGCCGTGGTCTCCACCGTCTCGCATTGCAGCACGGGGATATCCAGCAGGTCGGCCTGGAATTGCATGATGAACTCGTTGCGTGAGGCGCCGCCATCGACGGACAGGCGCTCAATCGAAAGTCCCACGTCCTGCTCCATGGCGCGCAGCACGTCATAACTCTGGTAGGCCATGGACTCGCAGGCCGCACGCACAATGGTCGCGCGACTCGAGGCACCGGTCAGGCCGCACACGATACCGCGGGCACGCGGGTCCCACCAGGGAGCGCCCAGGCCAGCGAAGGCGGGGACGAAGTAGCAGCCCTCGTTGTCGTTGATCGAAGCGGCGAGTTGCGCGGACTCGCTCACACTCGAGATGATGCCCATGTTGTTGCGCAGCCAGTTCATGGTTGAGCCGGCGGCAAAGATAGAACCCTCGAGCGCATAGCTGATCTTGCCGTCCGCGGCGATACCGATCGTGGAGACCAGACCGTTCTTGGATTCGACGACCTCGTCGCCGGTGTTCATGAGCATAAAGCAACCCGTGCCATAGGTGTTTTTGGTCTGGCCGGGATGGAAGCAGCAGTGGCCGAACAGCGACGCCTGCTGATCGCCCGCCACGCCCATGATGGGCGGCATGTTGGTCATGATGTCGCTCGCGACGCGGCCGTAGTCGCCCGAGCTCCAACGAACCTCGGGCATCATGGAACGTGGAACGTCAAAGAGCGCCAGCAGGTCGTCGTCCCAATCGAGCGTATGGATATTAAAGAGCGCCGTGCGGCTGGCATTGGTGTAGTCGGTGGCAAAGACCTGACTGCCGGTGAGGTTGTAGATGAGCCAGGTATCGATGGTGCCGAACATGAGGTCGCCCGCCGCCGCGCTCTCACGCGCACCGTCGACGTTGTCGAGGATCCACTGCACCTTGGAAGCCGAGAAATACGGATCGAGCGTGAGTCCCGTGCGGGAGCGCACCAGCTCTTCTGCGCCCCGCTCGACCAGCTCGTCGATCAGAGGTGCGGTGCGACGGCATTGCCACACGATGGCGTTATAGATGGGTTGGCCGCTTATGCGGTCCCACACCACCGTGGTCTCGCGCTGGTTGGAGATACCGATGGCGGCGATGCGGTCAGAATGGATGCCGCTCTTAAACTGGACCTCCATCATCACGCCGATCTGGCTGGCAAGCACCTCCATGGGGTCTTGCTCTATCCAACCGGGACGCGGGAAGCTGGTTTTGACGCTACGACGTGCCTGCGCGACGATGCAGCCGTACTCGTCGACGATGGTCGCAAGTACCGAGGTGGTGCCGCAGTCGAGCGCCATGATGTAGGAACCGCCAAAGTTAAACGAGGCATCTTCCATGCCCAGGCTGCCCAGATTCAACGACATCGCTTACACCTTTCTATTGCATCGGGTCGGACAGGACCCGTTCGATCTCTGATGCGGGAAGTGCGCCTTGGCGCAGGATCTGGAGCCCGCCGTGCTGGAACGACACGATGGTCGAGGCGTCGCGACACGGGGTCTCGCCGGCGTCGACGGCAACATCGACCCCCTCCAGGATGCGCTCCTCCACCGTGACAAAACTTGCCGGCGCGGGCGCGCCATGCGTGTTGGCGCTGGTGCAGGCAAGAGGGCTGCCGCAGGCGCGGATGAGCGCTTGCACCACGGGCGAGGCCGAAGCGCGAAGTGCCACCGTGTCGTCGGCGGCGCGCATAAAGGTCGGCACGCAGGGGGCCGCCTTGACCACGATAGTCAGGGCTCCCGGCCAGCATCGTCGCGCGAGTACGCGAGCCTCTTCGGGGATATCCACGCCATAGCGGTCGAGTGCTTCGGCATTATCAACCAGCCAGGCGACCGTTTGGGTGAGCTTGCGCTGCTTGAGGGTAAAGATGCGGCGGTAGCCGGTACCGAGCGCAGGGACCGCGGCGCCATTGACGACAGCCTGCGGATCGCGCGGCCACGATGGGAATTCGCTTGTATCTTGGGGTACGGCGTCCGAGAAGGCGTTGACTGCCACGGCGACACCGTAGACGGTCTCGGTCGGGATCAAGGCCAGGCCGCCGCAGCCGAGCACCTCGGCCGTGCGCTCGACGGCGAGCCGATGCGGCTCGCGCGTTCCCTCGTATACCCGATAGACCGTCTGCATGTGTATGCCAGCCCCTTACGCTCTGGTGAAAGTTTGTTTACTGAGGGGCATTCTCGCACGAAACATTCAGCCTATTTGCCCAGAGCGCATGTTGGTTTGGTGAGCGGCTCTAGTAGTCGGTGAAAGTGAGGGGGTTATTGGACTGCGACGAACTTCTTTGGCCTGCCGGCGTGGCATCTTTGGGCGGCGTAGCGCTCGATGCTGTCTATCGTTATCATCCGACGGCCGTCGACGAGTTCAACATCGAGTTTTCCGGCTTTGACCAGCGCGGTAATCCGCGGAGCGGAGACTTTGAGGTCCAGCGCTGCATCTTTAAATGTTCGGCACGCCGCTTCCCGAGCGTCCTCGTGGTCGATTTCGACTGAAAGGGCCACGACCTCGGCCGAGCGTTCGTACCCTGCCGGAGTCAAACCGTTGTTGAGGTCGTCGGCCAAAAACGCCATCAGCGCCTCGGTGGCATGGGTAATCGCTTCTTCGCGCGTATCGCCATCGGCAAAGGCGCCGGGAAGCTGCGGGAAGCTGGCGCAGTAACCGTCGTCTTCTTTTATGAGAACGCAGTCATAGGTAAATCGCTGCCTCATTTTGCCTCCAACTACCATCCAGCTTGGCGACGAATACTTGCCCACGTGCCCTTCTTTGGTCGATCACCACCAGAGCCGTTCACGGTGACAACACGATCGCCAGAAACATACTTAGCATGACTACCGACTTGCGCGACCTTCACGAATCCATCGTGCTTGAGTAGGGCAATGATTTCCCGAAAGGTAGGAGGTTGCATGGGCCGACCTCTTTCAGCCGTCCTAATTATAAACTACTTTATAATTTTTGCTAACCAGTTAATAAATATTACTGGCGCTGTTTGGGCTCGGTGACGATGGCTCGGACGATGCGGGGGCGATCGGTGAGGTCGCGGACGATGCACACGTCCGACAGACCCGCTTGACGACAGAGCTCGGCCGCGGCATCGAGGGCGCCCTCGTAGAGCTCGCAGGCAAACAGGCCGCCGGCGCGCAACATGTAGGGCGCCGCATTGAGCAGGCGGCGGAAGATATCGAGGCCGTCGGCGCCGCCCTCAAGCGCCAGGTCGGGCTCGAAGTCCTTGACCTCATGCGGCAGTGAGCGCATGACGTCGGTCGGAATGTAGGGCGGATTGGAGACAAGCACATCAAAGGTACCCCACTCTTCGCGGGGAATGGAACTCACCAGGTTGGTGAGGCTAAAGACGACCTCATCGGATGTGAGACCGAGCGCGTCGCGGTTTTTGGTGGCCAGATCGATAGCGCGCGGCTCGATATCGGTGGCGGTGCAGGTAACGTGGCCGCGGCGCTCCCAGGCAAGGGAGAGCGAGATGCAGCCCGTGCCGCAGCCGACCTCGAGAACGCGGGCGATGCGGGGCTCGGCTGGGGCAGGCGAAGCGGCATCCTGAGCTGAAGCCGTCTCCTGGTCGGCACCCTCGATGGCGATGCCGTATTCGTCGAGCTCGGACTCGGCGGCTTCCGCGACTTCGGCTTCTGCTGCCTGCGCGGCGGCTTCCTCGGCCTCGCGGTCGGCCAGCTCCTCGGCATAGGCACGGCTGCCGAGCACGTCGCTGCCTAGCGCCGCCTCATCGGCGGCCGTCAGGTTAGCGGCACGGCGCTCGGCGGTCGCGCGCTCGTCGGCCAGCGCCGCCTCGGCTTTGCGGGCCTCTTCGACCTCATCGTTCCAAGGCAGCTCAACACGCTGACGGGCAGCAGCCTCGGGGCTCAGCACCTCGGCATCCAGATAATTGAGGACTTCCTCGACGAGCATCTCGGTTTCGGGGCGCGGAATGAGCACACCGGGGGCGCACGCGACGTCGATCATGCGAAACTGCGTGCTGCCGGTGATGTACTGTAGCGGCTCGCCTTTGGCGCGACGAACGACGGCCGCATGCATGGTCTCGAGCTGGGCCGCGTTAAGCGTCTCGTCCATACGCATATATAGGTCAATGCGCGCCAGGCCCGTGGCGGCGCACAGCAGCCACTCGGCAGAAAGACGGGGGTGCTCCTCGCCGCGCTCGGCCAGGTACTCCTTGGTCCACTCGAGACAACGCTTGATGGTCCAGATCTCGTTTGCCATGGGGCCCTCCCCTCTTAAGCGCCGGACGGCGCGCGAATGTCGGAGCAGATTGTACGCGAGGCCAGCGCATGGCAAGGGGCGATTGAAGGCGATTATCGAGAATCAGCCCAGAATTTTGCTTGGAACCTGCCTAAAATGTTCATTCGTCGACGTCTAAATCTGCATTCGTCAAGCTTTTGGCAAGGTTGCCCAAAACTGACCAATACCTAACCAAGAACTTGCCACATCGCTTGACGCACGACCCATCAAAAATCGCCCCGCGACTTCTTGAACGATTTTTCGAGCAATATTATCAATAGCAGATGAAGGCTGTTAATTACTTTGAGCAGGTAGGCAGCTTAATTTCTAACAAAGCAGATTAAATAAACTCGAAAAGTAATTTACCCAACCTAGTCATTTAAGAACGTCCCCAATGACTAAAATGCCATCACAGCCGACTGAATAAAATATCAAGGCAATGTCCCCAATGACTCCCTACGGATCATTTGACAACCAAGAAAACGCCGATGTTTTGGCAATGCCAGCGAGCGACGTCCAGAGCGAACAAGTTGGCATGAAAAAGGCAAGGCATAGAC
>CAKWZF010000031.1:13376-17247 GCA_934865005.1 uncultured bacterium | reverse complement strand
GGTTTAACCAGTCGCTGCGACAAACGAGCAACACACCGGGCGCCAGCCGTGTGCGCCAGGCGCTCAAGCTCATCGAGCGAGCGATCGAGCGGCCACGCATTGTCGCGCCACTCGACGCCGACAAGAATGGCACGCTCAGGCTCGGGTGCTGTGGGAACGAGGGGAAACCGGGCCATCAGGCAGCCTCGATGCGATGCAAGATATCCTCAACGACCTCATCGACCGTATATTCGTCCATATCGAACCACACAATACGATCGTCGCGCTTAAACCACGAAAGCTGACGCTTGGCATAGCGACGCGAACGCATCTTAATGAGTTCACGAGCCTCATCCATAGTCATCACACCGTTAAAAGCATCAATGATTTCTTTGTAGCCAATCGCCTGCATCGAAGTGAGCGCATCTTCAAGCCCCTGGTCCATAAGGCCACGGACCTCATCAACAAGACCCTGCTCAAACATGAGGTCAACGCGCAGGTTAATGCGCTCGTAAAGCAGCTCACGATTGCGTGTCAAGCCAAACCACAAGGCATGATAATGCTCACATGGAACACTAAACTGTGACTTTTGCTGTGCGTAGGAAACGCCGTCATCATGCATTTCGAGCGCACGAATCACGCGGCGCACATTATGAGGATGAATGACCGCGGCAGACTCAGGATCGCGCTCGGCAAGCAGCTTATGCAGCGCTTCCTCACCAATGCGCTCGGCAAGTTCCTGATAACCCGCACGGCGATCGTCCTCAAGTTCTCCCGAGGGAAAATCCATCTCATCGAGGGCGGCCTTGAGATACAGGCCCGTACCCCCGCAAAACACCGGAAGACGTCCAGACCCGAGCAGGCGCTCAACATGCGCGCGAGCGTCTGCCTGGTAAAGCGCCGCAGAGTACGCGACGCCCGGCTCTACGATGTCAACGAGACGCAGAGGCGCCGTACACTCATCGGGCGTCATCTTTGCGGTGCCGATATCCATACCGCGATAGATTTGCATCGCATCGCACGACAGCACTTCAGACGAAAGGCGAGCGGCCAAACGGTCAGCGACGTCACTTTTACCAACCGCCGTCGGACCGACGATCGCAACGGCGGAAAGACCTGCCCCGGGAGAAATCATTAGCGCGGCTCACCCACAACGGAGCCTGACAAATACCACGTCTTAGCAACGTCGACGTCAACATCAACGATCTTACCGACAAGCTGGTCGATGCTATATCCCTCGGGAATGGGCGCATGAACGGTCTGATTCTTGGGGCTCTTGCCCAGCAGCACCGCATCGTTCTTTTTACTCGTACCCTCAATGAGCGCCGGCACCACGGTATGGAGCTCACCCTGGTTGTACTCGTGCGCTGTCGTCTCGATAACCTTGACCAGACGGTTAAAGCGCTCAAGGATGACCTCGTGCGGTGTGGGATCATCAATCTCGGCGGCCGGGGTACCAGCGCGCTTGGAGTAGATGAAGGTATAGGCCTGGGCATAGCGGACCGTCTCGGCAAGCGAGAGCGTCTGCTCAAAGTCTTCTTCAGTCTCGCCTGGGAAGCCAACGATAATGTCGGTCGAGAGCGCGATATCGGGCATACGGTTGCGAATGCGATCGACCAGGCCCAAATAGTCCTCACGTGTATAACGGCGATTCATCTCTTTGAGGATCCGCGTCGAACCTGACTGGACGGCCAAGTGCAGCTGCGGCATAACGGCAGGCGTCTCGGCCATGGCGTCGATGGTCTCGGGCAACAGGTCCTTGGGATGCGAAGACGTAAAGAAGATGCGCTCTACACCCGTATCGCCCACGGCACGCAGCAGATCGGCAAAACGCGGCTTGCCAAACAGATCGCGGCCATAGGAGTTAACGTTTTGGCCCAGCAGCGTAATCTCACGCACGCCCTGGCTCACCAAACCGGTCACCTCGTCGACAATCTCCTCGAAGGGGCGGCTCTTTTCGCGACCGCGCACGTACGGCACGATGCAATAGGTGCAGAAATTATTGCAGCCCGTCATGATGGGCACCCAAGCGTGATACTGGGTCTCTCGATGCCACGGCATGCTCATGGCATCCGTATCCTCATGGTCATTGGTGCGGATATGACGCTTGCCGTCAAGGAACGCCTCGGCAATGAGCTCGGCCACATGTGCGATAGAATGCGTGCCAAAGATGACATTGACGTTATCGACGTTGGTGAGCAGTCCCTCGCCATCACGCTGCGCGATGCAGCCGCCCACGGCAACCACACGCTTGCCCGAAGGCGAAGGCGGCAGGCTTTTGCAGGAATTGCACTGACCGTACAGGCGAGTATCGGCGGCCTCGCGCACGCAGCATGTCATGAAGACAACGATATCGGCATGCTCAAGATCGAGCGCCATGAGGCAACCATACGAATCGAGCAGACCGCTCACGCGCTCAGAGTCGTGCTGATTCATCTGGCAGCCAAAGGTGCGGATAAAGTAGGTTTTACCGGCAAGAATATCGCGTACGGAACGCTGATCCATGTGCATAAGTCCTAACGTTGGGGAGCGAAACGAGGCTAGCAGAAGCTATGCCACAGGCTTAACATCATCCATGACGACGTTATCCATAGCAGCTCGATTGATCTGGTGAACGTAGATAGAAAGGCGGATGGCCGTGCGCGACTCCCCGTTAATGAGAATGTCGGAGAACACGGGCGCGCAGGAAATATCAAAACCGGTTGGGATCAAAAAACCGCGCGCGATGGCAACGGCCTTAATGGCCTGGTTGACAGCACCGGCGCCGACACACTGGATGTTGACGGATACACCATCCTTGACCATGCCGGCGATGGCGCCGGCAACGGACGCGGGCGATGATTTGCTTGATACCTTCAGGCAATCCATGAAGAAACTCCTGCGTTTAAAAGTACGTTTTAACTGCAATAACTGTATCGTACCGAGAGGACTCGGTAAAGGCACTATTCCTCTTTGGCAAGATCGAAGGTCACAGTGATTCGATCACGCGAAACACGAATCTTTGGGTCGCCGCAAAGGTTGAGATAGTACCTGGCGGCAAGGTCATTGAAGTCCCGCTCCACAGCACGCGAAAACTGTGCCATGTCATCCTTGGCAATACGTAGCCCGCGACGATCCTTCGCGAGATCGACAGGAGCCGGCGCATGCGAGGACGAATCACGCTCGCGCAGCAGACGCGCGGTCACACCGCGAACGGGCTTAATCTGCCCTGCCAAAATGCGATGTGCCGTGCGCTCGGACATCCCAAGACCCAAACCCGAGCAGATACGGATAAAGTCCTCGGCATCAGAGGCAAGGCCTAAACGATCGACAACCGGAAGCTCGCTCTCGTCATCAATAAACAGGAGACGAGACGTATCGAGCCGACTTGACGCCTGAGCATAAAGGGTCGCGGCAATCTCAGACGGAGAACCAAGATAGACATCGCAACCACGCAGCTCCTCGAGCGCAAACTCACAGGCAGCGCGAATAATATTATGCGGGCCGCGAGCACAGACATAACGTCCGTCCTCATCCTTGACGGCCTGGGGCCAGCTGGACTGATCGGCACGCTCACTGAGGCGGTCGGCTGCAACGCTCACCTTAAAGGCTGAACCAAGATCGACGCCGGACGTGACCACACGGGCCTCGTCGGTGTTCTGCTTGATCGAAAACAATGCCATGCCACGACCGTGAACGCCCCAACGGTCCATCTTCATGCTCTCGAGCTTGGAGGTAACGCGGGCATCGAAGATTCGCTCTTGCATATCCTGCGGAACGCCCGAACCGTTATCCAGAAAGACAAGCGTGCGGACGCCATCTTCCTTGGTCGTGGCGAGATAGACCTTGTCGGCGCCGGCATCGCGAGCATTACGGAGCATTTCGATGACGATATCCTCGACATGCTGAATGT
>CAKWZF010000031.1:1768-13366 GCA_934865005.1 uncultured bacterium | reverse complement strand
GTTTTGCCTGGCGCCGCTCGGCCTCCGAAACGCGGAGGCGGACATACCCCTCGCCAAGGTTCTCCTCGACGCGAAGGTTGCCCTCCCCCGACATCGACGCGATAAATGAGATGAGCTCGTTCGCGTCGCTCATGTTATTTAGCGATATCGACAGCGCGGCTCTCGCGAATCACGACGACGCGCACCTGACCGGGATACTCCATCTCTTCCTCGATCTGATGGGCGATATCGTGAGCCAGGACCGTGGACTGGGCATCGGAGATCTTGTCCGGCTGAACCATGACGTGGACCTCGCGACCAGCCTGCATGGCATAGGTACGCTCGACGCCTTCATGGGAGTTGGCAATCTCCTCGAGCTTCTCAAGACGCTTGATGTAGTTCTCGGCAGACTCGCGACGGGCACCGGGGCGAGAGGCGGAGACGGCATCGGCGGCCTGTACCAGGACATCGAGCACCGTGTTGGGGTCGACATCGGCATGGTGAGCCTCGATAGCGTGGACGATAACGGGCTTCTCACCATAACGGCGGGCAAGCTCGGCGCCGATGACGGCATGCGGGCCCTCGACGTCGTGGTCGATTGCCTTGCCAAGGTCGTGCAGCAGGCCGGCGCGCTTGGCGGTCACAACGTCCAGGCCAAGCTCGGAAGCCATCACGCCGCACAGGTCAGAGACTTCGAGGGAGTGCTGAAGCACGTTCTGACCAAACGAAGTACGGTAGCGCAGGGCACCAAGGGTCTTGACGATCTCGGGATGCAGGTCGTGAATGCCGGTATCGAAGGCAGCCTGCTCGCCAGCCTCGCGCACGCGCTGCTGAACCAGGTCGGCAGCCTTGTGATACATCTCCTCGATGCGAGCGGGGTGAATGCGGCCGTCGGCGATGAGGTTCTCGAGGGCAACACGAGCGGTCTCACGACGGACCGGGTCGAAGCTCGAAAGAACGACGGTCTCGGGCGTATCGTCGATCACGAGGTTGACACCGGAAACCTGCTCGAAGGTCCGGATGTTGCGACCCTCGCGACCGATGATACGGCCCTTGAGGTCATCAGAGGGAATGTGCACGGAGGTAACGGTGACCTCGGCTGTGTGGTCGGCAGCGCAGCGCTGAATCGCCAGGGACAGAATCTCCTGGGCGGTCTTGTGGCACTCGGCGCGAACCTGCTGCTCGGACTCGCGAATGATCGTGGCGGCCTCGTGGGTGACCTCGCCGCGAACCTTATCGAGGAGCTCCTTGTGGGCGTCCTCGCGGGTAAGGTCGGCGATACGCTCGAGCTCGGAGGTCTGCTTAGTGCAGAGCTCCTCAAGCTCGCGGGAGCGCTTCTCGACCTGACCGGCCTGGCTGGACAGCTGGTGCTCACGCTTGTCGAGAGCGTCGTTTCGGCGATCAAGGGACTCCTCGCGCTGCATCACGCGGTTCTCAAGCGTACGAATCTCGCTCTTACGCTGCTTGTCCTCGGCCTCGGCGGCCTGCTTGTTCTTGATGATCTCCTCTTTAGCCTCGAGCAGAACCTCTTTTTTGAGGGTCTCGGCCTGACGCTTAGCATCACCGATCAGGGACTCAGCCTGTGCGTGTGCCGACTGGATCTTTTCGTCGGCCTCGTGAAGACTACCCTGCTTGGCGGTGCGCATGTAGGCAATGGCGGCGATGGCACCCAAAACGATGCCAACGAGCGCTGCGATGATAGGCATGCTCACTCCTTTTTATGGATTCGTTACACAACAAAGCGAACCGTCCTTACGAACGGCTCGCGACATTTGAGTAATATGGGCGCAGCTTATGCGGGTCGGATACAGATAAACATATAAACAAACTCATCACAGATGAGCACATATCACAAAGCAAATGACAGTGTTTATCGTACGTTGAACCACAACAACTGTCAAATAAATGGCCCCAGCACGGCGGCTAAAACGCGGTGAACGGCAGGGCAACAAAGCGCATACGCCTAAACTGCACATTCCTCGCGTTCGGCATCGAGACGTGCCTTAACGGCATCGGCGGCGATGTGATACGAGAAGCCCTTGCCCATCAAAAACCGAACCAGTTTTTCGAATCCGCGCGTCTCTGGAACACGACGCTTGGCGAGCAGGGCTGACGCACGCGTCAAATCGTCTTCGACGGCAAAATAATCCTCGGGATAACCGGGAATGTCATCGAGCACGACATGACGGCGCTTGAGCTCGGTCTCGATTTTGCGCTGTCCCCAACCGCGCCGCTTGCGCTCCTCGATAAAGTACGAGCAAAAGCGGCTCTCGTCTAAAAAGCGATACTCGGTGGCGCGCTCGACGGCGAAATCGATCGCAGGCTGGTGAAAGCCGTAGCGAGCCAGCTTGTCACGGACCTCACCCGTCGCATGGTCGCGGCGCGATAACATCTCGGTCACCATGGTAAGTGCACATTTACGCTCAATGAGCTGCACCGCCTCACGGAAGTTGTCCCAATCACAGGGAAGATCGGGGCGGTTTTTGACATACAGCCGCGCGACCCGCACGGGAATCCAAATGGACCGCTCAAAACCGCCCTCAAGCTCACAATCGATATGTGCGCAAGGCTTTTTGGACGCATACCCGCTCGAGAACGAGGAGGCCGCCTTCTTATCGGGAAAGACGACCGTGGCCTCGGTCACCGTATACGACATGAGCGTAACCGCTACTCGTCGTCATCATCGAGCATGGCGGAACCATCGATGGCGTAAAGCTCGTCAAACTCCTCAGGCGCAGGCTGATCGGTCAGCTCGACCTCGGACGGAGCATCGTCATCAAACTCAAGTCCGCAGGCAAGGCGGACCTTATGCTCAATCTCGTCAGCGCAATCGGGGTGTTCGCGCAGGAACGCCTTGGCGGCCTCGCGACCGTTGCCGAGCTTGTCCTCGCCATAGGCAAACCAGGAGCCCATCTTCTTGCAGATGCCGCACTCGACAGCCATGTCCAGAATCGAGCCCTCCTTAGAGATGCCCGTACCGTACATGATGTCGAACTCAGCAGAACGGAACGGAGCTGCCACCTTGTTCTTAACGACCTTGGCGCGCACGCGGTTACCGATAACCTCGTCCTTAAGCTTAATGCTGTCGATACGGCGAATGTCGATACGCACCGAAGAGAAAAACTTAAGGGCGCGGCCGCCCGTCGTAGTCTCGGGGTTGCCGAACATGACGCCGATCTTCTCACGCAGCTGATTAATGAAGATGCACGTCGTGTTGGACTTAGAAAGCGAGCCGGCGAGCTTACGGAGCGCCTGGCTCATCAGGCGAGCCTGAAGACCGACCGTAGTGTCGCCGATTTCTCCCTCGATCTCGGCACGCGGGGTCAGCGCGGCGACAGAGTCGACGACGATGGCATCGATGGCGCCGGAACGCACGAGCATGTCAACGATCTCGAGCGCCTGCTCACCCGTATCGGGCTGGGAAATCAGTACCTCGTCGATATCCACGCCAATGCGCGCGGCATACGTGGGATCGAGCGCATGCTCGGCATCGATAAATGCCACAACGCCACCCATTGCCTGGGCCTCTGCCAAAATCTCGAGCGAAAGCGTCGTCTTACCTGAGGACTCAGGACCGTAAATCTCGACGATACGGCCGCGCGGCACGCCGCCGATACCCAGCGCGGCATCGAGGGCCAGGGCGCCCGTGGGAATGGCCTCGACCTCGAGCTCGGGACCACCGTCGCCGTACCTCATGATGGAACCCTGGCCGAATTTCTTCTCGATCTCGGCCTTGGTGGTGGCGATCATCTCATCGCGCTCTTTACCCGTCGTGCGAGCATGAACGGTACGTACGGGACCTGAATTCTTGGCCATGAATAGCCCTCCTCTTAACAACCTGCATCGATAATAAACGAACGGCTGTTCGTGGTCAACCGTTCAGGCCAATCATATGCAGGCGGTCTTTCCAAAACCCAACCAAACGCCGACCAAACACTGACCAAATGCTTGACCACAAAGGACCAAATATGAACAAGGCAGGCAAAAATACATCTACAACCAGCACAAACGCCAAATGAGCCTAAGGTCCCTATCTCCACAATTAAGGGGCTCGAAGGCCCCTTAAAACACGTCTATTCCATAGAGTTGAGCACAAGGGCAATGCGACCCAATGCCTCCGTGACCGCATGGGCACGAACACACGAACGGTCGCCCTCATAGTGGCAGCGCACAGAGTCCACAACCGGCACGCCCCCATCGGCGGAACGATGCCCCCAGCCAATATAGAAAGTGCCCGCCGGATCGTCCTCAGTGCCACCGCCGGGGCCGGCATAACCCGTTGCGCTCACTGCAATATCGCTCTGGTACAGCTCCAGCGAACCCACCGCCATCTCGCGCGCGGTCTGATGCGACACCGCGGTATAGCGGTCAAGCGTCTCCTGCTCAACACCAAGAACGCGATGCTTAATCTCATCGCAATAGGTCACCGCACCGCCACGCAGCACCGCCGAGGCGCCCGGGATATCGGCAATCGTCGAGGCGATCATACCCGCCGTCAGCGACTCAGCCGTCGAAACCGTCACGCCCCGAGCGCTCGCGCGCTCGACAATATCACGCGCCAGCTCCTCGTTATGTGCGGAAATCTGCTCAAAAGAGTCCGTCATACCCACCAGGACCTAGACCGAAAAGACGATCTTGCGGCAGTTCCAGAAGTACTGGGCGCCCGAGATAACGGTCAGGACAACGGCAACGGCGTACAGGAAGCGCGACACCGAGTAGATGCCGAGCGTTAGCGCCACCGGGCCAAGGTGCAAGCCGGCCATAGCAAAAACGCACAGGTAACCGCAAATGGAGACCATCGTGGTTGCCGTCTTGTACTTGCCGAGCTTATCGGCCGCAACGACCACACCGGCCGCACTCGCGACCATGCGAAGGGCGCTCACCAGAAGCTCACGGAACAGGATAATGAACACGGACCACACGGTCACTGCGCCAAAATCCAAGAACAGCAGCAGGGCCGAGAACACGAGCAGCTTATCGGCGATGGGGTCCAAGAATTTACCGAAGTCGGTGATCTCGTTGCGCGAACGCGCCAGATAACCGTCGACCTTATCGGTGCACGACAGGATCACATACAGAATGAAGGCAGCGGCGGCGAGCGGGCCGTCGAAGGTGCTCCAATCCGTACCGGCAACACTCGTGTGAGAAAGCGCCGACACGATCATGAACACCGGGATAAAGACGATGCGAACGCACGTCACGATGTTGGCGGGCGTCCAGACACTCGTCAGTTCCTTATTACTCTCGTTAGCCACGACGCTCTCCTACTCCACAACATGACCGATAAGCTCGTAGCAGAAGCTATCGGTAAACTCGACGGTCAGAATATCGCCCACGGACGCCTCGCTGGCGTCCAGATGCACCGCGCCATCGGAATCGGGCGCCTGGAACCAAGCATGGCCGATCAGCTCGGCGCCATCCTCGGTCTCTTCGATACCGTCGACGATTACCTGGGCTCGCTCGCCCACATGGGCGGCGGTGGCGGCAAAACCGAGCGACTCGGCCAGGTCCATGGCCTCCTGGGCGCGCTCGAGCTTAACCTCCTCATCGACCTGGCCCTCCATCTTGGCGGCCAGGCTACCTTCCTCACGCGAGTAGGCAAAGACACTCGTGTAGTCAAAGCCGACGGTGTCCATAAAGTCGATAAGGTCGCGGAACTCGTCGTCGGTCTCGGTCGGGAAGCCGACCATGGCCGTGGAACGAATCACGATGCCGGGGATGCGCTCGCGAAGGTCGCGGAACAGATCCTCGAGCTCCTGGCGCGAACCGGAGCGACGCATGGCCTTAAGAATGCGCGCGTCGCAGTGCTGCACGGGGATATCGATATAGGGCAGCACCTCGGGCGTATCGCGAATCGTCTCGATGAGTTCGTCAGTCATGCCCTCGGGCTGCAGATAGAGCACGCGGACCCAGACGTTGTGCGGGTGTACGGCCTCGGCGACGGCACGCAGCAGCTGCGCCAGATTGCGCGGCGAGCCATCGGCGACGTCCTCGTCGGCAAAGTCGGTACCCCAGATGCCCGTGTCCTGGCCGATCAGCACGATCTCGCGCACACCGCCGGCAACCAGGTCGCGCACCTCGGAGATGATGCTCTCGGCATTGCGCGAATGATAGCGGCCGCGGATGTAGGGAATCATGCAGAAGCTGCAGAAGCGGTTGCAGCCATCGGAAATCTTGACGTAGGCGACAGCACCCTCGACGGTACGTTTGACCTGCGGGATATAGGCTGCAATCTCACGCTCGACACCCAGCACGCCATCGATGACCGCCACGATGCCGTCTTCCTCGTCGGCCTTCACAAAGGCAGCGACCTCGGGCAGCTCGTCAGGCAGGTCATCGCCATAGCGCGACGGCACGCAGCCGCACATGACGATGGGGCAAGAACGAACGCCGTCCTGAACCTCGTTGGCGAGCTCGAGCGTGGTCTCGATGCTCTCGGACGTTGCGGAGGCGAGGAACGAACATGTATTGACGATGGCGATATCGGCATCCTGCGGGTCGAATGCCTCCTCGTAGCCCGCGGCGGTCAAAAGAGAACGCATGCGGTCGGTGTCAACCTCGTTCTTAGCGCACCCGAGGGTGATGTAGAGCACGGAGCCCAACGGTGTATCCATGTTGGAGAGCGGTCCTTTCGATTGATATTAGCGGTAGTTGGTGAACTGCAGCGGCTGGCCGTAGTCCTGGTCGCGCAGGAACTGGATCACGGTCTGCAACGCGTCCTTCGAAGCAGAGGAAACACGCAGTTTGTCGGCCTCGATGGTCACCTTGACCTTGAGCTTTTGATCCTTGATGTCCTTGTTGATCTTCTTGGCGGTCGCCTGGTCGATACCCTCGACGATATGGCCGAGCACGCGCACGGTGCCGCCCGATGCCGCCTGCGGAGCATCCCACGAGACAGCCTTGAGGTCGATGTCGCGCTTGATGAGCTTGGAGCTCAGCACGTCGACAATCTGTTTGGAGACAAAGTCGGCCGGGGCGTTGATCGTAAAGAGCTTGTCGCCCTTCGAAAGCTCGATCGTGGCGCCGGAATCCTTAAGGTCATAGCGCTGGGAAATCTCGCGCGTGGTCTGCTGGAAGGCGTTGTCGACCTCTTGCATGTTGACCTCGGACACGACGTCGAAGCTGGAATCTTTAGCCATGATGTTTCCTTTCGCGTACGAGCGGCCTAGTAGCTATCGTACGAATTGTCGGTAGAATCGGTGGGTGTCTGACCGTCAGCTGCGGTATCGGCGCCATCCGTGGACTGGGCATCGGTACCGTCGGTGGTATCGGTACCATCGGTGGTGTCGGTACCATCAGAACTTTCACCATTCTCGGAATCAGACGTCTCCTTCTTGGGAACGGTGATCGTCACACGCGCCACGCCCGAGGTCTTGGTATCGTAACGAACCTTTTCACCGTTCTTGGTAACGGTGACATCGGAAGGCTTGGACGTGGTGATCTCGATCGAAGACTCGGGCGTGTACTCCTGCTCAAAGGGGCCAGTCGCCTGGGCGCCATAGACCGACTTGCCGTCAACCTTGACCTCAATCCACGCGGTCTTTCCCTTGGCAACGGAGACTTTGACCTTCGTGACCTCGTTCTCTTCCTTCTTGGCCGTCGTCTTGGTGGCGTCCGAATCAGTCGACTCATCCGTCGCCTCATCGGTGTCATCGTCCTCGTCGACCGTTTCGGTCTTCTTAGAAGACTTCTTGGTCGTCGTCTTGGTAGCAGTGGGCGTCTCGGGCGTGGTCTCGGGCGCCGAAGATGCGCAGCCGCGCAGAAGCACCACGATGAGCACAATCAACAGCAGCGCAACGGCACCGATGCCGGCGTAGACGATACGCGGATCGAGCCCGTTGTTTTGAGGAGTACGTGATCCGCCGCGTCGACGATTGGAACTGCTGCGGCCGCCTCCCTGAGGCATACGACCACGATTGCTATCGGAACGGCCGCGATAGCCACCCTGGCCCTGAAGGCTGCGCTGACCCGAGCGGGGCGCAAGTTCACCGCGGCCTTGATAGCCACGCTGGCCCGAACGCGGAGCCGAAGAGCGCTGGCCATACGGCTGTGATTGAGAGCGAAGACGCGGCGTCACCTGCGTGGTATCGGCATCCGCATAGCCACCGCGAGAGCGTCCCGTAGAGGCACCACGGTAACCGCGATCGGAATAGCCGCCGTCGCCGTAGCCGGCACGAGGGTCACGCGCCACGCCTCGGGCAGCGGGAAGTGCACGGTCCTCGGGCATCGGCGTACTGCGGAACCGGTCACGCTGTGAGCGAATCTCCTCGCCCGAACCCGTCTCGGTAATATAACCGGCCTGCTGAGGACGCTGTCCATAGCGGGTCGAACGACCGCCCTGAACCATCAGGAAGCGCCCGTTATCGACCGAGGAACGCGAATTGACGTAGCCGGCGGCGTCCTGAAAACGACCGCCCTGCTGCGACGTCTCGCGTTCGTATGCCATCAAATCGTCAAAGTAGGCATTGACGACCTCGCGCGGATTGAGGCCCAAAAAGCGAGCATAGCTCGAAATCATGCCCTGCGCATAGCCGCGCGGCGGCATCGAAGCAAAGTTACCGGTCTCGAAAAACTCGATGATCTGCGGCCTGATTTTGATGGTGTTGGCGACTTGCTGAATGGAAAGGCCCATTCGGCGACGCTGCTCAAGCAGCATGTCACCAAAGCGTGCAGCCATCAGAATCCTCCAAACTCACGATCTTCACGTGCCATCTCGGCGTCGACAGACTCCAGCGCGGCAAGCCCCTCCTCGTCCAACAGGACCTCGCGCGGCTTGGAACCGTCGGGCGGGCCGACGACACCCTTTTCTTCCAGCATATCCATAATACGCCCGGCACGCGCATAGCCAACCTTCAGACGACGTTGCAGGCCAGATGTGGAGCCAAGCTGCGATTCCACCACAATATGGGCGGCTTCCCAAATGAGCGGATCATCGTCTTGCGGCTCGGCGACTCCAGTACGGACAATGCCGCCGCCACCCGCCATGGACATGGAAGCGGGCGCCACGGCAGACAGGATCTCCTCGTGGTAGTCGGGCTCGCTCTGCGACTTGACGAACTCGACGATCTCGTTGATTTCATCATCCGAGACAAAGCAGCCCTGGATACGGCGGGGCTTGCCCCAGTCGACCTTAGAGAACAGCATGTCGCCCAAACCGGTGAGCTTTTCGGCACCCATCTGGTCGATGATGACGCGCGAGTCGATGCCCGTGGCGACGTTAAAGGCGATGCGGTTGGTGATGTTGGCCTTGATGAGGCCCGTCACCACGTTGGAGCTCGGGCGCTGCGTGGCCACGATAAGGTGGATACCGGCGGCACGGCCCAGCTGAGCAATACGCACGATCGAGGCCTCGACATCCTTACCGGCGACCATCATCAGGTCCGAGAGCTCGTCGATGATGATGACCAGGTAGGGCATCTTTTGCGGCGGGTTATCGTAATGCTCAAACTCGCCGGCGGCCTGCTTTTCGTTGTAGGTCGAGATCTTACGCACGTTGAGACGCTCGAAGACCTTCAGGCGACGCTCCATCTCGGACACGGCCCATTGCAGAGCGCTCGCGGCCTGCTTGGGCTCGGTCACTACAGGCACGTAAAGATGCGGCAGACCGTTATAGCCCGCAAGCTCGACGCGCTTGGGGTCGACCATGATCAGGCGAACGTCCTCGGGAAGGGCGCGCATGAGCAAGGTCGTGATGATGGAGTTGATCATGACCGACTTACCGGAACCCGTGGTACCGGCGATCAGCAGGTGGGGCATCTTGGCAAGGTCGGCGACGACCGGCGTACCCTCGGCATCTCGACCGATGGCGAGCTCGAGCGGACCGCCCTTCACATAGGGAAGCACGTCGCCCAGGTTGACGTTCTGGCGCTTGCGATTGGGGATCTCGATACCCACAAGCGAGGTGCCGGGGATCGGGGCAAAGATACGCACGGACTGGGCAGCAAGCGATAGCGCGATATCGTCCTCGAGGCTCGAAATCTTGCTCACGCGCTCGCCCTCGCCAGGTTGCAGCTTAAAGGTCGTCACCGTGGGGCCGGCGATCCAGCCGACCACGCGGGCACTACGACCAAACTCCAGCAAGGTGGACTGAAGCGACTCGGCAGTCTGTTCCAGCTCCTTGTCAGAAGACGCGGAGGAAGCCGACTGCGGGTTGGCATGCAGGATTTCGAGCGGCGGAAGCTTGAGGCCGTCCTCTTCTTCTCCCTCGTTATCTGCGGCGCCGCCGTCCGCTCCCCCATCGCTAGCCGCAGCCGATTCGACAGCACTCGAGGCAGACGCATCGGCAACCTTGGGATGCTTCAAGAAGTCGGGAATCTGAGGTGCTGCCGAGACAGGATTCACGGCAAACGGCGGCTCGGACTCGTCGATCTTATCGGGGTCGTCTTCCATCGAAAGCTGACCGGTTACCTGGTCGCGCTTTGCATGGCGACGCGGCAGCAAAGTTGTCTTTGCGGTCTCAATCGGAGCCTCGTCGTCCTCGTCATCGCCCTCGGTGAGCTCAATCTCGCTCTCGGACCAAGACGGGTCGGGCTCACTCGTATTGAGTTTGGGCGCAGCCTTGCCCTTCTTGCCATGGCGGCGCGGCAACAGCGTCGTCTTAGCGCGCTCAGCTTCCACGGCATCGGACACGTCGACAAACGGATCCTCGTCCTCGTCGTCATCGTCCAAAACCGGGTCCACATCGTTGCCCATGACCGTGGTCACGGCAGCATCGGAGCCCTTTTGACGAAGAATACTCAGGTGAGGACGGGCAACGCCAGGCACCGACAGGGCTTCGTCGTCACCCCACGGGCTGGCGTTGACATCGGCACGACGGCGTTCGGCAAAATCAGCCGCACGATCGCGGGCAGAGCGCAGCACACCGCCCACCGAAAAGCCAATGATGACAAAACCAACGACGGCCAGACCCAACAGGACCACCATCGCGATAGGCTTACCCAGGGCATTCTGCAGCGCACTCGCAATAAACGCACCAATGTAGCCACCCGCGGCGGACAGGTTTTGCGGCGTGAACATAAGGTCGCACGAGTCGCTCGTACCCGGCACCATCAGCGAAAGAATGGAGACGACGGCGATAAAGACCACGGCGCCGCCCGCAACAGAGCGCGCGTTGAGCGGCGAGTCCTCGCCTAAAAAGAGCGTGGCGGCAAACAGCAAAATGACGATCGGCAGCACGTAGGCGCCCAGACCAAAGCCCAAGTGGTAGAAACCGGCAACCGCAGCCGTAACGGGCGCAGTCGCCGGCGAAATCACGGCAATAAAGGACGCAATCGCCAAAACGGCAATGACCACGCCGGCGATATCGCGGTTGGCCGAGGGCTCGACCAAGGGCTCGAAATCATCGAACTCGGACTCGTGGCCCTTATTGGCACGCAGATGGGAACCGGCACCCTTAGCAGATGCCGGCTGGTTATTGGCCTTATTGCCTTTGGCGTTTTGTGCAGATCCGCGCGCCAAACTAAACCTCCATGACGACCGGGATGATCATCGGACGGGTGCGCGTACGACTCCAAATAAAGTTGGAGAGCGAATCGCGCACGGCCTTGCGAATGGCATCGGAACCGCTGCTCGTAAAGCTGAACTTGCCCTTCTCGATCGTCTTCATAATGGATGCGGAGG
>CAKWZF010000031.1:0-1758 GCA_934865005.1 uncultured bacterium | reverse complement strand
GGTCGTCGATGGCAAACGAGACGCCGCGGCCCGAGAACTCGATGGCCTCGATCTTCTTGTGCTTGAGCGAGACGATGGCGACGGCCGTGACCATACCGTCGTTGGCGAGCTTCTGGCGATCGCGCAGGACGATGGGGTCGGTATCGCCGATACGCAGGCCGTCGACGTAGACGACGCCGGACTCGACGGGCGTACCGCGTTTGACGATACCGCCGCGCATCTCGAGCGTGTCGCCGTTATCGAGGATAAAGATATGATCGTCCTTGATGCCCATCTTGCGGGCCAGCTGGGCATGGGCGCGCAGATGCACGGCCTCGCCGTGAACCGGCATAAAGTACGTGGGCTTGGCCATGGCCATCAGGAGCTTGAGCTCCTCCTGGCTACCGTGACCGGAGACGTGGACGAGAGCGCGGTTCTTATCCCACACGTCGCAGCCGAGCTTGGCCAGGCTGTTGACGACCTGCTGGACGGCCTTCTCGTTGCCGGGAACGGGAGTTGCTGAGAGGATGACGGTATCGCCCTCGTGGATGGAGAGCGTCTTGTGCTCGCCATTGGCCATGCGGGACAGGGCCGACAGCGGCTCGCCCTGCGAACCGGTGCACATGACGACGATCTTGTCGTCGGGCAGGTTATCGATATCGAAGGCATCGATGATATCGGCATCGTCGATGTTGAGGTAGCCCAGCTCGCGCGCGACGCGGGTGTTGGTGAGCATGGAGCGACCGGTCACAACGACCTTACGGCCGCACTTACGGGCGGCATCGCAGATCTGCTGCAGGCGATGAATGTGGCTCGAGAACGACGCGACGAACACGCGACCCGGGGCGTTCTTGATGGCGTGCAGCAGATTGGGACCAACCTCGGCCTCGGACTTGGTAAAGCCGGGAACCGTGGCATTGGTGGAGTCGGAAAGCAGCAGGTCGATACCCTGCTTGGCAAAGCGGCTGATAGCGGCATAGTCGGGCGTAACGCCGTCGATGGGCGTCTGGTCGAGCTTAAAGTCGCCGGTGTGCATAACGGTGCCCTGGTTAGTGCGAATGAACACGCCCAGAGCGCCGGGGATGGAGTGCGTCATCGAGAAGAAGTCGAGCGAGATGCCACCGAGATTGACATGGCTTCCGCCCTTGACCTCGCGGAACTTGGGCGCGCGGATGCGGAACTCAGAGAGCTTGCCCTCGATAAAGCCAAGCGTCAGCTTGCTCGAGAAGATGGGCACCTTGTTGTTGAGGTCCTGCAGCAGATACGGAAGCGAACCGGTGTGGTCCTCGTGGCCGTGGGTGACGACGATACCGCGGAGCTTCTCCTCGTTCTCCAGGACATAGGTGTAGTCAGGAAGCACCAGGTCGATACCGGGCTGGGAGTCATCCGGGAACATGAGACCGGCGTCGACGAGCACCATGTCGTCGCCGCACTCGAAGACCGTCATGTTCTTGCCGATGCCGTCAAGGCCACCGAGCGGAATGATCTTCAAGGGAGATGATTTTTTAGCTGCCATAGGTTAGTGTGGTTTCCTTTCTTCGAAACGGGTCTGGAACAACCGGCGGGGCGCTTCTGGCAAACCGACCGCCGGGAACGTACAAACATGCATCATAGAGTCGACGCAGTAACCTCAGTATGATACCCATTTGCCCACCAACAGACCACCCATGCATCAAAGCCCCATCTGAACTGGTCCATCCCGCCGGTTTCCCGTGGGGCGGGCACTGATGTAGTTTTCTGGGGGAGAGGCCCGGGGACGAACGCGGCCCCCGTAAGTGG
>CAKWZF010000030.1:13316-17489 GCA_934865005.1 uncultured bacterium | reverse complement strand
CCCGAGCTGTTCTCCCAGGATTTGGAGACCGCTGCATCCGATCATGCCGACGGCAAACCCGTGCTGGTCGCCTGCGCCGGCTGCTATCCCACCGCAACGAGCCTTGCTGCCGCTCCTGCCGTGCGTGCGGGCTGGGTGGCCGAGAACGGTCCCGTGATTGTCGATGCCATCAGCGGTGTGACGGGTGCCGGCAAGTCCTGCAACGCTCGTACGCATTTTTGCAGCGCCGACGAGAACTTGGAGGCCTACGGCGTGGGTAAGCATCGCCACACGCCCGAGATTGAGCAAATCCTTGGCCTGACCGATCGCGTCGTCTTTACCCCGCACCTGGCACCGCTCAAGCGTGGTCTGCTCTCCACGGTGACGATGCCGCTCGCGCCGCAGGCCATCGACTCCTTGGCTCTTGAGGACGTTGTCGACTATTACAAGCAGTTCTATGCCGGTCGCACCTTTGTGCGCGTGCTCGATACCGGCCAGCAGCCCAAGACGGCTTCGGTTGTCGGCACCAACGCCGCCCAGATTGGCCTCGCGCTCAACAAGCGCGCGGGCGTGCTGGTGGCGACGGGCGCCATCGACAATCTGTGCAAGGGCGCTGCGGGCCAAGCGGTCCAGTGCGCCAATATCGTCTTTGGCTTTGACGAGCGACGAGGCTTGCCCACAGTGGCGTGCCCGGTGTAGCACATTCGATTGTTAACGATTTGGTAGTCGGGCATCGAGTGGGGCGCCACTCTTAAGCTGGTCTCATGATCACGACTGGCATGGCGCACCAACCGATGTCCGTTTTTTGTTTGATATAAGGAGTCGTAGGGACGATGAACACCGACCTGTTTGATATCAAGATTCGCGCCGTCGAGGGCGGCGTTACGGCTGCGGCTGGTTTTAAGGCTGCAGGCATCCACGCTGGGTTCCGCAAGAACCCCGAGCGTCTGGATTACACGCTCGTCGTGCCCGATAAACCCTGTCCCGGTGCCGGCGTGTTTACCACCAACCGCTTTTGCGCGGCGCCCGTGCAGGTGAGCCGTGCCAACCTGGGCGGTGCGGACAAGGGCTACGGTATCATCGCCGGTGTTTCAATCAACTCCGGCAACGCGAACGCCGCCACGGGCGAGACCGGCCTTGCCTGCGCGCGCGAGACGTGCAGCATCGCATCGCAGGTCATCGGCTGCGAGCCCCAGCAGATTCTGGTTGCCTCCACGGGCGTGATTGGCCAGATTCTGCCGATCGACACGTTTGAGACCGCCATTCCTGCTGCCTACGAGGCGCTCTCCGCCCACGGTGGAGCCGATGCCGCTCGCGCCATCATGACGACCGACACGCACTCCAAGGAGTACGCCGTGTGTTACCGCAGCGAGGCCGCGGGGCACGCAGGTAATGCCTATACGGTGGGCGGTATGTGCAAAGGCTCGGGTATGATCATGCCCAACATGGCCACCATGATCGCAGTCATCACTACCGATGCCCCCGTCGAGCCGGCGGCGCTTCACGCCCTGTTACTCTCCACCGTCAAGCAGACCTTTAACAAGGTAACGGTCGATTCCGACACCTCGACCAACGACACCTGCATCATGCTTGCCTCCGGCGCCGCTGCCGCAGATGCCGAGCCTATCGTCGAGGGCTCCGATGCCTTTGACGAGTTGACATTTGCCGTGCACGAGGTGTGCGAGAGCCTGGCGCGCAATATCGCCGCCGATGGTGAGGGCGCATCCAAGCTTGTTACGGTCAACGTTACCGGCGCCGTGAACGACGAGGAGGCCGATATCGCCGCCCGTGCCGTTGCCAACTCGCCGCTCGTTAAGACCTGCATCGCCGGCCACGACTGCAACTGGGGCCGCGTCGCCATGGCACTCGGCAAGTGCGGCGTGAAGTTTAATCAGGAAGACGTTTCCATCGACATGATGGGCATGCCTGTCTGTCGCGATGGTCTGACTGTTCCCTTTGACGAGGGCGAGGCTCTACGACGTTTCGGGGCGCCAGAAATCGTGATCTCGGCCGACCTGGGCGCAGGCGACGCGGCAACGACCGTGTGGACCTGCGACCTCACGCATGAGTACATCTCCATCAACGGCGACTACCGTTCCTAGATTCCGGGCACGCTGCGCATCTTGCCGCGATTGCGGACAGCGGAGCACGGCGCGATAACGATACGAAAGACGAGGCAGATTATGAAATTCGCACGCGATTGTCGTTCGAGCGAATCCAACGAAGCAACCGCGCAGCTGCTGTTCGAAGCGCTGCCGTGGATTAAGAACCTGACCGGCAAGACGGTTGTTATCAAATATGGCGGAGCCGCCATGGTTGATGAGCAGCTGCGCCGCGACGTGATGAGCGACATCGTTTTGCTCAAGATCATCGGTATGCGCCCCGTCATCGTGCACGGCGGCGGCAAGGCTATCAACGAGGCGCTGAGCCATTACGATATTCCCGTCGAGTTTAAGAACGGCCAGCGCGTGACCACGCCGGCGACTATGGACATCGTGCGCGAGGTGCTGGGCGGCAAGGTTAACCAGGAGCTGGTTGCTGCCATCAACCACCACGGCAACCTGGCCGTGGGCGTGTCGGGCAGCGATGCCGGCACGCTCATCGCCGAGCCGCTCGACCCCGAGCTCGGTCGCGTGGGCAAAGTGACGCACGTCAACACCGACTATATCGAGCGCTTACTCGATAGCGAGTACATCCCCGTCATCGCTACCGTCGCGGCGGGGGAGGACGGCGGTTTCTTCAACATCAACGCCGACACCGCCGCCGGTGCCGTTGCCGCGGCGCTCCACGCGCATAAGGCGATCTTTTTGACCGATGTCGATGGCCTGTACAAGGACTTTAGCGACAAGGACTCGCTTATCTCCAACCTAACGCTCGACGAGGTTAACGAAATGCTCTACGGCGGCGAGGTCGATAAGGGCATGATTCCCAAGCTGCGCGCGGCCGTCGATGCGCTTACCGGCGGCGTATTTCGTGCCCACATCATTAACGGTACTACGCCGCATTCGCTGCTCCTGGAGCTGCTGACCGATGCCGGCGTCGGCACCGTGATCCATTCCACCGAGACGGCTTACGAGTTCGATACGCATCCGCATCCGCTTTCGACGTTTGCTGCGCGTCTGACCGAAAACCTTGACGAGGTCGAGAAGCTTCAGACGGTCTAGCTGACCCGCAGCCGCCCCATTCCTGCACCCATAGCCCCGCGCCGTCTGGCGCCCAACGAAAGGCATCCCATGTCACTTGCAGCTCAGCAATCGCTTGAATCCCATTACGTTATGCATACCTTTGGCCGCTCTCCGGTCGAGTTTGTCGAGGGTCACGGCATGAAGCTCACCGGCGACGATGGCCGTGAGTACCTCGACTTTCTTGCCGGCATCGGCGTATGCAGCCTAGGTCATGGCGACCCGGCTGTGCTCTCGGCGCTCGAGGCACAGACCAAAAAGCTCATGCATGTCTCCAATTACTTCTACATCGAGCAGCGCGGACAGGTCGCGGCGCTGCTGTCCAAGCTTGCTAACGACGACGTAGATGGTGCGCGCGTGCTTGCCGATGCCATTGCCGCCGGCGATGAGACCACGGCAGCTGCTCTTGGTGCCCCGGCTGCGGACGAGCAGGTGTGGGAGACCTTCTTTGCCAACTCTGGCGCCGAGGCCAACGAGGGCTCGATGAAGCTTGCGCGCCTGTACGCCAAGCGTGCCGGTAATGGCGGCAACACTATCGTGTGCATGCGCGGCGGCTTCCACGGCCGTACGCTCGAGACCATTGCCGCCACCATGCAGGATTGGCTGCAGGACAGCTTCCGCCCGCTGCCGGGTGGCTTTGTGGCCTGCACGCCCAACGATGTTGACGAGCTGCGTGCGATCTTTAAGCAGCTGGGGAGCGAAATTTGTGCCGTGATGCTCGAGCCGATCCAGGGTGAGAGTGGCGTGCACCCCATGACCGAGGAGTTTATGGCGGCAGCGCGCGACCTGGCACACGAAGTGGGCGCCGTGCTTATCGCCGACGAGGTCCAGTGCGGCATCTTCCGCTCCGGCAAGCCGTTTGCATTCCAAACCTATGGCGTGGAGCCCGACATCATGAGCCTTGCCAAGGGCATTGCCGACGGCGTGCCCATGGGTGCCGTGGTGGCAAAGAAGGAGATTGCCGACGTGTTTAAGCCGGGCGACCACGGCTCGACCTTTGGTGGTAGCTGCC
>CAKWZF010000030.1:0-13306 GCA_934865005.1 uncultured bacterium | reverse complement strand
CTGCCTGGCCATCACGGCGTGTGCCGCGACGCTCTCCGCGCTCGTGCGCGGCGATTATGCCGATCATGCTGCCAAGGTGGGTGCCTATATGGAGGCAAAGCTCGCCAAGCTGCCGCACGTGACCGAGGTACGTGGCCGCGGCTTGATGCTCGGCTGTGATTTGGATGATGCCGCGGGCGACGCGCATGATGTTGTTGCCCGCGCGCTGACCGCCGGTGCCGTGATCAACGCTACGGGTGCGCATACGCTGCGTTTCTTGCCGCCGCTCGTCTGCGAGGAAGCCGACGTGGACAGCCTGATCGAGATTCTGTCGGGTGTCTTGGGCTAACGCGGCGCAATAACTCAATTTGGACCGGGTTCCGGACTGCGGAAGTGCCCTACGCGGCATGATTCAGCGGTCTGGAGCCCGTTTTGCCTTAGATTTGCTAAGGCAGGGAGACCTGCTGGTCAAAAAACATCAAATATGAGTACTGTTACCGATTTGGTAGCAGCAATTTTGGACTAATAAGGCCAGATAGCAAGTCGAAATGGCGATGAAAGCACGATTTTGATTCAACTGTTAGCCCTTATAATGGACATATGTTGCGTAACTTAAGCAAATACTGTCTATTTATATGTTGCAAACAAAGTAGCAGTACTCATTTTTGCCATTTTTTGACAACGGCCTTTGTGACAGACGTGCTGGCGGGTTCGAATCCCATGCGCTGGGCCTGAAAAAGGAAAGGCCTCCATCGCCGGAGGCCTAACAATTCAGTGGTGGGCGATGAGGGATGTCCGCGTGCGGCTGGCGCCGCCCGCGCCCCGCTTCGTCGCTCCGCTCCTCGCGTGCTGCGCTGGAAAACGCTTCGCGTTTCCTCAGCTCCGCACCCTGTCGGGTTCGAATCCCTCTGCGATGGGCCTGAAAAAAAGAAAGGCCTCCATCGCTGGAGGCCTAACAATTCAGTGGTGGGCGATGAGGGATTCGAACCCCCAGCCTTGTGCGTGTAAAGCACCTGCGCTAACCGTTGCGCCAATCGCCCGTGCGGAGAGAGTATAGCAAAACAATCGCCTCATTCACCTCATATCCATTAAAGGTAACTCGCGCGTGTCACAGCGGAGCTGATTCAGTTGAGATTGCCTGAACATTCCGCCCCTCTTTACGCCCTCGGGTATACTCAAAAGCTACTGATTCGATTTGATGCCCAGCAACAGCAGAGGGGATAGTATATGTGCGGTTTTGTCGGTTTTGTCGGTGGGACGGATAACCAATCCGAGGTGCTCACCAAGATGATGGACCGCATCGTCCATCGCGGTCCCGACATGGGCGGTCAGTTTATCGACGGCCGCGTTGCCCTGGGCTTCCGCCGCCTGTCGATCCTCGACCTGACCGAGGCCGGCGCTCAACCCATGGCCAACGAGGACGGCAGCGTCGTCATTGTCTTCAACGGCGAGATCTACAACTTCCAAGAACTCCGTTCCGAGCTCGAGGCCAAGGGCTACAAGTTCCACTGCGGCGCCGACACCGAGAGCCTCCTGCACGGCTACGAGGAGTGGGGCGAGGCCGTCCTCGATCGCCTGCGCGGTATGTACGCCTTCGTCATCTGGGACAAAAAGAAGAACAAGCTTTTTGGCGCCCGTGACATCTTTGGCATCAAGCCGCTTTACTACTATCCCATGGCCGATGCGGGCGACGGCGCTCCGGGCGTGCTCTTTGGTTCCGAGATCAAGAGCTTCCTGGACTACCCGCACTTCCACAAGGCGGTCAACAAAAAGGCCCTGCGTCCGTACATGACGCTGCAGTATTCGGCAACCGAGGAGACCTTCTTCGAGGGTGTCTACAAGCTGCCGCCGGCGCACTACTTTACCGTCGATATCCCGACCGGCAAGATGAACATCGAGCGCTACTGGGATTGCGATTACTCTGCCGTCGAGAAGCCGTTCGAGGAGTACGTCGACGAGCTGGACGAGGTCGTGCACGAGAGCGTCGAGGCCCATCGCATCGCCGACGTCAAGGTCGCGTCGTTCCTCTCCGGTGGCGTCGACTCTAGCTACATCGCCGCTTGCCTCATGCCCGACAAGACCTTCTCGGTGGGCTTTGACTACAAGAACTTCAACGAGACCAACTACGCCAAGGAGCTTTCCGATAAGCTCGGCGTCGAGAACGTTCGCAAGATGATTACCGCCGACGAGTTCTTCGGTGCGCTCGAGGACATCCAGTATCACATGGACGAACCGCAGTCCAACCTGTCTTCCGTGCCGCTGTGGTTCTTGGCCGAGATGGCCCGCAAGGACGTCACCGTGGTGCTTTCGGGCGAAGGCGCCGACGAACTCTTTGGCGGCTACGCCTACTACGAGGATACGGTCCCGGTGCGCAAGTACAAAAAGATGGTGCCGCTGCCCATCCGTCGCGCGCTCGGTAACCTGGCGCTGCATATGCCGTACTTCAAGGGACATAACTTCCTGGTCAAGGGTGCCGAGATTCCCGAGAAGTCGTTCCTGGGACAGGCTCTGGTATGGCCGGAGCGCGAGGTCGACGGCGTGCTCAAGCCCGAGTACAACACCGGCGATGGCGCCTTCGAGCTTGCCGCTCCCATCTATGCGCGCGTGAAGGGTCAGCCCGAGCTGGTCAAGAAGCAGTACCTGGACATGAACATGTGGCTCCCGGGCGACATTCTGCTCAAGGCCGACAAGATGTGCATGGCACACTCACTGGAGCTGCGCGTGCCCTTCCTGGACCGCAAAGTCATGGAGTTCGCCGAGCACATTCCCGACCGCTACCGCATCAACGAGAACGGCAACAAACAGGTACTCCGCCACGCTGCCAACAAATCGCTGCCCGATGAGTGGGCCACCCGTCCCAAGGTGGGCTTCCCGGTGCCGATTGTCTACTGGCTGCGCGAGCAAAAGTGGTACGACTATGTCAAGGAGTACTTCACCGCGCCGTGGGCAAGCGAGTTCTTCAATACCGACGAGCTCATGCACCTGCTCGATCTGCACTTTGCGGGCAAGGGCGATTTCCAGCGCAAGATCTATACGCCGCTCGTGTTCCTAGTGTGGTACAAGCGCTTCTTTATCGACGAGGGCCAGCCTTCTGTTCAGGCTGCCTAGCCTCGGCTTACGAACGCCTGCGCGTAACGGCTCCTCCGGGAGCCGTTTTTGCGTGGGTGCGTTTCAGTTACTATAAAAACCGTCCCTGCCAAATGGCTGAGAAAGGTGAAAGATGCACCATTCGGATTCCGCGACCGTGACCACGGTCGATACGCTTGCCAAGCTTCTCGACGTGTGCGGCGAGCTGCGCGCATCAGAGCAGGTTGACGAGCGTGCCGTGACCGGCTGCTCGTTTGATTCGCGCGTGGTCTCGGCAGGTGACGTGTTCTTCTGTAAAGGTGCTGCCTTTAAGCCCGCGTTTTTGAGCATGGCGCTCGATGCAGGCGCCGTCGCATTTGTGTGCGAGGAGTCGCTGGTCGAGTCTCTGGAGCCGCTGGCGAAGGAGAGCAGTGCTGCGATGCTGGTTGTTGATAGCGTTCGCACGGCCATGGCCCTGTTGCCGCCGGAGGTCTACGACCGTCCCGACCACGACGTCAAGATCGTGGGCATCACCGGCACCAAGGGAAAGACCACGGCCGCTTTTATGCTCCAGTCGATTATCAAAGCGGCGGGCGAGTCCTGCGGCATGATCGGCTCGGTGAGTACCGACGATGGTATCGAGTGCTACGAGAGCACCAATACTACGCCCGAGGCCCCCGAGGTCTGGCGCCATATCGCCAACTGCCGCACGTCCGGTCGCAAGTCCATGGTCATGGAGGTCTCGAGCCAGGCGCTCAAGTACCAACGCGTCGAGAATCTGCCGTTTGACGTGGCGTGCTTCCTCAACATCGGCCGCGACCACATCTCGCCGATCGAGCACCCGACCTTCGAGGATTATTTTGAGAGCAAACTCAGGATCTTTGACCAGGCAAAGACCGCCGTGGTGAATCTGGGCACCGATGAGGTTGACCGTGTGCTAGAGGCAGCGTCGACGGCCGAGCGCTTGGTGACCGTTGGCGTCGAGCATCCCGAGGCAAGCCTGTGGGCGAGCGATGTCCGCATGCTCGGCTTTAACATTGAGTTCAACTTGCACGGCATGAGCGCCGACGAGCCCGAGGCGGGGGAGAAGGTCCTGCTGGGTATCGCGGGCGACTTTAACGTGGAAAACGCGCTGGTCGCTATCGCCGCTGCGCGCGAGATCGGCATCGGTATCGAGGCTATCAAGAAGGGCCTCTCCAAACTGCGTGTGCCGGGCCGCATGGAGGTCGTGGAGTCGAAGGACGGCCGCGTGATTTGTGTCGTCGACTACGCGCACAACCAGCTTTCGTTCCGTTCGCTTTTCTCGTCGGTCAAGCGCGCGTTTCCCGCTAGCCCCGTCATTGCGCTGTTTGGCGCCGCCGGCGGCAAGGCTCAGGAGCGCCGCGAGCAATTGCCGCGCGAGGCCGCACCGTATTCCGACTTGATGATCTTTGCCAACGAGGATCCAGCTCACGAGGACCCGATGAAGGTCTGTCGCGAGCTTGCCGAGCATGTTCCCGACGATACGCCGAACAAGATCATCCTCGACCGCGAAGCCGCTGTGCATGCGGCGTTCAAGGCGGCGCGCGAGGAGTACGTCAACCCCGATGCTCCCACCATTGTCTTGCTGCTGGCAAAGGGTGACGAGGAGCTCATGCACGTGGGCGACGAGTTCGTGCCCATCGAGAGCGACCTTTCGTTGGCCAATCGCTTGATCGATGTTACCCAGTTTGACTAATGAACCATGATGGCGGCGGCGCCCTGAGTGCGCTGTCGCCATAAGCGTGTTCCCTCAATCAAAACATGCCGTCCAAGTCCAAACCCTTCTACGTAAACGGAGTAACCATGTCCCACAACACCCTGCCGACCGTTGCCGAGCTTTCGGGCGAGATGCGCGAGCGCTTGGCCAAGGTCAAGTACGTCTTTACCGACCTGGATGCCACGATGCTTGCACCCGGCTCGTGCGTGCTGCGCGACAACGACGGCAACCCTTCGACCAAACTCGTCGAGGCCGTCGTGGCGCTCGCTCGCGCTGGTATTCAGGTGGTTCCCACCTCGGGCCGCAACCGTACCATGATCCACGAGGACGCGCGCGTGCTCGGCCTCAACTCCTACATCGGCGAGATGGGCGGCCTGGTCATGTACGACCTCAAAGCCAACGATTGGGAGTATCTGACCGGCGACATGCCCTACGACTCCTCTTGCGGCCTCACGCCGCACCAGGTGATCGAGCAGACCGGCGTGTGCGAGAAGATCCTTGCCCGCTGGCCGCACAAGATCGAGTATCACAACGACATGTCGACTGGCTACAAGTACCGCGAGGTCACCGTCGGCATGCGCGGCGATGTGCCCGACGACGAGGTCCAGGCCATTCTTGATGAGGCTGGCTGCGGCCTGGTCTGGGCCTGCAACGGCCATCTGACTCACCTGTCAAAGCCGACGACGCTCGAGCTCGATCGCGTCGAGGACGGTCGCGCATTCAACATCAACCCCGCGGGCCTCAACAAAGGCGTCGCCATTGCGCGCTTCTGCGAGCACCTAGGGATCGAGCGCGAGGAGACGTTGGCGCTCGGCGACTCCGAGTCCGACTTCTACATGGCCGATCACGTGGGCACGTTCTGCCTAGTCGAGAATGGCCTGACGAGCGCCGGCGCGCCCGAGTTCCTGGCTGCTTGCGAGAACGCTTTCGTTACGCGCGGCAAAATTGTCGATGGTTGGGCGGCGACGGCAGAGCTGCTGGTCGCGGCGCGTTCGTAGCGCGGCGCCGCCGCACTTGGACATGTCTTTTCGAGAGAGACTGGTGAGGTAATGTCCGATATCGAGAATCCGGCAGGCGACACGCGCCCGATTGGCGTGTTCGATTCTGGTTTGGGCGGTCTGACGGTTGCGCGCGCGATTGCGACGGCGCTGCCGCACGAGTCCGTCTACTACTTTGGCGACACCAAGCGCTGCCCCTACGGCACGCGCACCGAGGATGAGGTGCGCTCGTTTGCGTTGCAGGCGGGTCGTTGGCTTTCGAAGCACGACGTCAAGATTATGGTCATCGCCTGCAACACGGCGACCGCTGCGGCCTTGCGTTTGGCCCAGCAGGTGCTCGACGTTCCCGTGATCGGCGTGATCGCGCCGGGTGCCCGTGCAGCAATCAACAGCACGCGTACGCGTCGCGTGGGCGTGCTCGCTACCAACCTCACCATTCGCTCGGGCGCCTACACGCGCGCCATTCAGGATCTAGATGCCGGCGTCGATGTATACGGCTGTCCTGCCTCGAGCTTTGTCGAGGTTGTCGAACACGAGCTCGCCTCGGGTGCACATCTGCAGGAACAGTGGCTTGAGAACGAGGACATCTTCGATACGCCTGCCGTGCGTGCGCTGGTGGGTGCCACGGTTGAGCCGCTACGCGACCACGGTATCGATACCGTGGTGCTCGGCTGTACGCATTTCCCGCTGTTGGTGGGACCTATCCGCCATGCGCTGGGGCCTGGGGTGCGCGTCGTAAGTTCCGCCGAGGAGACTACACGCGAGCTGACCGATATCCTCACACGCCGCGAGCAGCTGGCGGGCGACGCCGCCGAGCCGCAGCATCGTTTTGCCACGACGGCCGATAACATTGCCGAGTTTGCGGTGGCGGGCAGCTTTATCTTTGGTCAGCCGCTCAAGAGCATCGAACATATCGATATCGATGAGCTGAAATAGATGTAAGGCAGCTGCCAGAGCCTTCGCCACATCTTTTGCCGAAAGGATATTTCTATGGAGTACATGCAGGTCAACCGCGCCAACGGTCGCGCCGCCAACGAGTTGCGCCCCGTTAAGCTCACCCGTGGCGTCATGAAGCACGCTCACGGCTCGTGTCTGGCCGAGTTCGGTGACACGCGCGTGCTGTGCGCCGCCACTATCGAGGAGGGCGTGCCGGGCTGGCGAAAGGGAGCTAAGGCCGGCTGGGTGACCGCGGAATACGCCATGCTGCCGGCGTCGACCGGCAAGCGCTGCAAGCGCGAGCACGCCAACCGCAAGGGCCACTCCATGGAGATCGAGCGCCTCATTGGCCGCAGCCTGCGTACCGTCGTCAACATGAAGGCGCTCGGCGAGTACACCGTCACCGTCGACTGCGATGTGATTCAGGCCGATGGCGGCACGCGTACAGCGAGCATCACCGGCGCCTGGGTGGCGCTGCACGACGCCCTCGCCATGTGGGTCGAGGCGGGCAAGATCGAGCGCATCCCGCTTATCGGCCAGGTGGCTGCCATCTCCATGGGCGTTGTCGACGGCAACACTCTGCTCGACTTGGATTATTCCGAGGACAGCCATGCCGAGGTCGACATGAACCTCGTCGCCACCGACACCGGTGAGATGATCGAGCTCCAGGGCACCGGCGAGCAGGCGCCCTTCGACCGTAAGCGCCTCAACGCCCTGCTCGACCTGGGCGACAAAGGTATCGCCGAGCTCATCGAGCTTCAGCGCCAAGCCCTCGCCTAACCTACCAAAAAGGGACAGGTTTAATTTGGTAGGTTTTATCTGCGGAGACGTCTAGGCACAAGACAGCCGTTGATTGAGAGGGGAGAGGCAGAGGCCCTCGTCGCCCTCGGCGCGGCATTGCTATAGAGACAAGGAGACCACTCATGGCACTTGAGAAGATCGACATCGACACCCTCGACCCGGCGGCGACCATCGTCGTGGCAACGGGCAACGCCCATAAGCTCACTGAGATCGAGGCCATTTTGGGCAAGGTTATGCCCGAGGTGCGCTTTGTAGCGCTCGGCCAGCTGGGCGATTTTGAGGATCCCGAGGAAAACGGCACGACGTTTTTGGAGAACGCCATCATCAAGGCCCAAGCCGCGGTCGAAGAGACGGGGCTCATGGCCATTGCCGACGATTCGGGCTTGGTCGTTGATGCCCTGGACGGCGAGCCGGGCGTGTATAGCGCGCGCTATGCGGGCGTGCACGGCGACGATGCCGCCAACAACGCCAAGCTGCTCGTTAACCTGGAAGGCGTGGCCGACGAGGATCGCACCGCGCGCTTTATGAGCGTCGTTGCGCTCATCGACACGGACGGTTTGGTCACCTATGGTGAGGGCGCCTGCGAGGGCACTATCGCACACGAGGGCCGCGGCGATCACGGCTTTGGCTACGACCCGCTGTTCCTGCCGGTCGACACGCCGGGCAAGACCATGGCCGAGCTGACGGCTGACGAGAAGAACGCCATCAGCCATCGTTTCCACGCGCTCGAGCATCTGTCCGCCAAGCTGACGGGCGAGGAGTAGACCGTGCGTGCGGTGGTGCAGCGCGTGCTCAACGCCGGCGTGACGGTCGACGGCGAGTGCGTGGGCCGCATTGGACGCGGCTACCTGGTGCTGCTGGGTGTGGGCCATGGCGATACGCGTGCCGAGGCCGACAAGCTGTGGGGCAAGCTCCGGGGCTTGCGCATTAACGAGGACGAGAACGGCAAGACCAACTTGGCGCTTGCCGATGTCGACGGCGAGGTGCTCGTGGTGTCGCAGTTCACGCTGTTCGCCGACTGCCGCCACGGTCGCCGCCCATCGTTTACGGATGCCGGCGCCCCCGATGTCGCCAACGAGCTCTACGAGTACTTCCTGACGCTTGTTCGTCAAGATGTCGAACACGTAGCACATGGCATCTTCGGCGCCGATATGAAAGTCGACTTGGTCAACGACGGTCCATTCACCATCGTCCTGGACACCGACAACCTTTAGGTTACGCGGTTTTACCAAACCGCGTAACAACTGGTCATGCGAGATTGTCGTCTGGTACGTATTTGGGACGGGGCTTATTTAGCTACTTGCGTATGGCAACAGCGGGGTGCTATAGTATTAGAGTTTTGTCTATCTTAGGGGTATTATCCCCTTTTTGAATTGCACCTTCTGGAGGCCCTGTTCATGGAAGAGATGGAAGTCAATCACGTCGACGACATCCACGAGAAGCTGACCGATATGGTGGGCGATCGCGTCAAGGTTAAGGCCAACATGGGCCGTACCCGCGTCGTCGAGCGCATGGGCACCATCAAGAGCGTCCACCCGGCCGTCTTCATTGTCGAGGTCGACGAGCGTCGCGGCCGCAAGTCGCGTCAGTCCTACCAGTATATCGATGTGCTCACCGGTCAGGTCGAGCTGTTCGACCCTGAGAGCGGCGAGCATATCTTTACCCCGCTCGGCAATCAGCTCGAGGAGCACTAACGGTGACCGATCGGTCCCTGACTCTTTCCGCGCCGGCAAAGATTAACCTCTACCTGGGGGTTCATACCGAGCGCGATGACCGCGGCTACCACAGGGTCGATTCCCTGATGGCAGCCGTCGGTCTTTCCGATACCGTGACGGTCACGCCGGCGCAGGCGCTGACCGTTCAGACGGTTCCGGCATCAGATTTTCCCATGCAAAAGAATACGGCGTATCGGGCTGCGGCTGCTATGGCCGATCATTATGGTCGCGAGGCAAACATCTGCGTGACGATTGAGAAGCGCATTCCATTGTGCGCCGGCTTGGGCGGCCCCTCGACGGATGCGGCCGCGGTCATTGTCGCCTTGGCGGAGCTCTGGGGCATTGATCGCACCGACCCCGCGCTCGACGACATTGCGCGGGGCATTGGTGCTGACGTCCCGTTCTTTTTGCACGCGAGCCCTGCGTTCTACGTAGGTGGGGGAGACGTGCTGGCAACTGAGTACCCCGCGCTGCCCGCGACGCCCGTCGTGCTGGTCAAGCCGCGCGAGGCAAGCGTTTCGACAATTGAAGCCTATCGACGTTTTGACGAGGCCCCGGTGCCTGCGGACAAGCCCGGCGCGATAGCTTCTGCCTTGCGTGCTGGTGATGCCGAGACGGCATATGCACTCATCCATAACAATCTGGGTGTCATTTCCGCACAGATGGAGTCGCAGATTCAAACGGTCCTCGACTGGCTGCGTAAACAGGACGGAACCGTTGCTGTAGATGTGTGCGGATCGGGTGCCTGCTCGTTTGCCATTTGCGACACCGCTGCCACGGTCGAAAGGCTTGCCGATGCTGCCCAGCAAAATGGCTGGTGGGCCTGCGCGACTGAGTTTATTCCCAACACGGTTCAAATCGACGCGCCAAAGAAATAAAAATTTCTCTAGCACGCGGCGAAAATCTTTGTTACTATAGTCGAGCTAACGGGTTGTGGCTCAGTTTGGTAGAGCACTGCGTTCGGGACGCAGGGGTCGCTGGTTCAAATCCAGTCAACCCGACCAGAGCATGAGGAGGGACCGCTTCTTGCGGTCCCTTTTTTTAGCTAGTGTTGTGATACCGCGATACCCGCGGTATACTCATTCGAGCTTGTCTCGCTGTATTGTGGAGGTCTACATGTTTGGACTGAGGGCTCCTGAGCTCATCATTATTCTCGTCGTTGTCCTGATTATCTTCGGGCCCAAGAACCTGCCGAAGCTCGGCAAGTCCCTCGGCTCTACCGTCAAGAATATCCGCGAGGGTATGGAGGGCGACGATAAGGCCGAGACCAAGCAGGCCGAGGAGGTCGTGGTCGAGCAGTCCGAGGAGGACAAGGAGATCGCTGAGCTCGAGGCCAAGCTCGCTGCTGCCAAGAAGAAGCAGGCAGAGGACAGTGACGCGGACGCAGAGTAGTCCCATCCCTTTGGGGTGAGCACCTGACCGGCTTGCCCGCAGGCTAGCCGGTCTTTTTCGTTTTGTTGACAGTTGATTGTTTGATCAGAGTTGGGGAGATATCCGTATGGACGCAAGCCAGATCGTACTGACCGCTGAGGGCCGCCAGAAGCTCGTCGAGGAGCTCGCCTGGCGTGAGGGCGATTACGCCAAGGAGATCGTCGAGGACATCAAGGAAGCCCGCGCGTTCGGCGACCTTTCGGAGAACTCCGAGTACGATGCCGCCAAGGACAAGCAGGCCCAGAATGCTGCTCGTATCGCCGAGATCCAGGCCATTCTTGCCAACGCTCAGGTTGCTGCCACCACGGGCGATCTGACCGTCTCCATCGGTTCCACCGTTTCGCTGATTGATCCCAACGGCGAGGTCATGGAAGTCACGCTCGTTGGTACCACCGAGACCAACTCGCTCGAGCACAAGATCTCCAACGAGTCTCCGGTCGGTCACGCCATCATCGGTCACGGCGAGGGTGATTCCGTCGAGGTCGTTACGCCTTCCGGCAAGACTCGCGTCTACACCATCGCCAAGATCGCACGCTAGACCACGGTCCCGCGTAAAGGTATGTTTTCGCTCCCTGGGACCGAATCCTGGGGAGCGTTTTAGTTTGAGGAGCTAACTTATGGCAGAGAACCAGAACGCCGCCGATCAGGCATCGACGCTCAACGACGAGCGCGCCACCCGCCTGGCCAAGCGCGCCGCCCTGTTCGAGGCGGGCCAGAACCCCTATCCCGAGCACTCTGAGCTTGAGGACTACGTCGCCGATATCGAGGCTAAGTACGCCGAGCTTGCCGATGGCGAGGACACCGAGGACGTCGTGAAGATCGCCGGCCGCGTGGTCGCCAAGCGCGGTCAGGGCAAGATCATGTTCATCGTCGTGCGCGATGCGACTGCCGAGATTCAGCTGTTCTGCCGCATCAACGACATGGACGAGGCCGCCTGGAATACGCTTAAGGCCCTCGACCTGGGCGACATCCTGGGCGTGACCGGCGTGGTCGTGCGCACCCAGCGCGGCCAGCTTTCCGTTGCCCCTAAGAGCGCGACCCTGCTTTCCAAGGCCGTTCGTCCGCTGCCCGAGAAGTTCCACGGTCTTTCCGACAAGGAGACCCGCTATCGCCAGCGCTATGTCGATCTGATCGCCAACGACGACGTTCGCGAGACCTTCCGTAAGCGTTCGCAGATTCTCTCTACCTTCCGTCGCTTTATGGAGTCCGACGGTTACATGGAGGTCGAGACCCCCATCCTGCAGACCATCCAGGGCGGCGCTACCGCCAAGCCGTTCATTACCCACTTCAACGCGCTCGATCAGGAGTGCTACCTGCGTATTGCCACCGAGCTCCATCTCAAGCGCTGCATCGTCGGTGGTTTTGAGCGCGTGTTCGAGATCGGCCGCATCTTCCGTAACGAGGGCATGGACCTTACCCACAACCCCGAGTTCACCACGATGGAGGCCTACCGTGCCTTCTCAGACCTCGAGGGCATGAAGGCGCTCGCCCAGGGTGTCATTAAGGCGGCTAACAAGGCCATCGGCAACCCCGAGGTCATCGAGTACCAGGGCCAGACCATCGACCTTTCTGGTGAGTGGGCCAGCCGTCCCATGACCGACATCGTCTCCGACGTGCTCGGCAAGCAGGTCACCATCGACACGCCGGTCGAGGAGCTTGCTGCCGCCGCGCGCGAGAAGGGCCTGGAGATCAAGCCCGAGTGGACTGCCGGCAAGATCATCGCCGAGATTTACGATGAGCTGGGCGAGGACACCATCGTCAACCCGACCTTCGTGTGCGATTACCCCATCGAGGTCAGCCCGCTCGCTAAGCGTTTTGAGGACGACCCGCGTTTGACTCACCGCTTTGAGCTGGTCATCGCCGGCCACGAGTACGCCAACGCATTCTCCGAGCTCAACGACCCGGTCGACCAGGCTGAGCGCTTTGCTGCCCAGATGGCCGAGAAGGCCGGCGGCGACGATGAGGCTATGGAGTATGACGAGGACTACGTGCGCGCCCTCGAGTACGGTATGCCTCCCGCGGGCGGCATTGGCATTGGTATCGACCGCGTGGTCATGCTGCTTACTAACCAGGCTTCTATCCGCGACGTCCTGCTGTTCCCGCACATGAAGCCCGAGAAGGGTTTCCAGTCCGGTGCCGCTGCCGCCAAGGCTGCAGAGGCCGGCAACGCCGCGAGCCCATTCGTTAAGTCGCTTAAGCCCACGCTCGATTACTCCAAGATCGCCGTTGAGCCGCTGTTTGAGGAGTTCGTCGACTTTGATACCTTCTCCAAGAGCGATTTCCGCGCTGTGAAGGTCAAGGCATGCGAGGCCGTCAAGAAGTCCAAGAAGCTGCTGAACTTTACGCTCGACGACGGTACCGGTACCGACCGCACCATCCTCTCCGGTATTCACGCTTATTACGAGCCCGAGGACCTGGTCGGCAAGACCTTGCTCGCCATCACCAACCTGCCTCCGCGCAAGATGATGGGTATTCCCAGCTGCGGCATGCTGATCAGCGCTGTCCACGAGGAGGAGGGCGAGGAGCGCCTCAACCTGATCCAGCTCGACGCCTCCATCCCCGCCGGCGCAAAGATGTACTAGGGGGTTACGGCGTTTTACCAAACGCCGTAACCGCTCGACGCTGCGCGCCGCCCAGAGCGA
>CAKWZF010000029.1:0-17823 GCA_934865005.1 uncultured bacterium | reverse complement strand
AGGCTCGGGCTCCGGCTCTGCAGCAGGCTCGGACTCGACGGTGGCAGTGGCAGGCTCGGCCTCGGTGGACTCGGCGCCCTCGGCCTCCTCAGCAGCACCTTCGCCCTCAGCAGCGCCCTCGCTTGCGGCCTTCTCGGCAGCAAGGCGGGCGCGACGCTCGGCAAAGGTCTCCTTCTTGGCGGGCGCTGCCGTCTCGGCGGCATCCTCGTCCGCATCGGAATCGTCGTCTGTCGCAGCAGCCTTCTTGGGCTTGACCGGTGCCGACGCGGCCTCGCTCACCGGATCGATAATCTCGGACTGAACAACGGCCGTCATCTTTTCCTGCGTCTCGCGGAACTGACGGATGGCACGGCCGATCGTGCGGCCCATCTGCGGGAGCTTATCCGGGCCAAACAGCAAAAAGCCGAAGACCACGATGATCGCGAGCTCACCCTCTCCAATACCAAACACACATACCTCCAAGGCTCGATGTGAGTCGAGCCCGCACCGCGCCATTCGGCCGGAACTCGTCTATTCATTCGGTCAAGTATAGCGCCCGGACGCCAAAACGTCCGAGCGCATCACAAACATATGCCAAACGGCATGCCCTTTTGGGGGCAAAGACTATGCAGCGGTGATCGAAATCTCCTGGTCGACGCCCAACAGCTGAACCACGCGCATCACCGGGGGCTGCACATTGGTGCAGCTAAAGCGCTTGCCGTGGTCGACCGCGTGGTGCGCGGCGCCCACAAGCACGCCAATGCCCGTCGAGTCGATGTAGCCCACCTGGGCAAAATCGAGCTCAACGGCCTCAGTGGGCTGCTCGAGCGCCAGGTCGATAGCATTGCGCAGGCTGTCGGCGTTAGAGATATCGATCTCGCCGGTTACCTTAATGGTGTAGAGCTCTGGCGTGGGGTTGGTGGAAATACCCAAATCCATGTATACGCTCCTTTACGTATCGAAAGTGCGGATAGTACGGGAAGCCGCGCGTTAGGCGCGCTCGGCGCGCGCAAGCTCGGCAGCGACGAGCTTCACAGCCAGCACCAGCACATCGAGCGCGGCCTCCAGGTCCTCGACCGTGGGATAGCTCGGCGCGATGCGGATGTTGGTGTCGCGCGGGTCCTTGCCATAGGGCCAGGTAGCACCGGCCGGCGTGAGCTTGACGCCCAGGTCGGCGCAAAGCGCGGCGACCTTCTGGGCCGAGCCCTCGGGACCATCGAAGCTTACAAAGTAGCCGCCGCGGGGGTGCGTCCAGGTGGCGCAGCCCGTGTCGCCCAAGCCCTCGGTGAGCTTGCGCTCGACGGCCTCAAAGCGCGGACGCAGGAACTCGGCATGCTTTTTCATGTGCTCCTTGACCGCCTCGATGGTAGGAAGGAAGCGCACGTGACGCAGCTGGTTGAGCTTGTCGGCGCTGATGAGGCCGGCCTTCAGGCGCTTGGAGAACTCGGCGATGACCGCGGGGCTCGCACCGATAAAGCCGATGCCGGCGCCCGGGAAGGTGATCTTGGACGTCGAGGCAAAGGCCACCACGCGGTCCTCGGTGCCCGCCGCGCGGGCAAGATCGAAGATGTTGGCGAGCTCGTCGGTCTCGTCGTACAGATCGTGCACGCAGTAGGCGTTATCCCAGAAGATGCGGAAATCGGGCGCGGCCGTGGGCATCTCGACCAGGCGGCGCACAGTGTCCTCGCTAAAGGTGATGCCCGTGGGGTTGGAATACTTGGGCACGCACCAGATGCCCTTAATGGAGTCGTCGGCGGCAACGAGGCGCTCGATCTCGTCCATGTCGGGGCCGTTGTCGGTCATCGCGACGGAGACGTTCTCGATGCCCAAGTCGGCGGTGATGCCAAAGTGGCGATCGTAGCCGGGAACGGGGCACAGGAACTTGACCTTCTTGCCGTCGTGCGCAGCCTCGTAGGCGTCCCAGGGCTCGCTGCCGCACGAGCCGCAACGCCAGAACATGCCGGCGATGTCATGCTCGATCAAAAGGCTCGACGAACCCAGCACGAGCGTCTGCTCGGCGGGGCAGCCCAGGAACTCCCCTGCCAACTTGCGTGCCGAAGGAATACCCTCAAAACAGCCGTAATTGGAGCAGTCGACGTTACCGTCGTGCAAATCGGCGTCGGCGTTGAGGATATCAAGCATGGGGCGCGAGATGTCCACCTGGGAGGGCGACGGCTTGCCGCGGGCCATATCGAGCGCCAGGCCCTTGGCCTTGACCTCAGCGACCTCGGCTTTGAGGGCCTCGATGGCGGCATCGAGTTCGGTGGTTTCCATCTTCTGGTAGATCGTCTGCATGGGGTGCGACCTTTCGCGAAGCGGTACGTTGCAGTTCGTCTAAGTATAGACCGCCACCGCCGCAACGTTATGAAGCCGTGATAGATTAAGTCCATCGCAATAAATTACGAATCGCCGCACATACCGGCGTGGGGGCCCAAGGAGGCACTATGGAGTATGGATCGTTCCAGGCCGAGGAATTCGGCGACCTGCAGCGCCTGGTCGACGGACTGTTTTACGATCGCCACGCCATCGACCGCCTAGATCTGATCGTACAGGCCGAGATCTTGGACCTGGCGCCCGACCTCATGGAAATCGTCAACCTGCTACCGCCCGGCTATTACGACCGCCAGTCACTTTGCGACCAGCTCAACTCCGCCTTGGCCGCCCACGGCTGGGGCGCCGTCTACGGCACCGTGGAATAAACCTAGTCATTTAAGAACGTCCCCAATGACTAAAACGCCGCTTGTGATGGTGTTCACAGGCGGCGTTTTCAAACTTGTATGTGCTTTTACTCGTCCTTGGGCGCGGGGTGTTTGCAGACAACACTCATGTAGATCATGCCGAGCACGGCAGCGGTGACCGAACCGGCAAGAATGGCAGCCTTGGCAGCAAGAACCTCAAACTGGGCCGTCGGAAAGGCAAGGCCGCTAATGAGAATCGACATGGTAAAGCCGATACCGCCCAGAATGCCCACACCGGCAATCATGTGCCAGTTGACGTTGTGCGGCAGCTCGCAGGCCTTGAGCTTGACCAAGGCGAACGTCATGCCAAAGATGCCGATCGGCTTGCCCAGCAGCATGCCAAAGTACACGCCGAGCGTCACCGGGTCAGTGAGCAGCGTGCTCATGTCCACGCCCACCAGGCGAACCTGTGCGTTCACGAACGCAAAGATCGGCAGAATCACAAAGTTGACCGGCGTGGAGATCAGACGCTCCATGCGGATGAGCGGCGGGGTCACGCGGTGCATGACGCGCTCGACCTTGGTGGTCGAGACGGTAAAGTCATGCTGGCCCAGGATGTGTGCCTCGTCGTCGTAGCGGTCATCGAGCAGCGGCAGGCACTCGCCCAGCCAGTCGGTCAGACTATCGAGCTTGACGCCGCACTTGGCCGGGATGGTAAAGGCCAAGATGACGCCAGCAAGCGTGGCATGCACGCCGCTCTTGAACATGCAGAACCACAACAGCAGACCCAGTACCGAATACGGGGCAAGGCGGTAATGCTGCGTCTTGTTGAGCCACACGAGCGCGCAGGTCACAAGCGCGGCGGCGCCCAACCAAAACGGATTGGGGCTCTGACCGTAGAAGATGGCGATGGCGGCGATGGAGATGAGGTCGTCGGCGATGGCGAGCGTCGAGAAGAACACGCGCACGCCGTTGGGCACGCGATTGCCCAAAAGCGACAGCACGCCCAGCGCAAAGGCAATATCGGTTGCCATGGGAATGGCCCAACCGTTGTGCGCGCCGGCATGGTTAAAGATCAGGTAGATGCAGGCGGGAACGACGACGCCGCCCACGGCCGCCAGCATGGGAAGCATGGCCTGGCGCGGGTTTTTGAGCTCGCCGACCGTCATCTCATACTTGAGCTCAATGCCCACCAGCAAAAAGAAGATCGCCATGAGAAAGTCGTTAACGAAAAGCTCAACGGTGAGACCGGCCGTAAGGTTGCCCAGACCCACATACAGCGGGGTCTCCAAAAAGTGATGGATAGCCTCGTAGGCATCGGTATTGGCGCAAATGACGGCGGCGATGGCGGCGAAGACCATGACGGCGGCGGAAATCGTGCCGTTCTCGGCGATGCGCTCCCAGATGTCGTGACGTTCAAAACGCTTGCGCTCACGAACGTTGAACAGCTGCTCAGTTGCTGCCATGGGCGGCTCCTTTCACGGGAAAGCTCCCGTCTTAAAAAAGCACGGCCCGCCCAAGTGGCGGCGCCGCGCTCTAACGTATTACGCTTGCATCTAGCCTACCCTGCACGACAAGCACGCAGGCGTGGCCGAAAAGCGGAACCACAGGTTGAACATTATTTGCTCAACGGCACGGGCACGCCTGCCCAAGAGACGACGCGGCGCCGTGCACAAAAAAACGACCGGAGCGCGGGGTGTCCGCGATCCGGTCGTGGCGTTTGGTCAACTAAACCTAGCAGGCGGCCATGATGGGGGCAGCGACCTGCTTCTTACGGGAGAGGACGCCCGGCATCCAGACGCCGTCGTGCTCGTCGGCAATGCCCAGGCCCTTCTGAGCAGCCTCGGTCTCGCCCTCGAGCAGGACCTGCGAGCCCTCCTCCATGATGTCAGTGATGCACAGGACAATGCCGTCAGCGCCCTTCTCGGCGGCGCAGGCGCGCATGGCCTCGCGAATCTCGTCGATCATGCCGAGTGCGCGGGTCTTGTCGACAGTCTCGTACTGGCCGATGAGTAGCTTCTTGCCGGCGGGCTCGAACATTTTGATGTCGTTGCCGACCATCTCGGCTGCGGTGAAGGAGCCGGACGGACGGGTGAGGAAGACCTCCATGCCAAACTTAACCGGGTCGACGCCCACCTGCTCGCCGAGCTTGGCGGCGACGGCGCGGTCGACATCGGTGGTGGTGGGGCTCTTGAGCATGAGCGTGTCGGTCATCATGGCCGAGAGCAGCAGCTTGGCCTGGACGTCGGAAAGCTCAACGCCGAGCACGCCGGCGAGCTTGGTGACGATGGTGCAGCTGGAACCCCAGGGCAGGCAGATGTAGTGCAGCGGGCCGGCGGTCTCGAAGTCGCCGATGCGGTGATGATCGACAACGCCAAAGACCGTGGCGTCCTTAAGGCCGGCGACGGACTGGGCGGACTCGTTGTGGTCGGTGAGAACGACGAGCTGGCCGGCCTCGACGGACTCGATCACGCGGGGCTCGGCAATGCCGGCGTCGGCGAGCAGCTTGGCGGACTCGGCCGGAAGCTGACCCAGAGCGCAAGCCTCGTAGATGTTGCCAGCATACTCAACCTGGTTGAGCAGCTGGGACAGGACGACGGCGCTCATGATGGCGTCGTTATCGGGGTTCTGGTGACCAAAGACAAGAACGTTTGCCATGGATATCCTCCACTTGATATGTGTACTTGGACGTAGCTATGGTAGCACGCCGATGCCGAGCCTTCGCAGACGGAAGGGCCACGGCATATTTTGGGGCGCAGGCACGGGGGCCAAGGCTGTCCCTTTTGCACCATGTTGGTGCAATGTAACCTGTCCCCCTTGCACCAGCTATTTACCGGCAGCGCGCAGGGCTACGTAGGCAGCACCGATGATGCCGGCGTCGTTTCCGAGCGAAGCGACCTTAATGGGCGTCTCGCGCGAGGCGGAAAGCGCGTACTGCTTAAAGTGCTCGCGAACCTTGTCGAGGTAGACATCGGCCGAGGCGGAGGCGCCGCCGCCGATGAGGAACATCTCGGGGTCGACCACGTTGGCGATAAGTGCCAGGGCGCGACCGAGATAGTCGGCCATGGTATCGGCCGCGGCCAGCGCGAGCTTGTCGCCCTCGAGGCAGGCCTGGAACACGTCCTTGGAATCTGAGGGGCCAGTGAGTTCGATGGGCTCGACGCCAGCCTTCTTGCACTCGGCAAGGTAGTTGCTCACCACACCGGTGGCGCTGGAATACTGCTCCAGGTGGCCATGGCCGCCGCAGCCGCAGGTGCGCTCCTCAGCCGGATTCAGGCACATGTGGCCGATCTCGCCGCCGGCACCCACAACGCCCGACACCACGTCGCCGTTGACGATAACGCCGCCGCCCACGCCGGTACCGATGGTGACCATCACCACGTTCTGCACGCCCTTGGCAGAACCGAGCCAGGCCTCGCCCATGGCAGCGGCGTTGGCATCGTTCTCATACTTAACGACCGCATCGGGGCAGTGCTCTTGAATGGCGACCCTCAGCTCGGGCAGGTTAATGGCAATGTTGGCCTTGACCTTGGCATCGCCCGACGCCGGGATGGGGCACGGAACGGCCAGGCCAATACCCGCCACAAAGGCGCGCGGAATCTGGGCCTTGGCGACCACCTGGTCGATAGCCTCGGTCACCGCGGCAAAGCCCGCAGCGTCAACGATGGGAGGCGTGGGAACGCTGGCCTTGGCCAGCAGGTTGCCGTCCTCGTCGAACAGACCCTCCTTAACCGAAGTGCCGCCGACGTCAATGCCGATGTAGTACTGCTTAGGTTCCATGGGAGCCCACCTTTCTCGTTTAAACATTGCCTGTATGGTACCGCTCCCAAGGCAAAAACTTACCAAAAAGGGACAGGTTTGTTTTGGCAGGTTTTAACTGGGGAAACGCAAATGGCCGCTCAACAGGCCGCGCAAGACCATCCCCAAAAATAAAGGTGCCGGGAGGCGGAGACTCCCGGCGCCCGTCAAAGGGACTATGTTGTCTGTCGGACCGCACGGTCCTTCGCGGCGATAACGCTGACTAGGCCTTAAGTGCCTGCAGCTGCTTGTGAACCTCGATGAGCTCCGTCGCCATGACGCGCATGGTCTCGGTACCGGCCATCTGGTCCTCGGCATGCAGCAGAATCAACGGGGCCTCGCCGTTACGCTCGCCGTTGGCCTCTTTCTTCAGAAGCCCCATGTGAACATCGTGGCCACCGTTATAGGCCTCGTCGCCCTGCTTGATAAGCTCCTCGGCGGCGTCACCCTCGCCCTCCCTGGCCTTTTGCACGGCATTGATGTACCGGCTCTTGGCGGTACCGACGTAGCTGATGATCTCGAAGCAGGTCATCTGCAGTTCGTTCATATCCTCCATGCGGAGCACCTAGCCCATCACGCTGACGCAGTGGTCAATGATGCCGGCAGCGTTCATGCGGCCGTAGTCGACCATGTTGATGACCTCGACCGGAAAACGGCCGGCGGCCTCCTTCTCAAAGTCACCCTTGGTGTAGCCGATCTGCGGGCCAAGCAGCAACATGTCGCACTCGTCCAGGTGATCGTGGGCCTCGTTCATGGGACGAGCCTCGATCTCGATATCCAGACCACGGTTTGCAACCTCGGCCTGCATCTTCTGGACCAGCAGGCTCGTGGACATACCGGCATTGCAGCAGAGCATGATCTTCTTCATGGTTTCCTCCTTATAACTGCGCGGCGCGCAGACGACGACTGGTTGTATTCCTTGCGGTTATTGTGCCCTCTTTCTGCGCCCTTACGCAGAAGAGAGATGCGGGCACTGACACCACGTACCGGTGCCCGCAAAGGTGAAAGGGACGAACGTTAGGCGTTCTACTCGGCGAGAGCCTCCTGCTTGGCGATTGCCTTCTCGGAAATCTTCATAAAGGGCAGGTAGACGGCCATGCCAATGACAATCTCGAGAGCCTGCCACACGCCGGCGCGCCAGTCAAAGCCCGTAGCGAGCAGGGCATTGATGACGGGAGGCATGGTCCAGGGCACCTGGGCGATGCAGGGGCTGATGATGCCTGCGCAGGTAAGGCCATAGGTGATGCCGATGAACAGGTCGGGAAGAAGAACAAACGGGATCATGAGCGGCAGGTTGTACACGATGGGGTAACCGTAGATAACCGGCTCGTTGATGTTGAACAGACCAGGCAGGATAGCCATCTTGGAAACGGTCTCGGAAGCCTTGTTCTTGGAGAACAGGAGCGTGTCGAGCAGAAGCATGAGGGTGCAGCCCGAGCCGCCGATGAGGGCGAAGCTGTTAACGATCTGCATGTTCATGTAGTGATCGGGCTGGATGGTGCCACCGGCGGCAAAGGTAGCCATGTTGTCGACGATGAGCATGGTCAGGATCGGCTCGACGGTAGCGCCAGAGATGGTGGACTGGTGAATACCGACGCAGAACAGCAGGTTGGCAAGGGTGTAGATGAGGATAACAGCCCACGGACCGGCGTTCATGATGTTCTTGAGCGGGTTGGAGATGCACGTGGAGATGATGGCGCACAGATCGGTGCCGGCGCACACGGCGAGCAGGGCTGCGGCAAGAGCGAAGATCGCGAGGTTGAGCAGCATCGGGATCATGACGTTGAAGGAGTTGGAGACCGCGGGAGGCACGCCCTCGCCCAGCTTAACCTTGAGCTTCTCGACGCCAGAGATCTTGATGAAGAGCGAGACGGAGAGCAGAGCGATGATAATGGCCGAGAACAGACCGTTAGTGCCGGTGTTGGCAGTCGAAAGGGCGCCCGTAACCTCGGCGGAGGTGATCTTGTCGGTGAGCAGCGGGCTCGTGGCGGCAAGCGAGGCGGTAATCTGCTGCGGCATCATGATGACGAAGGCAGAGATGGCGACGACCACGCAAGCGAGCGGGTTATCGAAACGCTTGTTCTTGGCGAGGCTGTAGCCAATCAATCCGGCCAAGATAATGGCAGAGACGTTGAGGGTGCCCAGCGTAATTGCCGAGCCCCACGTCTGAAGGTTGGCAAGGCCCGCCGCATCGAGCGGGAACAGAGGGAACACGACGTTGTTAATAAGAACCGCGATACCCGCAAGGATATAGAGCGGCGTGATGGTCGCGAAGGCGTCTCGCAGGGAACGCAGGTGAACCTGGTTTCCCACCTTCGCAGAGACCTCGGCAAACTTGTCGAGGAAGCTCTTTCCGTTGTCACTGGCCATGATTGCTCCTAACTTTCAAATCCGGCCTTTTCCTATGCGCACGGTGGTCTGTCGCCCTCTGCCACCAGATGTGCCATGTGTTGCGCGCGGCGGCGCGCGGTCTGGGCGTTCGCCCGGTCGCTAATCAACCACGTGGGTCGTGGCGACCTGTTTGAGCCAGGCCGCCGACTTCTTAAGACGGCGCTTGTAGCCATCCATCAGATCGACCTCGACAAAGCCATAGCGATTCTTAAAGGCATTGGCCCAAGACCAGTTATCGATGACGGCCCAATAATGGTATCCGCGACACTTGGCGCCCTCGGCGATTGCCTTGGCAACCCACTCCAGGTGCTGGCGTACAAAGTCGACGCGGTAGTCGTCCTGGATGGTTCCTTCGGCGTCACGGTTCTTGTATTCGTCCATGATGCCAATGCCGTTCTCGGAAACGAACCACTCAAGATCGGGGTAGTTCTTGGCGCAGTCCATGCCAAAGTCGTAGAGGCCCTGCGGGTAGATCTCCCAGCCGCGGCTCTCGTTCATAACGGCGTCGGGCCACACGTACTCGTCGGCAAAGTGCGGCAGGCCGTACTGGTCGACCTTGCTCGCCGGCGCCTGAACACGCGTGGGGTGGTAGTAGTTGCAGCCGAGCCAGTCGACAACACCCTGCTTGAGAATCTCTTGGTCGCCGGCACGGAACGGGAGCTTAACGCCGCCCTCGGCCAGGCTGTCGAGCACGTCGGCGGGAAGCTCGCCCTTGGTAATAAGGTCGAGCCACCAGCGATTGTTGATGCCGCTGGTCATACGCACGGCCTCGAGGTCTGCCTCGCTGGGGTTCTGTTTGGTGTAGACCGGGGTAAAGCAGTTGATCATGCCGATCTTGGCATCGGCGCGAATAGCGCCCTCGTCATAGGCGCGACGATAGTTGGCCACGGCCAGCGCGTGTGCCAGCGAGATGTGATACTGCACGGTGCGAGCGCGGTTGAAGTCGTGGAGTTGCGGGAACCACACGCCCTCTTGATAGCGCTGCTCGGGCTCGACGATGGGCTCGTTAAAGGTGAACCAGTACTTAATCTCCTGGCCAAACTCGTGGAAGGCGACGTCAGCGTAATGCGCGTAAGCCTCGACGACCTCACGGCTCTCCCAGCCGCCACGGTTAAAGAGATAGGTGGGCATGTCAAAGTGGTACAAGTTGACAAACGGCTCCAGGCCGGCCTCGCGAGAGGCGCGGAACAGCTCGTGATACCACGCAGCGCCCTCTTCATTAAGGTTGCCGTCGGCATCGAGCAGACGACTCCACTGGATGGAAGTGCGATAGGTATTCAGGCCCAAGTCCTTCAAAATGCGAAAGTCTTCCTGGTACTTGGCCATAAAGTCATTGCCGGCATAAGAGCCAACACAGTTGTAGAACGAACCCAGATCCTGGATGGACCAGGTGTCCCACAGGTTCTCGAGCTTGCCGCCCTGGTTCCACTGACCCTCAGTCTGCGGGCCGGACATAGCAGCGCCAAAGAAGAAGTCGTTGGGCAGCTGATACTGTGCCATCAAAGTCCTCGCTTTCGTGTTCTAGAGCTTTCGGTTGGAGACGGGTTTGCTTTGGCAGGTTATCCGGCGCGGGCGCGCACCGGTCATACCGATATCCAACCCGCCAAAACAAAACCGTCCCCAAACGGTCGATCCTGTTCTGCGGAAGGATTCCGTTCGTTGCTTAAACTATAGCGTTCTAATTTTAAAAGTAAAGCGTCTTTTTCTTTTTTCTTTCTCGAACTTCTTAGATAAAAGTAATATGGGTGCCCTGTTGAGGGTTATACTTACTTTTGTATTCATATAAGTCGGAAAGGAGGTTCCATGATTCCCAAATACGAGGCGATAGCTGCAGATATTCGTCGAAGTATTGAGGATGGCGCTCTTAAACCGGGCGACAAGCTTCCCACCGTCGTTGAGTTCTGCGAGCTCTATAGCGTTTCAAAAATCACCGTCAAACGAGCTATTGAACAAATCACCGAGGAAGGTCTTATTACCAGCCGACGCGGATCGGGTACCTACGTTAAGGACACGGCGGGGCTTCCCGGCCAGGCGTTTTTCCAGGGCAAAAACGACCGTGCCCAAGGCTTTTCATATGAGCACCGCGGGGAGAAGGTGACCTCGGTGGTCTACGATTTCTCGATCGTTAATCCACCAGCGGACATCGCAGCCCAGCTGGGAATTGCCGAGGATGACTTTGCCTATCACGTCGTGCGCGTGCGTCAGGCCGATGAGAAGCCCATCGTTATCGAGTACACCTACATGCCCCTCGAGCTGATTCCAGGCCTTAAAAAGAAGGACCTGTACGGATCGGTCTACCGCTTCATCCGCGAGCAATGTGGGCTGAAGATTTCGAGCTTCCACCGTACCATTCGCGCCGTGGCAGCAACCGAGGAAGAAGCCGAGCGTCTGGACACCAAACCTGGCTCTCCCCTGCTCGAACTCACCCAGATTGGCTTTTTGGACAGCGGCGCCGCCTTTGAGTATTCGGTCTCGCGCAACGTTGGCGACCGCTTTGAGTTGCACAACGTAACGTTGGCATAGGTTTTTGTAGTCACGCGGGCGCTCGTTTTGAGCTGTTTTGTGCAACGCCCGCGCAACATAATGGGGGTATGAATATGTCCGATTTGATTAAACTGACGCCGATCTTCCACGAGAAGATCTGGGGTGGCCGCCAGCTCGAAACCGTATTTGGTTACGACATTCCCGAAGGTCCCATCGGTGAGTGCTGGGCCATCTCGGCCCATCCCAACGGTGACTGCCAGATTGCGGAGGGCCCGTATGCCGGCCACACGCTTTCATGGCTGTGGGCCGAGCGCCGCGAGCTCTTTGGCAATTGCGAGGGCAAGGAGTTCCCGCTGCTCATTAAGATTCTGGATGCCAAGGACGACCTTTCGATCCAGATTCATCCCAACGACGAGTACGCCGCCGAGCACGAGAACGGCAGCCTGGGCAAAACCGAGTGCTGGTATGTACTGGACTGCGAGCCCGGTGCCACGATCATCGTCGGCCAGCGCGCCAAGGACCGCGTCGAGGCCGCACAGATGATCGAGGAAGGCCGTTGGGACGACATGCTCAACGTGCTGCCGATCCACAAGGGCGACTTTTTCCAGATTGATTCCGGTACCGTGCACGCCATCAAGACCGGCACGCTCATTTTGGAGACGCAGCAGTCGAGCGACGTGACGTATCGCCTGTACGACTACGACCGCCCCGGCACCGACGGCAAGCTGCGCCCGCTGCACATTGAGCAGAGCCTCGACTGCATCGATTTTGATGCTCAGGCTCCGGTCGACGGTACCGTGACCGCGCCCGAAGTCGACGGCGTGACCGAGCTCGAGTCTAACTCCTGCTACACCGTCGATCGCGTGCGCGTCAACGGCAGCAAGACCCTCGACCAGCGCTGGCCCTTCATGTGTCTGTCGGTCATCGACGGCGAAGGCACCGTCTGCGGCGACCCCGTCCACAAGGGAAGCCACCTGCTGGCCCCGAGCACCGTGGACAAGATTGAACTCGAGGGCAAGATGGAACTAATCATCTCGCACCTCTAGACCGCAACAACAACCCAAAACGCAACAAGGGACTCCCCCGTTCATCAACGGAGGAGCCCCTTATCCATATATATCAGCCCACCCGGCTCTCCAGATCAAATAGCGAACGAGCAGAGCGACGTTCGCAAGCAACGTTACCCAAGGACCTGGACGGGCGTATGGGGCAACATCGATCGCGAGTTCCGCACGCAAAGGAGGCCACTTAATGTGGCCTCCGTCTTGCGCAGGACTGCCCGAGCAGGCGATGTTGCCCCATACGCCCGCCCAGGTCCGCCGGGATTATGACAGCTTGACGATCGGAGCGAAGCCCTTCATAAGCTTTTTGGTCTGGCCGGTCTTTTCGAATTGAACCTCGATCATGTCTCCGGCGACCGAGATCACGGTACCCGTGCCAAAAGTCTTGTGGCTCACGGTATCGCCCGCGGCAAAGTCCTGCGATGCGCTGGCACGATCGACCTTGCGCTCCACCGTCGGGGACACCTTGGAAGACGGCTTTTTGGCTCGCGACGCGCCCGAACCAAAAGTCGAGGCAACACGGCCGGCGTCAGGCGAAACCCCACGATGGCGCTCGGTCCCGTAACTGCTGCCGCCAAAGAAATCGTCAAAGCTCGATCCGCCGCGCGAACCGGAACCGCCGGTCGAGCGCGTATGCGAGCCAAACACCTTGCCGCCGTACATATCCGAGCCCATGCCCGAGCCAAAGGTGCCGTGACGGTCGCCGCGCTTCTCCCAGCCCGTGCCCTCAAAACCGGCAGAACCGATGCCGCTAAACTCGATATCCTCAAACGGAATCTCGTTGAGGAAGCGCGAGCGCGGGTTGGCAGAGGTCGAGCCGTAGGTGCGACGCGTGGCCGCATAGGTCAGGAACAGGCGCTTGCGAGCACGCGTGATGGCGACGTAGGCCAAGCGACGCTCCTCCTCGAGCTTGCCCGGATCGTCACTACCGCCAAAGTCGTGCACGTGCGGGAAGATACCCTCCTCCATGCCGGCCACGAACACCGCCGGGAACTCCAGGCCCTTGGCGGAGTGGATGGTCATCATGGTAATGGCATGCGTCTCGCCGGCCAGGGAATCCAAGTCGGAGCGCAGGGCCAGCCACTCCATGAGTGCCGGCAGCGCCTTACAGGTGAGCGGACCGTAGGTGCGCTCAATCTCGTCGGCATGCACGGCACCCGCCGGCATCTCCGTCGGCGCGGCATACGCGTTGCCCGCGATGGCAGCGGCCAGGGCATCCTGCGGTGAGAGCGCCGGGGCGGCTAGTCTATCGAGCGGATTGGAACCTGCAGCATCGCGCGCGCCGACGAGTGCCTCAAACGAGGATGCCGGGGCGGACGGCCCCGGTTCGGGCGCGGGCGCGCTCACCACGACGGGCTCGGGCTCGGCGCCGGCAGGAACGTCGGCAACACCGGCTGCGCGCAGCTCTTCCAAGCTCTCGAGCGTACCCTCGATGTCCTCGTGCGTCTCCTCAAATTCGGCAGCGACGCCCAGGAATTCCTGGATGTTCTCGGCGCGGCTCTCGGACTCCATGGTGCCCTCGGCGCGGAAGGCCTGCAGAAGGCCCGTTTTATCGACGATCATCTCGACAACGTCCTTGAGCTCGCCGTCCATGCGGCGACCTTCGCGCACCAGCGACACAAAGCTCGACAGGCCGTTGCGGACCTTGGCGCTAAACATGCCGGTCTCGGCGCACGCGATCTCGCAGGCCTGGAAGAACGAGCAACGGTTGTCGCGCGCCAGCTGCTCAATCTTTTGGATCGAGGTGGAGCCGATACCGCGGCGCGGCGTATTGATGACGCGCTTGACGCTCATCTCGTCGGCCGGGTTCACGATCATCTTGAGATATGCCATAACGTCGCGAATCTCGGCACGGTCGAAGAATCGCGTGCCGCCCACGATCTTGTAGGGCACGCCCGCGCGCAGGAACATATCTTCGAGAATGCGCGACTGGGCGTTGGTGCGGTAGAACACGGCGATGTCGTCGTAACTCGTGCCCTTGGCGTGCAGCTTCTCGATCTCGCCGGCAATCCAGCGGCCCTCGTCGCGCTCATCGCTCGCCTGGAAGGCCTGGATCTTCTCACCATCGCCCTCGGCCGTAAACAGGCGCTTGTCCTTGCGCTGCGAGTTGTGACGCACCACGGCGTTGGCGGCGCTCAGGATATGGCCCGTAGAGCGATAGTTCTGCTCCAGCTTGACGGTCTTGCAGTCTTTAAAGTCCTTCTCAAAGTCCAGGATATTGGTGATGTCGGCGCCACGCCAGCTATAAATGGACTGGTCGTCGTCACCCACGACCATGAGGTTTTGGTACTTGGCGGCCAGCAGGTTGGCGATCTCGTACTGGACGTGGTTGGTGTCCTGATACTCGTCGACGCTAATGTAGCGGAAGCGCTCTTGGTACTTGTCGAGCACCTCGGGGCGGGTGCGCAGCAGCTCGAGCGTGCGCACGAGCAGGTCGTCGAAGTCCATCGCGTTGGCGGCACGCAGGCGGCGTTCCAGCTCTAGGTAGACCTGCGCGGCCTTTTTGTCGTTGGGGCTGTCGGCGGATTTGAGCATGTCCTCGGGGCCGATCATGGCGTTTTTGGCCGAGCTGATCTTGCTGCGGATCATGTTGATGGGGAACTGCTTTTGCTCAATGCCGAGCGCCTGCATAATGTCGCGCACCATGCGCTTTGAGTCGTCATCATCGTAGATGGTGAACTGACCGGTGTAGCCCAGCAGGTCGGCGTCCTCGCGCAGCATGCGCACGCACATGGCGTGGAAGGTGCACACCCACATGCCGCGGGTACCGGTGGGAATGAGTGCCGCCAGACGCTCGCGCATCTCGGCCGCGGCCTTGTTGGTAAACGTGATGGCAAGGATCTGCCAGGGCTTAACGCCCAGGTCGCCGAGCATATGTGCGATACGGAAGGTCAAGACGCGGGTCTTGCCCGAGCCGGCGCCGGCAAGGACCAGCAGCGGGCCCTCGGTGGTCAGGACCGCCTCGCGCTGAGCGGGATTAAGGCTGTCGATGTCGACGAGCGGCTTGGCGGGCTTGGGCGCCGGCGCGGGAGCGTCGTAGATGTCGAGCGGAACGAGCTCGGGCTCCGGCGCAGCAGGGGCGGTGTATGCATCGAGCGGCACGGGTTCCGGCGCGGGCGGCACAGGTACCGCGACATTCTTTTCCCAGGGCAAGGGCTGGGTCATGGGCGACTCCTCATCTGACGGACGGCGCGCCTGCGGGCAGCGCCATAGTTTGAGCCGTACCAGTATACCGAGCCGCGCGGACACCGACGCAAATCACACCACGACTCCGTGCGTCACCGTCAGGCCCGCCCCAGCGGATTTGGCGCAATGGGGTCAGGTTAGTCTGCACCATGTTGCTGCAAAGCAACCTGTTCCCATTGCACCAATCAGGGAGCCACCGATGTCACGGCAACGGTAGCGAGCGGCGGCCAGAACGAACAAATTGGCATGAAAAGAGGGCGGCATAGACCTTTTGGTCATGCCGCCCTCTTTGAATGACAAGTTGTCGTTCTGGCCGCCGCGCAGCGTCAACCAAGTTACAGGCCGAGCATAGGCTCCAAGACGAAGAAGTACGCAAGCACCACGATGCCCAGAACGATGCGGTAGACGCCGAAGCACTTGAAGTCGTGACGGCGGACGAAGCCCATGAGCCACTTGATAGCGATGAGCGACACCACAAAGGCCACAACGCAGCCCACGCTCAGGATAGCGACCTCGTTGGCGCCGAACGTGCCGCCCTTGATGAAGTACTTGACCAGCTTGAGCGCACTTGCGCCAAACATGACAGGGATGGCCAGGAAGAACGTAAACTTGGACGCCACCGAACGCGTGCAGCCCAAAAGCAGGCCGCCGATGATGGTGGAACCGGAGCGCGACGTGCCCGGAATCAGCGAGAGCACCTGGAAGCATCCGATGCCCAGTGCGGTCTTCCAACTTAGGTCCTCGAGCGTGGTGATAGAACCAAAGTCCAGATCCTCGTCATCGTCCTCGTCCTCGGCAACATCTGCCGCGGGCGCCGCAAAGTGTGCACCGGCGGGACGTCCACCCGACACCACAGCACGCGAACCAAACGAACCGGCAACGGCCATTTCCTCGCGCTTGCTCGCGCGCCAGTTCTCGATCACGATAAACAGCACGCCGTACACAATAAGCGCCAGCGCCACGACGGGAGCGTTGTAGAAATGCTCCTCCATCCAGTCGTTGAGCGGCAGACCGATCGCCGCCGCAGGAATACAGCCGAGCACAATCTTGCCCCACAGCACCCAGGTGTCGCGACGGCCCTCCTTGCCCTTGCTGGGCGAGAACGGATTGAGCTCATGGAAGAACAGCACACAGACGGCCAGAATGGCGCCGAGCTGAATCACGACCAGGAACATATTCCAGAACGTCTCGCTCACGTTCATCTTGACGAACTCGTCCACCAAGATCATGTGACCGGTCGACGAAACAGGCAGCCATTCGGTGATGCCCTCGACCAGGCCCATGAAGGCAGATTTTAGAAGCTCGATAATATCCAAAGGGACCCCCTCGTTAGACACCCGCCGATATTGTTCTGCGGACGGTGCGGGCGATGTCCCATTATCAACCGTTGGCGGCGCGCCTGCGCCTACCCTTACCAAAAAACTCGTCCGTTCACAGAATTGCGAGCGGTCAAACCCAAATCCTTGGGTATAACTGCAACAAGATAAAGTGTCCGGCGGCCAACGCGCCCGCGCCCGCCCGATGCACGAGCCCCGCGCCCGTGCGATAGACCAAGGAGGAAACCATGAACGAGGGCTACACCAAGGTATTTGTTTCACTCGACGGTACTGAGCAGCAGGATTTTGTGCTCGCACGCGCCATCAAGGTCGCCGCGAACAACGGCGCTAAGCTAATCATCGGCCACGTTATCGATTCCACGGCGCTCGAGAGCGCCGGTTCCTATCCGGTCGACCTGGTCAACGGCCTAGAGGAGGCATTTAAGAACTCCATCGCCAAACAGCTCGAGGAGGCCAAGGCCAATCCCGACATTCCCGAGGTCGAGGTCATGATTCGCGCCGGCCGCATTCGCGAGACGCTCAAGGACGAGATGCTCGACGTGGTTAAGCCCGACCTGGTGCTCTGCGGCGCCCGCGGCCTGTCCTCGATCAAGTATGCGCTGCTGGGTTCGATTTCGACGTTCCTGCTGCGCAATACGGACTGCGACATCTTGGTCGTGAAGTAGGTTCCTTCCCGTCGGCGCAAGGCCTGCGGGGTTATCACGCCGACGTCCTCGCCGCTTCGCGGCTGCGGGATGTCGGCTCAGATAACCCCTCCCGGCCTTGCGCCTTCGTCACCATACTTCAGCGAGTTGGCTGAATTGAAAGATGGCGTGGCGCCCCCGGTGGGGGGGGCCCGGGTTGTTGGGGGGGCGCGGGGTTGTTTTGGGCGACGTCGGCCGCGGGGGGGTATCGGAGTAGTTGAACATG
>CAKWZF010000028.1:1255-18105 GCA_934865005.1 uncultured bacterium | reverse complement strand
AAAGCACGTTCGGATCCACCATGCCGCAGCCCAGAATCTCGATCCAGCCGCTGTGCTTGCAGAAGTTGCAGCCCTTGCCGCCGCACACGTGGCAGCTCACGTCTACCTCGCAGCTCGGCTCGGTGAAGGGGAAGAAGTGCGGGCGGTAACGCGTCTTGCGGTCCTCGCCAAACATGCACTTAACAAAGTAGTCGAGCGTGCCCTTAAGATCGCCAAAGGTGATGCCCTCGTCGACGACCAGGCCCTCGATCTGGTTGAACTGCGGCAGGTGGCAGGCGTCGGCCGTGTCGGGACGGTAGACGGTGCCCGGGCAGATCATGTAGATGGGCGGCTTCTGCGACTCCATGGTGTGGATCTGCACGCCCGAGGTCTGGGTGCGCAGCAGCACGTCGGACTCGCCGTGGGCGTGAGCCTCGGGGTGCGCGACGCTGCCGGGGTTGTTGTCGACCACATAGAAGGTATCGCGGGCCGAGCGGCTCGGGTGATCCATGGGGGCGTTGAGCGCGGTGAAGTTGTAATAGGAGGTGTCGACCATGGGGCCAGACTCGACGGTGTAGCCGATGCCGCAGAAGATGTCCTCGGCCTCCTCGATGATCTGCTTGATCAGGTGCTGGTGGCCGATCTGCGGACGGATACCCGGTAGCGTGATGTCGACGGCCTCGTGCTCGAGTGCGTGCTTGAGGGCGGCGGCCTTCATCTCGGTGGTGCGCTCGTCGAGCATGCCCTCGATCAGCTGGCGCATCTCGTTGGCGCGCTTGCCCATCACGGGACGATCCTCGGGGGCGAGCTTGCCCATCATGCGCATCAGGCCGGTGATGCGGCCCTTGCGGCCGAGCAGCTCAACGCGCGCGGCCTCGAGCTTTGCGGCGTCGTCGGCGCCTGCGACGAGCTCCTTGGCCTCTTCCTCGAGTTTGACCAGATCATCAATCAGACTCATGTCTTCCCTTTCGTCTCTCGCGCTCCCCGCTTGCCGAGGCGGCTGCCGCCGTCTGACGTTGCGAAAACGCGGCCCGGTTCGGTAACAAAAAACCGTCCTCGGGCATGTGCATTGCCCAAGGACGGTTGAATTCCGCGGTACCACCTTGTTTGACCCGGCGGATGTCTGGCCCGCCGCGCCCACTCTTTGCCCCTTGTCGCGAGGCTCACGGCTTCCCTACTGGGGACATCGCCGCCGCCGGCCGCGTGCCCGTTGAGGTCGCTGCTCGGGAGTGAACGCTTGGCCCTTGCCACCGCAGGAAGGCTTACAGCCCATGACCTTCCCTCTCTTGCCGGCGACGCGGCGGGCAAAACCCTCTCCGTCAACGCATTGGGCTACAGGATACCACATTGTTTGGGCATATCGCCGCGTTCCGTTTTGTTCGTGCTGGGTACAAGGCAGGTAGCTGTGTAAACTGGCCGTGCGCCCATCCGTGGCGCTCGGTTCGCGAGATCAAGGATATGGTATGGGAAAGAAGCACGATAAGAAGGCCGAGCCCGCAGCGGGCAAGACGCCCAAAAGCATGAAGGTCGATAAGGCCGTCAAAAAATTCCGCAAGCTCGAGGGCAAGCTGTGGACCCGCGAGTACCTGCTCAAGATTGCCGAGTTTGACGGCGCGACCATTGCCCCCGCCAACGGCGCCGCAGCGCGCGCCGACGCCATGGGCACCCTTGCCGGCGAGCATCATAAGCTCCTGACCAGCGAAAAGTCTGTCGAACTTGTGCGCTCGCTGGCACGCGAAACCGTCGCCGGCGGCAAGATCGACGACCCGCAGCTGCTCGACGAGATCCGCGTACTCGGCCGCGACCAGCGCGAAGCGAGCGTCATTCCCACCGAGGAGGCCGAGGCCTGGACCAGGCTCACCTGCGAGGCCGACGCCGTGTGGCACAAGGCCAAGACGGCCAATGACTGGGCGAGCTTTGAGCCCTATGTGGATAGAATCGTCGCCCAACTTAAGCATCAGGCCGAGCTCATGGACCCCAAGCGCGACCCATACGATGTTTGGCTCGACCAGTACGAGCGCGGCCTTTCCGCCAAGAGCTTCGATGCGTTTTGCGATGAGGTCAAGGCGACGGTCGTGCCGCTCGTGCACGCCATCGGCGAGCGCGGCCAGCAGCCCGCTGCCGACTTTTTGCACGCCCGCGTGCCCGAGGCCGCCCAGCGCGCCATGAGCTTCGACCTTATGAAGCTCGTCGGCCTGGACCTGAACGACACCACGCTTGCCTTTACCGAGCACCCGTTTAGCGAGGGCTTTGCCGTGGGCGACGCGCGCATCGCGACGCACATCTACGAGGACGACTGCATCTCCAACGTCTACAGCATCATCCACGAGGCGGGACACGCCATGTACGAGCTGGGCGTCAATCCTGCCTATGCGCGCACCCGCCTGGAGGGCGGCACTTCCATGGGCATCCACGAGAGCCAGAGCCGCTTTTTCGAGAACACCGTGGGTCGCAGCCGCGCCTTTATGGGCCCGCTGCTCGAGGTGCTGCGCCGTCACGCGCCCGAGGTCTATGGCAGTGTGGACGAGGATACGCTCTACCATGCCGTGAACATCGCACGGCCGTCGCTGATCCGCACCGAGGCGGACGAGCTCACTTATCCGCTGCACGTTATGGTGCGCTACGAGATCGAGCGCATGCTGTTTGCCGGCGAGGCCACGGCCAAGGACATCCCCGCGCTTTGGAATCGCTTTATGGATGAGTACCTGGGCATTCCCGTTCCCGACGACACGCACGGCTGCCTGCAGGATACGCACTGGAGCGGTGGCTCGTTTGGCTACTTCCCCACGTATGCGCTGGGTAGCGCCTACGACGCTATGTTTGTGCCGGCCATGTGCCGCGACGGCGTCGACCTTACCGGTGCCTGTGCGAGCGGCGATTTGGCGCCCGTCCGTGCCTGGCTGGGCGAGCACATTTGGCAGTGGGGCCGTGCCAAGGACGCACCGGAGCTCATCAAGGGCGCGTGCGGCATGGACTTTGACGCCCGCTACTACTGCAGCTACCTGCAGGACAAGTTCACCACGCTGTACGAGCTGTAAGGCATAACCGACACGCCAACGCAAAGGGGACGCCGCGGAACCAATCCGCAGCGCCCCCTTTCCACCTAGTTGTTTAAGAACGTCCCCAATGACTACCTTACAGAGCTTCCAGCGCGGCGGCGATGCGCTTCATGGCGGCATCGGCGGATGCTTGGTCGGGCGCCTCGGCCAGCACGCGGATAACCGACTCGGTTCCACTCTTGCGCACGAGCACGCGGCCCTCGCCTGCCAGCGCAGCCTCGGCCTCGGCGATGGCGTTCTGCACGCCCATGTTCTCGAGCGCGGCGTCCTTGTCCGCCACGTGCACGGCCACCTGCGCCTGTGGCAGCAGCTTGCACGGAGCCGTGAGCTGCGAGAGCGTCTCGCGCTCGGCACGAATCACTTCCATCACGCGCAGCGAGGTCATAATGCCGTCGCCCGTGCGCTCGATATCGCCAAAGATCGTATGGCCCGTCTGCTCGCCACCCAGGCTGTAGCCGCCCTCGCGCATCTTGGCATACACGTGACGGTCGCCCACGCCGCTGGTCACGGCGCTCAGTCCGGCAAGCTCCAACGACTTGATCAGGCCAAAGTTGCTGGCGATCGTCGGTACCACGGTACCGCCCGAGAGACGCCCGTGCTTGTTCAGGTACACGCCGCACACGTACAAGATCTGGTCGCCGTCGACCACGCGGCCGCGCTCGTCCACGGCCAGGCAGCGGTCGGCATCGCCGTCGTAGGCAAAGCCCACATCCAGGCCCTGCTCCACCACGTGGCGCTGCAGGCGCTCAATATGCGTAGAGCCGCAGTCGACATTGATGTTAAAGCCGTCGGGCGCGGCATTGATCACGCGCACATCGGCGCCCAGTGCGTCGAACACCGGCTTGGCCACCGAGGATGCCGAGCCGTTGGCGCAATCGATGCCGATCTTGACGCCCTGCAGCGAAAAGTTCGCGCTGGCGATGAGCGAAGCAATGTAGCGGTTGCGACCCTGCATGTAGTCCACCGTGGCGCCGATGTGGTTGCCCGTTGCCAGCGGCACCTCGCTCTTGCCATCGATGTAGTCCTCAATGAGCTCCAGCACGTCCTCGTCCATCTTAAAGCCGTCGCTGTTGACGAGCTTAATGCCGTTATCGCAAAACGGGTTGTGGCTCGCGCTGATCATGATGCCGCAATCGAAGCAGCCTTCCACAGTCTGATGCGCTACGCCCGGCGTGGGGATCACGTGCAGCATATAGGCGTCCGCACCGCTCGCGACCAGGCCGCTCACCAGCGCCGCCTCGAACATATAACTCGAGCGACGCGTGTCCTTGCCCACGATCACGCGTGCCTTGCGCTCGCGGTTGGCGCCGTAATACCAGCCCACAAAACGGCCAATCTTATAAGCGTGCTCTACCGTCAGCCCAACGTTGGCCTCACCACGAAAGCCGTCGGTGCCAAAGTACTTCATGCGCTCTCCTTACAAAATAGGGGCGAACAGATTGCCTGTCCGCCCCAAAATGGTACTCGATTATCTGCGCTACCAGAAAAACCCTACGCCGACGCGCTGTCGCGAGCCGCCTGGCATGTAGGAGTCTGACGCAGCGTAAGCGGCTTGTCCCCCGCCTCGGCCGACGTGGTCAGCGTATACGTGATCGTCGTCGTCTCGCCAGCATGCAGGTCAACGGTGCCCGAATAGAAGGGGATTCCATGCCACGTAGCGGCGCCAAGACCAAACTGGGTGCCCTCGACGGTCAGATCAGTAATGTTGCCGCCCGTCGGGGCAAACAACGAGACATTCAGACGCTCGTCGTCACGCGCGGCATCGGGTGCGCTCGCCGCAACGTAGTCGGGCAGCTTGCCAGCCTCCTCCTGCGTCATGATGTTCGTCAGGGTAACGGTGATGCGATAGGAGCACGTGCCGTCACCGTTCTTCACGCCCTGACCAATCTGCGTATCGGCGTTCAGGTACCAGTCGAGCTTGGAGAAGCTCAGGTTGTTAAAGTAAACGCCGGCAACAGGATCGGCGCTCGGGTCATCCGGATCGGGCAGCGAAGCGTCAATGCCCGTCTCTTTGATGGCATTCTGCTCATCATCGTTTCTCATCCACGCGATCAGGCGGCCCTCTTCGGCACCGCGCTCAACGGCGCTGACAAGCTTCGTAACATCGACATCGCCGATACCGCCAAGGATCTTGTCGAAGGCAGCGCTGGCGACGGATGCAAAGATGCCGTCCGACTCCTCGACCGGATAGTTCCAGTACACATCGTGCATGAGGACCTTTGCGGCGTTGGTGCCGTCGACAACCGTTCCGTCGGGCAGCGAGACATTACCGACCAGGCCCAGCAGATACTGCAGGAACACCGGGTCGATACCGATGACGCCATCAACGTCCTGTCCATACTGGGACTTCCACAGCGCGGCGACACGCTGCGAGTTGCGGGGCCAATCAGGCGAATAGGTATTGCCCGAGTTGTACAGGTTACTGTGGTTGCCGAACAGCGCCTCATCCTCTTCGTCGACGCTCTCGACTGCCTCATCCTCGCTGAGTCCAATGCGGGGAACAAACTCGCCAATCGACATCTGGCCGTCAGTGACCGAAATCAGGCCCTGCGAACCGCCAAAGCCGCCGCAAGCACGAATCTCGACGTTGTTCATGGCGTACATAAGGTAGTTGCGCGTCTGGCCGTTGGCGCCGAGCATCTGGGGAAGGACGGGGGCGACCTTCTCCGCCGCGTCAACCGCGCCGTTGAGGGTGGCAAAGCCGTCCTTGGCCTTATCGACCAGCTCGGTCACCTGGGAAATATGAGTATCGCCAATGCCCTGGACCTTCTCGTTGGCGCTCTTGAACACCTTCGAGCTGCTGGAAAGCGAATCGGCGACCGCCTGCAGCGCGGACACGTTAATCATGCCGTCCTGGAACAGCTTGCCGGGCGTAGCCTGCGAAAGGTTATCGGCCATGGGAACCAGCGCATTGCTCGAGACATCGGACAGGGCGTCAATCATGGTGCGGGCCGCATTGATATCGCTGCCATACACCGGGATAAACGAAGCCGCCGCCCACAGCGGGCTCGAGGTCTCCGCCTTCATGCTGTTACAGAGCTCATCGATCTTCTTCGCGTCGTCAGGCAGCGTCGAAAAATCGCCCGACGTGACCTTGTCCTTAAGGCCACCGACGATCTCGACAGCCTCCTTCGCTTCGCTCTTTACGGTCTTTGCCGAGTTAAGCAGCATAAAGCCGCTTGCGCCAAGCGCAACGAGAAGCACCGCGACTACAACGGCAATAATGGCGCCGGTGTGACGCTTTTTGCGCTCGCCCTTGCGATGGCGATGACGGACCAGACCGTCAGAGGTCGAACTCGGCGAAGCGTCGCCACCGTAGTTCAAGCCAAAATCGTAATAATCTTCCTTGGAACCCGAGCCCGCAAACTCGGCACCGCTATCATCCAGGCGGGCGAACGTGCCAGTCTCGGAGGCGCCGGTGTAAATCGTGCCAAGGTTACCCGTAAGCCCCGCGCCACCGGCAGAGGGAGTATTGTTGGCGGCCTTGTCGGCATTAACGTTGCCGGCGGCATTCGCGGCGTTGGCAGCACCTGCGTTGTTCGCGGGTACCGAAGGAGCCCCGCTCGGCTGCGACGTGGAGGTTGCACCGCCCGCAAAGACATTCCCTCTTGCACGGCCGGTCTTTTTTGCCTTTTGAGACTGCTCGTACAGAGCGGTAAACATCGCTGTCTCGCCCGGGGACACGCGCTTACCGGAACCGCCCTGTCCAGCGCCGCCCGGCGTGCCGGCCTTACCAGCCCCGTTCGGACGCGGCGGAACTGCAGGACGGCCGCTATCGCTGCCCTTAAAGTGATTACCAGCCATAAAGAAATCCTCGCAATTGAGTCGCAATGAAAAAGTCCATAACGTTACTAGTTTATGGCATTTTGAGCATCGACAGCTAAACTCCAGACACGGACATCAATTGGCGAAAATGCGGCACAACACCTTTTCCGTCTTGGCAGCGGCGCCAGCTACACCGTGAGGAACATCATCACGATGATCATGGCAAAGCCGATAAGGTCGGTCGGCAAAAACACCGTGCCCAGCATAACGGCGCTGGTGATGGTCGCCGAGACGGGCTCCACGGTTCCGATGAGACTCGCACGCACCGAGCCGATGTCCTTAACGCCCTGCATATAGAGCATGTAAGCAAAAAACGAGCCGATAACCACGAACACCGCGAGCGCCTCGACGCCGGCAGCGTCGAGTGCCGGCACATGCGCCCAGGGCTGCACGAAGACACATGAGATCACGCCCGCCGTGAGCATTGCCGAGCCCGTGACGATGGGGCTGCCGTATTCGGGCAGGATCTTGGCGGGAATCACCGCCATACACGCGGCGCTGACCGCACACATAAGACCTGCTGCCAGGCCAAGCGGCGAGATATTCAGGCTGGTGGGGTCGCCGCCGGTGGCGATTAAAAAGGTTCCACCCAGAGCCAGGCCAATGCCGATGACTTCGCGAGTACGCGGCATGCGGCGATCGATCACGCAGGTGTAGCCCATGATGATAACGAGCTGCAGGCACTGGAGCACCGTCGCGGTTCCGGCGTTCGTCAGGCGCACGGCCGAAAGATAGCAAAACTGGTTGAACAGCAGGCCAAAAGCGGTAAAGAGCAGCAGCTGCTTGCGATCGGCGGGTGTGGTCCAGAGCTTGACCAGGCGCTCGCGGTCGCGCGTAACAACCACGGCCATAAAGAGTAGACCGGCGAGAATCTGACGCACGCTCATAAGCCACAAGGTGTCGACGTGGTAGGTATCGAACAGAAAGCTCGCGCTGGTGCCCGAGAAGCCCCAAAACGAACCGCCCACCAGCGTAGCCAAGACGCCCGTGATCATCTTGCGCGACGACGCATCGTTAAGGCGCTCGCGCCAGGCGCGACGGGTGTTGCGGCTGAGCTCGTCGGTGCCCTCGGGCACATCAATGTTCGATATATCGGTCATCGGCACCGAAGCCCCTGCGCCTTCGACCTGCTCGACACACTCTTTGCTCATTCCACTCCCCCGAAACAGCCTGGAAACAATTCGGCTTACCTTACCACGGCGAAGTCACCAGCTGGAGGCTTGTCCGCTTATCGGTAGGACAATTCCGCAGGTGTCTTTCCATAGCTCGATACCGCAATGGCCTTGCATTATGCGACAGCCAAATCGCGGCAGCAGGCTCTTTTAAAATGGATATGACGAAGCCCCCGAATTCCACAATGTAAGCGATTTTTAAAAATGTTCTTGCCACCGAGTTCAGGCTCCGTTATATTATCCCTTGCGCGCTTGCGCACCCTTGATCGGGCGTTTAGCTCAGGGGGAGAGCGCTTCCCTGACACGGAAGAGGTCAGAAGTTCAAATCTTCTAACGCCCACCAAATGTTCGCAGCTCAGAGGCTATGCCCTCTGGGCTGTTTTGTTTTATGTCGCCAAATCCGCTGGCAGCTCCAACCGCCCAACTGGCCAAAAGCCGACCATCTACTTGCCGATCTATCCATCGGTATAACCAATCAGTCCGCACCACAGCTTCTCGGCAAAACGCCACGATGTCTGCGCCCTGCGGTATCCTTGAGCCACTTACACCTGCAGCACCAAGGAGCCACCATGCGCACCGAGCTCGATGTTCCCTTTTCGCACAAAGAAGAAGCCAAGGCGTTGGGCGCCAAATGGGACCGGACCAAGAAAATCTGGTATGTACCCAGCGGCGTCAACCCCGAGCCCTTTGCCGAGTGGCTGCCCGGTATTGACCGATCCGACCCCTCTGCGCCGTATATATATCTAGTACTGGGCAAGCGCGAGTGCTGGAAGTGTCACAAAGAGACCTCGGTCGCGGCCTTCGGCATTCCCTATCGAGCCGATAACGACGAGAGCATCGCCATCGCGCACGCGCCCAACGAAGCCGGGCACATTGCCATCGACACGGCCAACGCCAACGCACTCGCCATCGTGCCCGCTCTTGGCTGCGTGCCGGGCGAGATCCGCGACTACCTTCATAAGCGCTGCGGCTACAAGCCCGTAGGAGCGCGAGCCTCCAAAGCCCCGTCGCTCGGCAACACGTGCACCAGTTGCGACGCGCTGCAAGGCAGCCGCTATCTGTTCGAGGAGCCCTCGTCCCCGTTTGCCCTCACTGCCATCAACAAGCTGCCGGCACTGGAGTTTATACGCGTCGAAGTTGCCGGCGTCTTTGGCGTCCCGGCCACGCGTACCGACTTTGACCAGGCGCTCTTTACCTGGGCACGCGACCATCACGCCGAGTTCCACAAGCAGCTCGGTGAGGGGATTTATTTGTAGGGACGGAGAGGCCTTCACAGTCAGCTCCTCCGCATCACCTATCCCTCGTCGCCGGCGTCGTACACGATATCGAGGCCACAAACGGGGCATTTCTCCGGATACACCGGCATATGAACGCCTGTCTGTTTTCTCACTTCGTCGCTGAACCTGTCGCGCGCATCGATGAACCGAATGTCGAGACACGGTATTTGCGAGCCGCAGCAAGGGCAGGTGACGACAAACGACCCGCAATCAACCTCTACGCTCGGAAACATATTGTTGTCTATAAGGGCACACGGCAGTTTTCCGTACTTCCCCATCACAATATCGCCTCGCCAGCTCATACACGCTCCCCTCTCGCTATACAAAACAGGAAGAGCATGCACCGGCGGGCATGCGCGAGATTGCATCGCCACGCGATCCGATCAAACAACACGATCGTCAAAGAATGCCAAAGCCAAATACGCTAATACGGCAGAAGCCCCGCCTTTTCACGCTTCTTTTCCGAGCGATCGAACTCAATGCGATGGGCCTCAAGAAACACCGCATTGGGTCGCCACTGACGCTCATTCGGCTGCCTTAGCGTCGCACCCGCAAAGGAAGCGTAGCCGGTCTTATCCAGCAGGTACGATCCGCACAGCCGATATTCGCCGCAAACAGGCTCAAACGAAATCAGATGAGCATCGAATAAAGCATGTAAGTCGCGCCGAAGCAGAATGCCGTTGCTGGCAACCTGCGATTTGGGTCCCGAGTAATTCTCGATATGTGCAGCCTCCAGAGCTTCGCTGACGCCGCAGTCCGACACCGCGCAACGGCCATCATAGGCGGCAACGAGCTGCTTGCGGAACCATTGCTGCCCCAATCGCTCGCGCCTTAACGCATAGCGGACCTTTTCGTCGTCGGTCGTACCCTGTCCGGCAAACTCAATATCGACGGGCATGTGCTTCAGATAGCTCATGTCGGGCGCAAAACGGGGGTCCGGTCCGCCTTTATGAACAGGACCGTGCAGAACAAACCATCCGTTTTCGGGCTCGAACCGTTCAACAAACGCAAGGCCGAGCACCTTGTAGCCCACCTCGGTTGCAAATATGACTCCGACTGGAACGCCACATTCCATGCAGTTGAGCATTTTACTGTTGTAATTCTGGTCTCGAGAACCAACGGCGCCTGGCGCTTGGACCGAATACTTAATGACCCACGTACCATCGTCCAAATAGAGCGGAGGTACATCGGTGTAGAAGCTCTTTTTAGAGTTATGGACCGAAAGCGCAAAGATCTTATTGGGATCTTGCTTCACCCGATCCTGGCCCGGCCAGAAGATCCCTGAATCCCGCGTTACGGGAAAGAAGTCCGAGCCAATTCTCAAACGATACTGATACTGAGGGCTATCTTCCTTGGTGTGGTGCGGAAGGCTGGTCCAAACGCCGCCGCGCTGTTCCTCACCCAGAAACCACTCCCATGCCTCAACGTATTCGGAAGGCACGAGACTGCAGGCGCGGTCATAGCTTGGTCCATCCATCAACGGAACAGCAAGGTCAATGTCGTTCATCGCCAGCACCTACAACCATACGAACGCGAGTCATGCCCCTCAATAATATGGCCGAGAGTCAATTATTACGAGATCTCATTCCGCGATCGGCACATCGTTGATGCTCTCGGTTTGCCGCTGGCGCGTTTGTACCCCGCTGCCCCACTTCCCTGTATACTGATGTAGCACGTGTTTCATCCGGGCTTGTTGGGCCGGATTGTTCATGGGAGGTTCTTGTGGCTGTTTCGAATCCGCCTAGGGGAAGCGTTTCTTCTTCGTCCATCAAGCCGGTTACGCGCAAGGCCGTGCGTTGCCAGCGCGAGGTCGCTTGGCTTGTCACGCAGGCAGCGGGCAGGCTCGTGGCGACCACTCAGGACGTCAATGCGCCTACGCCGAGCTTTGTGCTGGCAGTGGCGCTGGATCGAGTACGCCAGCTGGAACTCGCCGCACAAGAAGACGGCAACCATCTTGGCTACCAGGACGCTATGGCGCCCGACCTGCAAACGTTCTGCCACATGGCCAAGTTGCCCGCCGCGCCCAATGCGCTTTCGGACGCAGGCTACATGTTTACGCTTTCGGGCGCGGACCTTATCCGCGACATCTATGCATACTGCAGCGAGCTCGCCGAGCGCCACGTCTTTGGCACGGCCGAAGTCAAACCGGGAAATGTCATCAAGCTGGTTCTTAGGCTGTTCTTGATAGACGGGTTCGGGGCCATGCCGGCGTAAGCCGAGTCTTTAGCATCACCGTCGACTGGGCAACAACCGCTTTACCTTAATGGACGCCAATCGAGGGTCGATTATTGGGTCGCCTCGTCCACTAACGCATCTATCCCACGCGCTCCGACAGTCGATACTTGCGGTTGCGGCTCGTCGCCGGCGCCGTGGGCTCAAGCTCGCCTTGAGCAATGAGCGCGTTGACGCGCGACCTAACCTGGGAAATTGTGAGCCCTGTGCGCTCTGCCAGCTCGCGCGTCCCCAGCTCGCCGTAGTGTTTGAGTGCCGTCACAATTAAGCCCCCGCCATGATCGACCGGCTCGATCTTTGAACGGTAAAGTACGACCTTGAACCGATCGAACCCCGGGCAGAACAGGGGCTCGGCCAGACCATGCGCGCGCAGGGCATCGATCATCATCGGGATGCCCGAGCCATTGCCCTCAGCCGGCGAACCTGCGCCATCCGACAGCGGAACAATCGACATGAGCTTCACAAGCGTCGCGTTACGGCATCGGGAGCTGCCGTCAAACAAGTTCTCGCGAGTCTTTCCCCCGTAAAGGCCGCCAGGATTCGTCACCTCGACACGATCGTCAAAGACGTCGACGGCAATCGATTGTCCACAGAACCGATCCCCGTATTCTCGATGGATTACGGCGTTGGCGATTGCCTCGCGCAGAACCTCCTCGGGAATCTCAAGCGAGTCGACACGCGAGACGCCTTGGACGGTCGAGGTTCGCCGCAAATTCTTGGCGACGGCTGCGACGGCATCCGAGATCATCTCGCCCAACGTTCCCTCACAGATTGTGCGGTCCATGAATCTCAGCGACCCCGCCATGCCCTTCTGAGTTCCCTCATGGACAGCCACGTCAATGAAGAGCTTGGGATAGAACTGCTGAGGGTAGGTGCCCACAACTAGGAGTCCAGCCTTGGTAACATTGCCCTGGGAATCAAGGATATTTAGGCGCTCCAGCTTCGTTTGTTTGTCCGGCGCGCCGCGCATTGCCCGGGGCGTCAACGAGAAAGCCCGATCTATCGTACGGTCGACCAGCGTCTCGTCGAGATCGTCCGCGCCCGCACCCGCCACCGCGTCGCGATCGCTCGGAGTCGCTCGACCGTATGACGCCAATGCGAGCACCTCGGTCGATGAAAGCGGCACATCTTTGTCATCGATGCGCTTGTAGCTGCCGCCCTGGGCGCCCCGCTCTATGACATAGCAGGGCTTGCTCGACGGATCGAGCTCCTCAATCGTAATGACGAGAACGATGACGCCCTGAAGCTCCACTCGCTCGATCGTGTATTTGGGCGGATTGGCCAGCTTTCCTCGACCGCCCGCATCACCCATGCCTGACACAAATTGGTTGAGCACTTTCTCGGTCTCGAAGTTCTCAACCGGGACAAAACCTGCGCGCTCACTCACTCCGAGCACGATGATTCCGCCGGCAGTGTTCGCGAATGCGCTCACCGTTTCCCACACGTCGCGGGAAAGCGTCGTGGCGCTCTCCTTCACTTCGACGTTAAGATCATCCGAGCCCATACGCCTTAAAGACTCAAGCAGACCGGTCAGCTCGTTTTCGTTCATCTGCACGTCCTTTCGCTCGGTTCTACGAAGAATGCCGCGAATGGATTTCCTTCGTCTCTCAGTTATCTCTCGTAATTATCTCTCATCTTTCTGTTATCTCTCATATTAGAAATGAGTGAGAGATAACAGATAAGATGTCTGCCATCTGTTTCATATAAACATGTTTTTGCTGGTAGAACAATCGGTATTGAGATAATACCATGATTGCTTGTCTCTTTGCTGCTCAGTTATCTCTCATATTTATCTCTCGTCTTTCTGTTATCTCTCGTATTCGTGACGAATGAGAGATGTGCGGGCGGCGGATGAGTGTGGATTTTGGACGGTCGGGAAATGAGGGTGGATATTTGGACGGTATTTGGGCGTTTTGAGGCTGATTCCGTCCGAAAATCCACTCTCATTCGATAGGCGTCCAAGTTTCCACGCTCGCGCGGCGGGCACGCGGGGCCTTTACCCAATCCGCTGGCATCGTCTTCAGTTCGCCGCAGAGCCGTGGCCCCATATGGGTATACTCTCGAGGATTCGACTCGATTCGCCCCCGCTGGGGCGTCAAAGGAGACTGCATATGCCCACCACCTCAACCGACCCGCGCGCCGCTGCCGCCGCGCTGCTGGTGCCCGGTACCACCTGCCACGGTTTTGCCGTCGAGCGCTGCGAGACCGTGCCCGAGCTCGATTCGGACGCCTACGTGCTGCGCCACACCGTATCGGGCGCTCGCCTGCTGTACCTGGCGTGCGACGACGAAAACAAGGCCTTTGCCATTGGCTTTAAGACGCCGCCGGCCGATTCCACCGGCGTGTTCCATATTCTTGAGCACTCGGTGCTGTGCGGATCGGCAAAGTTCCCCGTCAAGGAGCCATTTGTCGACCTGATCAAGAGCTCCATGCAGACGTTCCTCAACGCCATGACCTACCCCGACAAGACCATCTACCCCGTTGCCACCACCAACGAGCAGGATCTGTACAACCTGATGGACGTGTACCTGGACGCGGTGTTCAACCCGGCCATCTATACCAAGCCCACCATTTTTGAGCAGGAGGGCTGGCACTACGAGCTGGACCTGCCGCAGGGCGCCGAAGGCGAGGGCGACGGCAGCGCCGCCAGACTGCGCGAGGGCACGCTGCGCTATAACGGCGTGGTGTTCAACGAGATGAAGGGTGCGCTGTCCGATCCCATGAGCGTGTTGGACGACGCCGTCAACGCCGCGCTCTATCCCGACACCGCCTATGCGCACGAAAGCGGTGGCGACCCGCGCGCGATTCCCGCGCTCACCTACGAGCAGTTCCTGGACACGCACGCGCGCCACTACAATCCTTCCAACTCCTACATCACGCTTTACGGCGACCTGGACGTGGACCGCGCCCTGGCCTTTTTGGACGAGCGCTATCTGTCGCAGCCGAGTGCCGCGAGCCGCCGCATGGACGCTGCCGTCGCCGCCGGCGAGGACCCGTCCACGCTGGCGCCCAATCCGCTGGGCGTGCAGGCGCCCGTGACCTGCGAGTACAAGCGCATCGAGATGGCTACCACGCCCGAGAACGCCCTGGTGGGCCTGGGCCTTGTGCTGGGCAGCGCGCTCGACCGCAAGCGCACGATCGCAGCGGATATCCTGTTCGAGGCGCTGCTGGGCTCCAACGAAGCGCCGGTTAAGAAGGCCATTCTGTCCGCCGGCCTGGGCGGCAACGTGGCGAGCTACACCGCGGCCGAGAGCCTGCAGCCCTACGAGCTCATCATGCTGCAAAACGCGCAGCCCGGCGTGGCGCGCGAGCTGCGCCGCGTGTTCCAGGACGCCTGCCGCGACCTATGCGAGCATGGCGTTCCGCGCGGGCGCCTGGAAGCCATCATCAGCAGCAACGAATACGACCTGCGCCAGCGCGACTACGGTATCGCCGACGGCGTGGCCATTGCGTGCGACGCGCTAAGCACCTGGCTCTACGATGACGACGCCGCGACGCTGGCGCTCAAGTACGGCCCGGTGTACGAGGAGCTGCGTGGCGAGCTGGACGGCAGCTATTTTGAGGACCTGCTGCGCGAACTGGTGCTGCAGAACGATCACATGGCACTGGTCGAGCTGGTGCCGGTGGACGCCACCGAGGGTTCGGAGGGTGCCGAGGCCGCCGAGCTGGCAGCCAAGCGGGACGCCATGACCGATGCCGAGCTGGCCGACGTGGTCGAGCGCACGGCAGCACTGCGTGCCGCACAGGAGGCGGAAGACACACCCGAGGCCAAGGCCACACTGCCGCGTCTGCGCGTGTCCGACATTGGCGAGGCGCGCCCCGAGCCGCCGCTGGTCGTGGACACGACCGCGCCCATCCCCTGCCTGCGCCACGGCATCCCCACCAACCGTCTGGACTACGCCATGCAGTATTTCGACCTGAGCTGCGTCGCGTTTGAGGATCTGCCCTATGTGACGCTGCTCTGCCGCCTGCTCAAGCAGCTGCCCACACGCGAGCATTCGGCCGAGGAGCTCGACAATTTACTTGCCGGCAAACTGGGCTTTTTGAGCTTTACGACCGAGGTCATGACGCAGCCCGAAGTGGACGGCGTGCGCCCCTACTTGCTGGTGAGCGCCGGCGCCCTGTCCGAAAAGATCGACGCGCTGGCGAGCCTACCGCGCGAGGTGTGGTCGAGCACATTGCTGGCGGACGCCGATGCCGACCGCGTGCGCGACGTGCTCACGCAGATTCGTATTGGGCTTGAGCAGGGCTTTATCAACAACGGCCACTCGGCGGCGCTCGGTCGCGCGATGAGCTACAGCTCGCCTTCGGCCGTGGTGCGTGAGCAGCTCTCGGGCGTAGACTTCTACCTGTTCCTGCGCGATTTGCTCGACCACTTTGACGAGCGCCTGGACGGCCTGCGTGCCAAGCTTGCCGAGCTGGCAGGCCGCATCTTTGTGGCCGACGGCTGCCTGGCGAGCTTTACCGGCAGCGATGAGGACTTTAACGCGTACTGGGCCGCCGCGGGCGACTTGGGACTGGGAGCTGGCGACGGCGCCGATGCCGGCCGCGACGCGCTCGTGGTGCCGACGCCGTGCGACCGCCACGAGGCTTTTGTCATCCCCAGCGACATCTGCTTTGCCGCGCGTGCGTGCGATCCGCGTCGCCTGGGCATTGACGTGACGGGCGCCTGGGCCGTGGCTGCCAACGCGCTCTCCTACGATTACCTGTGGAACGAGATTCGCGTGAAGGGCGGTGCGTACGGCTGCGGATTCCGCGCAGCCGGCGAGCGCCAGGCGGCGTTCTACACCTACCGCGACCCGGCAATCGATCCTTCGATTGAGCGCGTGGAGCGCGCAGGCGAATGGCTCGGCAGCTTTGAGCCCGACGAGGCCGCCTTTGAGGGCTTTATCGTGAGCTGCGTGAGCGGCATGGACGCGCCCGTGAAGCCGTACGCGCTCACCAAGCGCCGCAACACGACCTACCTGGCCGGGCTCGATCCGCACGCACGCGAGGAGCGCCGCGCCCAGATGCTCGCCGCTACGCCCGGTGAGCTGCGCTCGCTCGGCGCCGATGTGACGCGCATCGCAGCCGAGTCGCCCACCTGCGTCTTTGGCGGCCGCGAAGTCATCGCCAAGAGTAACGCCGGCTTTAACGTAGTCGACCTGCTGGGCTAACGCACGGCAAAGGTAGATTTTTGGGACATGTCTGAAAATCTACCTTTTTTCTGCGGTTTGAGCGGGGTGGCGCAGCCCACCGCGGCGGGGGGTGTTGAAAGGTGAAAAGAATGTGGGAGTTTGTGGCGTGGTGGTGTTAGATTTTGGGAA
>CAKWZF010000028.1:0-1245 GCA_934865005.1 uncultured bacterium | reverse complement strand
TTGGGGGGGGGGGGCCCCCCCCCCGGGGGGTTTTTTAAAAAATTTTAAAAATCTTGTCAAATTTTTGCGTTTTTTCTTTTACTTATTGACAAAAACCGCCGCAGACGCCCACTCCACAGCACAGACCACCACAAAGGTGCCTGTCTCCTTCCTCAGTTGTGATTCGAACACTTGTTCTATACGCACACATGTTCTATAGTAGAGGTGCTTGCATCAAACTGAAATTGCAACTAGAATATAGTTGCAGAATGTGAGGCGGGATGACTCGATCCGATAAACTCATCGCCCAGCTGCTTAGCTGTCCTTCAACGTATAGATTCGCTGACTTTCTTAAAGTTATGGCTTCATATGGCTTTGAAATGGACCGCAAAGGCAAGACATCCGGATCGCGCGTTCGCTTCTACAGGCCATCAGATGGCAGGATGTTCGTAATGCACGTGCCTCATCCATCTGACGAATTGACAGCGGGGACCATTCGAAACATCGTTCGCTTTCTGCAAGATGTCGGAGGTAGTCATGAGTAACGTTTTGGCATACAAGGGCTATTTCGCCCCGGTCGAGTTCGATGCCGAACAGCATGTGCTAACAGGTATGGTCGCCGGCATTAGGGACGCAATCGTATTTGAAGGCTCCACGGCTGAAGAAGTGGAGCAATGCTTCCACGACGCCGTCGACGATTACCTTGAGTTTTGCGCCGAGAAGGGCAAGGAACCCGAGCGGGCTTTTAAGGGCTCGTTCAACGTAAGAACGGGCTCTGAGCTCCACAAGCAAGCAGCGCTGGCAGCGGCAAAGAAGGGTGAGTCACTCAATAAGTTTGTGACTGAAGCGATCGCTGCGGCGCTGTGAAGCCAACGTCGAGTCGAAGCCGCCACAAAGGGCGCCTTTGTGGCGGCTTCGACGTTTGCCCAGATAAAACCTGCCAAAATAAACCTGTCACTTTTTGGCAGGTTTGCCAGAGGAGGTTGGGATGGACAAGGCTGAGTTGCGGCGGGCGGTGATTGCCCAGCGCGATGCTCTTGATTTAGATGTGCGGACGGCGAAGTCTACCATTATCTGTGCGCGGCTTGTTGAGCTGTTGGATCGCTCGGATGCCGTGGCGCCGCACACCGTTGCCGCCTACGCCGCGATGGGTTCCGAGGCAGACCCTGCCACGTTTGCCGTCACGGCCGCCAAACGTGGCTGGCGCGTAGCCTATCCGTGCATGCTCTCGGCAGCCGAAGCCACAGCTTGTGGCCAGCGCATGTG
>CAKWZF010000027.1:0-18177 GCA_934865005.1 uncultured bacterium | reverse complement strand
CGGAAGATGCGGCCGCCGCAAAAGAAAAAGCGTATGCAGCCATGCAGGAAGCGCTCAAAAAACTCGAGGCCGCAAAAAACGCCGCAAGTCCCGAGAAAATTGCGAGATTCAATGATGACATTGCCCGTTTTCAAGAGTACCGCGAAAAGATGGTGGCGCAAGCCGCCGAAGAGAGGGAACTCCTTCCCACCATGCAAGCGGACGTCGATGCTGCCCAAGCCAAATACGACGGGGCCATCAACCGGGTAAGCGAGCTCCAGGCAGAATTAGACAAGAAACTTGAGATGCTTAAGACACTCGAAGCACTCGGCTACGAGGAGTTTGTCGAAACTACTAAACAGCAAATAAAGCAGTTGCGCAGTGAGATCGTAACGGCAAAAGCGCAAGTAGGCCATTGCGAAACGGAGCTCCGCGAGTTCCAGTACCGCCTTAGAAATCAGGAAAGTCGAGTTAATAACTGTGAACGTGCTGTAGAGAAATATAAAGCCAATATCGACCAGTTCACAGCCTGGCGAGATGCGCTCCTCGACAATTTGAAAAAAGCGCAAACGGCCTATGACGACGCCTGCAAGGCATACGAAGAGGCAAAGGCCGCGGCAGACAAGGCCACCTCGCCCGAGATAACGCAACCGACCGAGACGACGCCTCCCTCCAACTCGGCGCAACCGGCCGAGGCAACACAGCCCGCCAGCTCGCCCGCGACCGGCAAAAATACCCCGCCAAGCTCCACCAAGCAGGCGAACTCGAGCAGCGGCAAGCAAGCAGATACGACCGCCGGCAAGCTCGCGAACACGGGCGACACAGCGCCGAGCGCAATCGCACTCGCAGGAATCGCCATCGCAGGACTCGGAATAACCGCCACGGGCGTACGCCGCATCAAGAACTCAAAATAGCCGCCAGAGCATACTACCTTCGCCAATCTACAAGGCCAGAGACAAAAAGAGGCTCGTTTCCCCAACCTAGGGAAACGAGCCTCTTTACTTGTAAAAACAAATGGTAATGCCGCCGTCTCTTGAACCACGCAGCCATCAACGCCCAGACGACGCCAGCGGGCCGCGTTCCTTAAGGGATAGATTTAATGGCTGTTAATCAAGGGGTATACGCGCACGCCCGATCAATGGCGGGCAAACCGCCTGATATACTTACATTAGTGCTACCAAGTTAGTCGCCGACCCTTGAAATGAGGTGCCGAGATGAACGACATTCTCGCAAGAAGAGCAAGACGAGCAACTGTGGGCATCGCCCTTTCCGCGGCACTTGTCGCGGGAATCGCCCCCGTAGCGGCGATCGCGGCAGAAACCAGCTCCCCCACCGGTGCAGTTGCCTTGCAAACGGAAGATGCGGCCGCCGCAAAAGAAAAAGCGTATGCAGCCATGCAGGAAGCGCTCAAAAACCTCGAGGCCGCAAAAGACGCCGCAAGTCCCGAGAAACTTGCGAAAATCGATGATGACATTGCCGCTTTTCAAGAGATCTACGACATGGTGATGACGGAAGCCGCCAAACGGAGGGAACCCCTTCCCGCCATGCAAGCGAACGTCGATGCAGCCCAAGCCAAATACGATGAGGCGCACAACCGGACAAGCGGCCTTCAGGCAGAATTAGATAAGGCACTTGAAGCACTCGGCGGCGAGGAGCCCAGCACAGCTATTAAGGAGCATATTAAGCAGTTGCGCATGGAGATCATGACGGCAGAAAGGCGAGAAGAATCTTGTGAAGATGATCTTCACCGCTACCAACGCCGGCTCGAAAGCCAGGAAAAACAGGTTCAGTATTTCGAAAGTGAGGCAAAGGAAGCTAAAGCCCACATCGACGAGGACATAGCCAAGCGAAATGCGCTCCTCGGCGATTTGGAAAAGGCGCAAGCGGCCTATGACGACGCCTGCAAGGCATACGAAGAGGCAAAGGCCGCGGCAGACAAGGCCACCTCGCCCGAGATAACGAAACCCGCCGAGACAGTGCCTCCCTCCGGCTCAACGCAACCCGCCGAGGCGACACCGCCCGTTGCCTCACCTGCAACCGGCAAAGACGCCCTACCAAGCTCCACCAAGCAGGCGAACTCGAGCAGCGGCAAGCAAGCAAATACGACCACCGGCAAGCTCGCAAACACAGGCGACACAGCGCCGAGCGCAATCGCACTCGCAGCAGTCGCCGCCGCAGGCCTCGGAATAACCGCCACAGCCACACGCCGCATCAGGAACTCAAAATAGCTGCCAGAGCATACCACCTTCGCCAATCCACAAACCCAGAAAGAAAAGAGGCCCGTTTCCCCAACCCAGGGAAACGAGCCTCTTTAACTGCAAAAATTCAAGCAACAGCACCGTCGCCTCTTGAACCACATAGCCATCAATGCCCAGACAACACCAGCAAGCCGCATTCCACAAGGGATAGATTTAAATTAGATAAACGCGCCTTTACGGATGATTTTTGGACGACGGGGCCCGGTCGGCGGCGAGGTGTTTGGTAGTCGAGCGATCCCGCAGGCGCAGCCGAGGACCAGCGAGACACCAAACACTTCGCCGCCTCCTGGACCGCGTAGCCATCGATGTTTTGGCAAAGCCAGCGAGCGCCACCCAGAGCGAACAAGTTGGCATGAAAAAGGCAAGGCATAGACCTTCTGGTCATGCCTTGCCTTTTGAATGACAAATTGTCGCTCTGGGTGGCGCGCAGCGTCGAGCATTGCGCGGTTTGGTAAAACCGCGCAAAAAGAAAGCCCGTGCGCTCGATGGATTCGGATGCCCGACAGAGGCTCCTTATGGCTGCTTCCTTCCGGACCTGACCAGATTCGGAACATGTCGTCATCCGAACCCATCGAACGCGCTAGGCGCTCGGTATATCTTACCTGCTCCCGCCCGCCAGAGCAAGGTAGCTAATTTGGGACGGGGCTTTTTTGACTACTTTTGCAGCCCGATTGTCAGAGCAGCCAATGAGTAGTCAAAATAGTCCCATCCCAAAATGACCGGCTTGGTGCCGCACCACAGAAAGGGCCCATCTACTACGTTTAGGCCACAGGGGTCAACCATAGCCGGCTTTTTTCGAAAATCGGCAAGCTTTCTACCTGCGGTTTTAATTTCACAAAATCCGGGATGGTCGAGGGTGTTCCGTTAAACGTAGTAGATTGCCACATTTCATGGCAGACGGTCCGGCTCGAGACCCAAGGCAGCCAGCCTCGAATGGACATTCTCGAAGTTGCGGTGGAATACGGACTGAATTGGCCCCTTTAAGGCAAAAACGCTCCGTATTTCACCGCAACTTATCGAGGGGATGGGTTTTAGATACGGCCAAGGTCGTAGGATCGAGCGGCTGCCTCGCCGGCACAGATGAGGTTGGTTGTGGCTTCTTGCGGATCGAGTGCCTGTTCCAGGCCCATGGGTTTGCGGCAAATCGGCAGTACAAGGTCGATGCCTTGCCCATACACCGCATCCAGGTTATCAGCGCGACCGCCCACGACAGCAATCACCGGCTTGCCATATCGCTTCGCACGACGGGCCACACCCACCGGCGCCTTACCGGCGGCGGACTGCTCATCCATATTGCCCTCGCCCGTTATGACCAGGTCGACATCGCGCACGCGCTCGTCAAACCCCACGAGATCGAGCACCGTCTCCACGCCCGAACGCAGCTCCGCCCCGAGCGCCAGCAGCGCGGCACCCAGGCCGCCTGCGGCACCGGCACCGGGCACTCCGAGCACCGAGCCAAATGTCCGAGCACCCTCGGGCACGCGCAACAATCCCTGAGCCCGCACCCCGGTAATTGCCGCATCGAGCAGGCGACCGTAGCCGACCATCCAGCTGTCGTACCCGCGCAGCGCCTCAGCGTCATCCGTCGGCAGGCCCTTCTGCCCGCCAAACACCGCCAGCGCACCGCGGCGTCCCACGAGCGGATTCTCGACATCCGAAAGCACAACGATACGAGCGCCGCTCAGTGCACGAAGCGCTGACGTCAAATCGATACTCGACACGTGTTCAAAGCCCGCAAGACCGGGGGCGACATCGCAGTCCTGATCATCGACCACACGCGCGCCCAGCGCCTGCAGCATGCCGGCGCCACCGTCGTTGGTGGCGCTGCCGCCCAGACCAATATAGAGTGTCTTTGCGCCCATGCGAACCGCGCGAAACATGAGCTCGCCCACGCCATAGGTTGTGGCCGCCAACGCCGCCGACTCCGTACAAGGCGAATACCCAATGCCGGCCGCCTCGGCCATCTCGATGACCGCGGACTCGCGCTCGACATCAACCAGCATCCGGGCAGACACGAGGTCGCCCAAGGGGCCTGCAACCTCGCAGGTCACAAGCTCGCCACCACGCGCGGCGATGGCGTCGAGCGTCCCCTCGCCGCCATCCGCCAGCGGCAACGCGGCCACCTGAGCATCGGGCCAAACGCGGCGCACGCCTTCGGCAACCGCCGCCTCCGCCTGCGCGCTCGAAACGCTGCCCTTAAAGGAATCAATCGCCAACAGCACACGGCGGGGCCGGCGGCACGCAGGACCAAAGTCAACCGCCGTGCCAGCATCTTCACCGGCACCTGCAAGCGCTGCGGCGTGAGCAGTGTGCGCTTCAAGATCAGCCCCACAACCGCAATCAGCGTCGCCCGCTCCGCGCAGACCGCCAAAATAGTTACTCAGCAGCTCGCGGCATTCATCCGCCAGGACCCCGGCCGTCACGTTAAACCGATGATTCAGGCGCGAATCGGCATTCAAATCGTATAGGGATCCCAACGCGCCCGCCTTGGCATCGGCCGCGCCATACACACAGCGTCCAACGCGCGCGTTGACCATAAGCCCCGCACACATGCAGCAAGGCTCGAGCGTTACATAGACCGTGCAATCGGAAAGGCGCCAGCGGCCAAGCGCCTGGGCGGCAGCGCACAGGGCCGCGAACTCTGCATGAGCCGAAGGATCCTGATCGAGCTCGCGACGATTATGCGCCCGCGCGACAACCTCGCCGTCGCGCACCACTACGGCTCCGATGGGCACCTCGCCCACCGCCGCGGCGGCTCGCGCCTCGGCCAGCGCCTCGCGCATGAACTTCTCGTCGATTTCGGTGATCGTCATCGTTCGCCTTCCCTGTTGCAAATTCAAAACGATGCTATCATTACGACTCACGGAGAGATGGCAGAGCGGTTGAATGCGGCGGTCTTGAAAACCGTTGAGCGCGAGAGCGTTCCGGGGGTTCGAATCCCCCTCTCTCCGCCACTTCTAGTGATGCACCGGCGTCATGGTTCGCTCAAACAGTGCATCGACCACGTCGGCTATCTCAGGTCGACGTTCAAGATCGTGGCCCGATTCCCACCATATCGTGAAAAGACGAATAATACCGCCGGCGACAAACTCAGACGTCGTCTCGAGTGACACGGGGGCCAGGGCATCCTCGGCAAGCACGTTCATCACACGCTCGCGGATGGAGCGGGCAATGCGGTCGCAAATAACGTTGGTCAACATGCCCGACATGCTGCTTGCCAAAATGTTGTCCATGAGCCGCTCGTGCGTCAGAATCAAATCCATGGCATCGTCCAAAATCGCGTGCCGAAGCGCGCGCACGTCCTCGGCAGACACCGCGCCGGCCTCATCGGGCTGTTTTTGCGGCAAGCCCGACATGAGCTCATCGATATAAAAGGCAAAGTAATCGTTCTTGTCGCGAAAGTGCTTGTAGAACGTCGTGCGGCGAATCATGGCCCGGTCGCACAGCATGGCGACCGTCAGGTCCTCAAACCGATGCTCCTCGAGAAGCTCGGTGAAGGCATCGAACAGGGAGCGGTAGGTTTTCTTAATGCGAAGGTCCACTGGTATCGCCATCCTCAGGGCAAAGACAACACTCGTCAATCTGTCGCATATCTTACACCTGTACCTCGCGCGCTTTGCCCCGGTGCCGACCCCGCCGAAAACACAACGCTTACCGGAAAGTTCGGCACGGTAAAACGTTGCGGGTATACTAGTAGCGTTATACCAACGGCAGCTGGCGCATGCCGCCGCGGCCATTCGAAACGGAGACATCATGATTACCGTCATCATCGGCATCGTTGTTGTCATTGTGATTGTCTGCGCCATCGCCGGCATCTACAACAACATGGTCACCAAGCGTAACCGCATCGATAACGCCTGGCAGAACATCGATACGCAGCTGCAGCGCCGCAACGACCTGATCCCCAACCTGGTCGAGACCGTCAAGGGCTACGCCAAGCACGAGCAGGAGACGCTCTCCGCCGTGATCAGCGCGCGTAACACCGCCGTCAAGGCCACCACGCCCGAGGCCAAGATGGAAGCCGACAACGTGCTGACCGGTGCGCTGCGCCAGCTCTTTGCCGTGGCCGAGGCCTACCCCGACCTTAAGGCAAACACCAACTTTACGCAGCTGCAGGCATCGCTCGAGGATACCGAGAACAAGATTAGCTATGCACGCCAGAGCTACAACGACTGCGTGCTCAGCTACAACAACGCCATTCAGACGTTCCCGGCTGTCATCTTTGCCGGCATCTTCCAGTTTAAGGAGCGCCAGGGCTTCGAGGCCGCCGAAGCAGCCCGCCAGGCCCCGACCGTCAAGTTCTAGTAGTTTGGCAGTGCATCCTTAATCGGCCAAATGCATAAACCGCCCCGTCGAATGCATACTTCGACGGGGCGGTTTCCTTTTTCGCGAAGGTCCCCCTCTAAGCGCCGTGCATTTTCAGGAGTATTCAACATAACCGAGAGCTTCGGGAGCCACGATAAATGCCAAAGACCGCGAATGTCCCTGCAAATCAAACGCTGTCAGCCCATAACCCCGCCCATCATCCGTAGAAAACATCGAGAAATCCCGATTTTTTGCCCGAGGTCGGTATGCAGGGGCCTTCGATTGCAGAATACTCGCAAAAATGCACGTCGCCGCCACCCCCACATGGCGCGAACCAAAACAAAAGCGCGGCCTTCCTTTCCGGCGCACTCTGCAGGACGAAAGAACCCCCGCCGCACGTAGTGCGCAGCGGAGGTTCTTTCATGTCCGAGGACGCGCCGGAAAGGAAGGTCGCCCTCGGGCCGGACAGCTAAGACAGCTTACGCGACGGTGTAAACCCAGTTGTGCTTATCCTCGACAGCACCGGACTGGATACCAGTCAGGGTCTCACGAAGCTTCTTCATCACGGGGCCGATCTCGGTGTAGCCAGCCGGGAAGGTCACGGTCTCGTCGGCACCGTAGACCTTGTTGTCGATCTCGCCCACCGGGGAGATGACGGCAGCGGTGCCGCACAGGCCGCACTCCACAAAGGTGCCGGCCTTGACCTCGGCCCACTCGACGGGGCGCTGATCGACGGTCATACCCAGGTCCTGAGCGACCTGAACGAGCGAACGACGGGTGATGGAGGGCAGGATGGAGTCGGTGTGCGACTGCGGAACGACGAGCGTGCCATCCTCTTTCACGAACAGGACGTTGGCGCCACCGGTCTCCTCGACATAGGTGCGGGACTCGGAGTCGAGATACAGGTTCTCGGCATAGCCCTCGCGATGGGCCTCCATCGTGGGCTTGAGGGACATGGCGTAGTTCAGGCCGGCCTTGATATTGCCGGTGCCGTGCGGTGCGGCGCGGTCATACTCGGAAACGCGCAGCTTAACGGGCTTGAGGCCACCCTTAAAGTACGGACCGACCGGGGTCACGAGAATGCGGAACGTGTACTCAGGAGCGGGAGCCACGCCGATCACGTCACCGGAGCCGATCATAAACGGACGCACGTACAGGGTCGCACCGGAACCGAAGGGCGGAACCCAGGCGGCGTTGGCAGAAACGACCTGCTTGACGGCTTCAACGAACCTGTCCTTGGGGAACGGGGGCATCTCGAGGCGCTGCGCAGAGTTGTACATACGCTCGGCGTTCATGTCGGGACGGAAGCAGACGATGCTGCCGTCCTCGGCGGTGTAGGCCTTCAGGCCCTCAAAGACCTCCTGGCAGTAATGGAAGATGCCGCCGCACTCGGAGACATGCAGGGTGTGGTCGGTGGTCAGGCCGCCCTCGTCCCACTCGCCATCCTTCCAATGAGCCTCGTAGCTGTAATCGGTCTTCATGTAGCCAAAGCCGAGGCTACCCCAATCGATATCCTTCTTCTCGACAGTCATATGTCGCTCCTTACATACACAGTTGCAAACTCGCGAACCCGCACGCAAGGACCGAGGCCGGCCGCGTCGCAACGTCGCACGCCCGGAGCGTAGAACCGGACGGGACACGCGAACGGCATCAAAGCCGATGGCACGTCGATTCGCATGCACGAGATTGTACTCCCCGTACACGTCTGATAAAACGCTTTCCTTTAACTAAGTAAAGTATTTTCATTTGACTGAAACTAAAGAGGCCCGCCACCGTAAGCGGTGACGGGCCTCAACTGCACGCTTTGCGCGCCGGCTCGAGCTACGCGTTCTTTTTGCCAAGCTTAGCCTTAACCAGACCGACCACGGTCGGGATGATCGACACGGCAACGATGCCGACGATCAGCAACTCAAAGTGCTCCTGCACAAAGGGGATGCCGCCAAAGAAATAGCCCAGTAGTGTAAAGAGCGTCGACCAGGTAATGCCGCCCAGCACGTTAAAGATGACAAAGTTGCGCCAGTGCATGCCGCCCATGCCGGCGATAAAGGGCACAAAGGTGCGGATAAACGGGAAGAAGCGACCCAGGAAGATGGCCAGGTGACCCCACTTGTCCAAGAAGTCCTCGGACTTTTTGATGCGCTCGGGCGTCATGGCCTTAACCTTGCCCGAAGCGATGATTTTTTTGCCAAAGAAGTGACCAATCATAAAGTTGCACTGATCGCCCAAAATGGCAGCGGCCCATGCGGTAGCCAGAAGCGCCACGATGTTAAAGCCCCCGTTGTGGGCAAAGAAGCCCGAAGCAAACAGCAGCGAATCACCGGGAAGGAATGGGAAGAACACCACGCCCGTCTCGATAAAGATGATCAGGAACACGCAGCCGTAGGCCATAAGCGGGCCGGCGGCAATCCAGCTGGCAATCGCGGTGCGCGGATCCTTAAGCAGCTCGGCGATAAAATTAATGAAACCCATGAAGTAAAACCTCTCAGTTGTGGGCGCGGATACGTCCTAGTTGACCTGTATACGGGTGCGGCACCCCCTTGTGCGCAACCCCACAAAAGCATGACTCCATTACCAGCAAGTTTGCATAACTGACACCTGTCGTGCAAAGCCGCCAAGATTGTCCTTTCTAATCCCTAGCGAATCGCTATACTTTATTGAATCGCATTGCCATGGCGCTAAGGGAGGGCGGCCGGTGAGCTTTATCAATACCATTCGCGAGGACATCAAGACCGTCCAGGCACAAGACCCCGCTGCGCAAAACGGTCTGGTCATCTTCCTTTCCTATCCTGGCCTGCACGCCAAGTGGAACCACGTGCCCGAGCACTGGCTCTGGGAGCATGGCCATCGCTCGCTCGCCCGCGTGCTCTCGCAAATCACCCGCCACATCACCGGCGTCGAGATTCATCCCGCCGCACAGATCGGCAAGCACTTCTTTATCGACCACGCCATGGGCGTCGTCATCGGCGAGACCACCGTCGTGGGCGACAACTGCGTGCTCTACCAGGGCGTCACGCTCGGCGGTACCGGCAACGAGACCGGCAAACGCCACCCAACGCTCGGTAATAACGTCACCGTGGGCACGGGCGCCAAGGTGCTCGGCAACATTCGCATCGGCAACAACGTCAAGATCGGCGGCAACTCGGTTGTCGTCAAGGACGTGCCCGACAACTGCACCGTCGTGGGCGTGCCGGGACGCATCATCAAGCGCAACGGCTGCCGCGTGTTCGAGGAGAGCTTCGATGCCAAGCAGCATCGCGAGTACATGCCCGATGACGCCGCCGAGCAGAGTGCCCTCAACCGCCAAGGCATCACCGAGAACGCCCGCCGCGTCAAAGAACTCGAGCGAGAGGTGGCCGAGCTCAAAGCCCTCGTCGCAAAGCTCGTGGACGAGCGCTAGGAACGCAAGCGGCACAAAACGACATCGGCATCAACGCAAGAAGGCGCGCCAGGGCATTCAATCCCCGGCGCGCCTTTCTTTTTGATGTGACATGCGGGACTGTCCCTTTGTCACATTATGCGAACTGACTCAGATAGAGGTCAGCATAAGCGCCCTCGGCTGCGAGCAGCTCCTTATGCGTGCCCTGCTCGATAATGTTGCCGTGGTCCATGACCAAGATCAAGTCGGCGTCCACGATCGTCGACAGGCGATGCGCGATCACAAAGCTCGTGCGCCCGCGCATGAGCGCGTCCATGGCGCGGCCGATAGCAAGCTCGGTGCGCGTGTCCACGCTTGAGGTCGCCTCGTCCAGGATGAGAATCGCCGGGTTGTTGAGCAGCACGCGTGCGATGGTCAGCAGCTGACGCTGGCCCTGGCTGATGCTTTCGGCATCGTTGGCCACGCGCGTGTCGTAGCCCTGCGGCATGGTGCGCACAAAGAAGTCAACCTGGGCGGCGCGCGCAGCCGCAACAATCTCCTCGCGCGTTGCCTCGGGGCAGCCGTAGGCGATGTTCTCGGCAATCGTGCCATCGAATAGCCAGGCGTCCTGCAGCACCATGCCAAACTGCTGACGTAGCTCGCCGCGATTCATGCAGCTCGTATCCACGCCGTCGAGCGTAATACGCCCGCCGTCAATCTCGTAGAAGCGCATGAGCAGGTTGATGAGTGTCGTCTTGCCTGCGCCCGTAGTTCCCACCACGGCAATCTTCTGGCCCGGCTCGGCGGTAAACGACACGTCGTGCATAAGCGGCTTGTCGGGCGAATAACCAAAGCGCACGTGCTCAAAGGAGACGCGGCCCTCCACGCGACCCGGCAGCTTGGCGGCCTTGCCCGGCAGCGGATCGGCCTCCATCTCGGGCTCATCGAGCAGGTCGAACACGCGCTCTGCACTCGCCAGCGCGCTCTGCAGCGAGTTGAAGGTAAACGACAACTGCGTCATGGGCTCGGACGCCTCGTAGATAAACTGGAAGAACGCCTGGAACACGCCGACGGTCATGTGGCCGGCAACCAGCATGCTGCAGCCCACAATCGCAATCACGATCTGCGCCAAACGGCCGATAAAGCGCACCGCAGGGCCGACGGCATTGATCATGAAGTCGGCCTTGGTACTCACGCGCGCCAGCTCGCCCGAGGCCTCGTGCACCTCGGCAGAGCTCTGACGTTCGCGGTTAAACGCGCGGATCACCAGACGGCCCGAGTAGCCCTCCTCGACCGCACTCGTAATCTTGGACACCCACTCCTGGCGCTCGCCCGTCACATCATGCGTACGGCGCGAAACCACCTTGGTCACCAGCAGCGATACCGCCGTAAAGAACAGAAAGACGAGCGTAAGCTGCACGCTGAACACGAACATCACGCTCACAGCACCAACAACCGTGCCGATCGACACGAGCAGCTGCAGCAATCCGCGCTGCATGCTCTCGGACATCTTGTCCAGGTCGTTGGTCGCGCGGCTGACGACCTCGCCGGGACGATGCGCGTCAAAATAGGCGAGCGGCAGACGGTTGAGCTTTTGCGCGATGCGGTTGCGCAGGCGCAGATTGAGGCGTTCGGCCACGCTCGACATCAAAAAGCTCTGGAGCGCGTAGAACGAAGCGGCGGCCGTCCAAATCAAAAAGTAGATGAAGATAGTCCTGCCACAGTTCTCCCAGGTGATGCTGAAGGTGGCGTTGTTGACAAACGCTACCTGAATGTGGCCCCACAGCTCATCGATCACGCGGGCGCTATATGCCGGCGCGGCAGTGTTAAAGATGACATAGAACACAATGCTCGCGAACACGATATAGAAGCGCCAATGGTCGCCGGCAGCCTCACTCCACAGGCGGCGCACCGTCGCCCAGGTATCCCGAGGCGTCTCGTCCTCGTCTTCGTCGTCCACGTCGCGCATACGCTCTGCCTCGGCGCGGGCGCGCTCGTCCTCGGCACGTTCGTTTTCCTCGTAGAGCGCTTGGCGGCGAGCCTCGCGCTCGGCTGCAGCCTTGGCGGCGTCATCCAGCTCGGTCGACATGGCAGCCCGCTCGACCGCTTCCTCGGCAGCGTCCGCAGCGGCGGCATCGACAAGGCCGCCCTGCTTCTTGAGCTCCTCGGTCATGCTACTCACCTCCCTTCATCTGCGATTCCGCGATGGCGCGGTACACCTCGCAGGTTTCCATAAGCTCGCCATGCGTGCCCAAGCCCACAACCTCGCCATCCTTGAGCACGACGATCTGGTCGGCGTGCAAGATCGTCGAGATGCGCTGCGCGATGATGAGCACCGCAGCGTCACGCGTCTCGTCTTGCAACGCATGACGCAGGGCGGCATCGGTCTTAAAGTCCAGGGCCGAAAAACTGTCATCGAAGATATATAGATCGGCATGCTTCATGAGCGCGCGAGCAATGGCCAGGCGCTGGCGCTGGCCGCCTGAAAAGTTCGTGCCGCCCTGCGCCACCGGGGTATCGAGCCCCTGCGGCTGATCGAGTACAAAGGTGCTCTGGGCAACCTCAAGCGCGTGAAGCATGTCGGTCTCGGTCGCGTCCTCGTTGCCAAAGCGCAGATTACTTGCCACGGTGCCCGAGAACAGCCACGCCTTCTGCGGCACATAGGCGATGTGTCCACGGATCTCATCTTGCGAAAGCTCGCGCAGATCGACACCGTCCAGGCGAATGGCGCCCTTGGTGGCATCGTGGAAGCGCAGCAAGAGCTTGGCCACCGTCGACTTGCCCGAACCCGTCGAGCCGACGATTGCGGTCGTCTGACCGCGACGACAGGCAAAGCTCAGGTCGCACAGGGTGTCCTCGTCGGCATCGTCAAAGCGAAACGACATGTGGTCGAACATGGCCACCGCATCGGCTTCGTCTTGGGGCTCGCGCGCCCCGTCATCCAGCGTGCGCTCGCCATCGACGATGCTCGGCTCAATCTCCAACACCTGCTGCGCACGGTTCAGGCACGCGGCAGCACGCGGAAGCGTCAGCACCACCATCTGGGCCATCATCACAAAGAACAGGATCAGAATTGCATACTCCAGCACCGCCGAGATACTCGCAATCTGCATGGCGTGGGCGCCTACGCGGTTGCCGCCCACCCACAGCACCGCCACCTCGGCGATGTTCATCAAAAAGAAGCTTGAGCTGTCGAGGCCCACAAACAGGTGGTTGACTTTGATGGCGTTGGCGGCGTATTCGCTAAACACCTCGTCCAGACGCCGTTCCTCGTGGCGCTCCTTGTTAAACGCACGGATGACGCGCACGCCCACAATATTCTCGCGCAGCACCACGTTCATGCGGTCGATAAAGCCCTGTAGGCGCATAAAGATCGGAGCCGCGTTGGCAACCGTAAAGACCGCCGCCACCAGCACAATCGCAACGACTACGCCCAGAAGCGTGCCCATGGCGGGATCGATAAACCAGGCGAATATGATGCCCGCCACAGCCAAAAACGGCACGGGCAGCACCAGCTGAATCGTCTGCAGAATCGCCTGCTGAATCACGTTGATGTCGTTGAGCGAGCGCGTGATCATCGATCCGGTGCCAAAGCGCTCAAAATCGCTGGCCGCGAGCTCGAGCGATTTGTCGTACACGGCATTGCGGATATCGCAGGCCACGTTGGCGGCCAGGCGCGCCGAAAGATAGCAGCCCAACACCGTGCCGCCGCTGGCCATGCCGGTCGCGATAAGCATGTACAGGCCGTTGCGTAAAATATAGTCGATGTCGCCCGTGGTAATACCGGTGTTGACCATGTTCGCCAGCATCGTGGGAACCAACAGCGTACCGACGTTATCTATCAGCACCGCAAACAGCGTCACCGCAATCAGACCGCGGTACGGCCTCATAAACCTCATTAAGAGTCGCATGTGTCCCCCTCGCCCTTATCGTCAGCCTCGTTCTCGGCGGCCACTTGCCGTTTAAATGCCTCGCACTCTTCGTTAAGAACATGGGAGAACTTACCGACCAAGCGCATGATCTCGCGCTGTTCCCACGGCTCGAGCGCCTCGAATGCCTGTTGCTCGGCTTTTTGCGCCGGCAACGCGTAGCGCTTGGCAAACTGCACGCCTTCTTCGGTCAGTCGCACAACCTTGTTCTTACGACTGCCCTCGGCAAACTCCAACGTCGCAAGCCCTCGCGCCCTAAGCGTCTTGATCGCCGAATTGATGGTCTGTTTGCTGTAGAACCATTCACTCGTCAGCCGACTCACGGCAACGCTTCCGCCCGCCGCACTCGTGTCGACGAGCATCCAGTAGGCGCAGTCCGAAAGACCGCAGGCGCGCGCGAACTCCGAATAGATACGGTCAAGCCCGTTGAGCATCCGGTCGAAATCGACCGGGCTAACTGCACTATTCATCTCTCCCACCATTCGATAGTCCGAGTTTTGACCAATTAATATCTCTACATTAGTCCGAGTTTTGACTATCGTCAACAAGCTCGTTGTTTATGGTCGGCTCTACATAAGCATATCGACAAAAAAGACCGCCGGCGCGGGGGCGGCGCCGGCGGTTGCGAGAGAATATCGAGTGTTGGCTGTTAAGCAGCGACGGCCTCATAGACCGTAGCACCCGAGAAGCTGCCATGCAGGCTCTTGCCGGCAATCCACGGCAGCTCGACGACCTCGCAGACCGTGTTGACCAGCTCGGAGCAGTCAGTAAAGTGGCCCTTGTCGTTGAGGGCCTCGCAATCCTGAACACGCCAATAGCCATCGGTGTGCGTGATGTAGTACTCGTGATCGTTGATCGACACGAAAGCGCGCGTCTTGGAACGCAGCAGCTTCAGAAATCCTTCGAAATCGGTCTCGACGACATCTCCAGCCTGGAACATGATGTTACCTCCTGGCCCGGCGCCACCACGGCGCATTGATAAACGTTGGTACTCCTTTAGTAAAACCTTTATCAAAGGTTATGCGTTCGTCATTTAGGCAAGTGGTAAAAAAGCGCAGGGTAGACGGGATAAAACGTTTAACCATCCCATTTGTTTGTCACATTCTGAAGGTACTTTTATGCAAACCTACTTTCCCAATTGGAATCTATCCTTTTGGCCGGGCAATTGACCGTCTATCGTTTGAGCCCGACGGGTATGAACGGGGCATCTGCAACGCCACCGCAAGGAGACACCATGGAGACTATCGAAGCACTCATTCACCGCCGCAGCTGCCGCAACTACAGCGATCGTCCCGTCGAGGCCGAAAAGCTTGCACGTATTATCGAAGCCGGCCAATATGCACCGAGCGGCATGGGCCGCCAGCCGGTGACGTTTGTCGCCGTCACCGACCCCGCGACCGTCGAGCGTCTCTCGCAGCTCAACGCGCAAGTCATGGGCAGCAACAGCGACCCCTTCTATGGCGCCAAGACCGTTGTGGTGGTGCTGGTTGACCGCAGCGTGCCCACACATCTGGAAGACGGCTCGCTCGCCATGGGCAACTTGCTCAACGCCGCTTATGCGCTGGGTGTCGATTCGTGCTGGATTCACCGCGCGCATGAGGTCTTTGACTCGGGCGAGGGCCTGGAGCTGCTGGCCAGCTGGGGCCTGCCCGCCGACGGCAGTCTGCGCGGCGTCGGTCACTGCATTCTGGGCTATGCCGAGGACACGCTACCCGAGTCCAAACCCCGCCGCGACAACGTGGTATACGTCAAGTAGCGCAGGAGTGTCCCAAACTGCCGGCAGAAAAGGAACGTCCCCTTCTGCCGGCAAGCTATGTTGATATTTGAGTTGTCGTCGTTTCGTTCGTCTGGGCCGTTTCGGCTTCGCTGCCTTGTTCGTCCTCGTCCTTTTGCACATCGGCGATGGTGGAGGCCGCCGCAACGATACCGCGCTGGGGCGCGACGCTCGTCTGGGCCTGAGCGCCCTCGACAACTTCTGTACCTACATGCGCGAGCTCGGGCGATTTAAACATTGCGTCCAAGTTGGCGCCACCGCCGGCATATCCGAGCGCAGCGAGCGCGATGACGATCACTGCAACGGCGGCCACGATCGGCACGTAGCGATGCCAGCCGGCGGGATTGAGCCCGCTGCGGCGAGCCGCCCCGCGGCTGATGTATCCGAGCGTTCCGTCGTGCTTGAGCTTTGAGCCCACCACGCGTTTGCGGCCCCACAGCGAGGACTCTGCCTGCATTGCCAAGCGGGCGCTTGCCGAAGGATAGCCGTATTTAGTGCGCTTGAACGAGCCATCAAACCCCGAGGCGTGTTTGCCCCACGTCACCGATGTTGTGCGTCGGTTGACCGGCGCGGCACTCCGCCTTCTGCGGCTCGGTTTTGAAGTCTCAGCCATATGCCCTCGCACGCCGTAACCAAATCGAAACAATAACGCTTTGGACTGTAGCACACGCGTCGCGTGCGGTCACGGGCGCCTCGCTCAACGGTCATCGTCCTTCAGCAAGCGCCACAGCGTTGTACGGCTTATGCCCAGCACCTCCGCCGCACGGGTTCGGTTGCCGTGGAGATGGTCTACAACCAGATGCGCGATATCTCGCTCGGTATCGGCCAGCGGTCGCAGGATATACAGGTCACTTTCAAGCGTCGGGGCGCCAAAGGTTGCGGTCTTAATCACGTCCTCTTGGGCGAGCACTTCCTCCGCCACAGCGCGGTCCACCGTGCCCGTCCCCACCAATATATACAGTCGTTCCGAGACCTCGCGGAGCTGCAGATAGTTGCGCGGCCAGCGGTAAGCATCGAGCGTCTTCGTCGCCGCGGCAGACAGCGTGGGCGCTGCCGTCCCAAATGCATCAGCGAGATATTCCAAATAGCGCGCGACCTTCGTCGACGCGGCTCCCTGCTCGGCGATTGCCGGCGCGACGCTCACCGCACAGGCGAAGCGCTCGGTCACAAAGGCGGCTTGATCACTTTCGCCGCCGCCCGGCATGTCATTCGCCGTCAGCACCACATGGCAGCGCGTCGCCAACGCGGTGTCGGTCATCGTGGAGACCAGCTCGCGGAGGCGCTGGGGGCCAACCGCGTTCCAGCCCTCAATGCAAAGGGTCAGCCCCATTTGGAACAACGGCGATTCGACGCTTTTGAGTACATGGCGCCAACCGCGCTCGGTGAGCTCATCGAGCGCAACGGAAACAAAGGGCTGATCGGCAAAAGGACCGTCCAGATAGAGGCGCTTGGCGATCTCGACCTGACCCGCTCCCAGCTCGCCCTCGAGCATAAGAGGCACACCGCGCGCGTAACTCTCTGCAACCGGCGCAACCACCGAGGCCGCCCCCTCAACGATGCCGTACGCGCTCGATTCGTAGCGGGCCTCAACTTCGTCGGCGTTGAGCCACTCGATGCCCGCATGCGCCGCGGCGCCGCGCACCTCGCGGACCACGACGACCCAAAGGCCCCCGCCCTCTTTGTCGGTGGGGCGAACGGTCAGGCTCAGGCGCGTACCCGCACGCCCCATAACCAGACGCGCGCCGTCTCCTATACGGTCGAGGCGCTCGGCGACAAAAGCCGCCACATCCCGCTCAAGCGCCGCGTCATTCATGGTCGAGATCGCAACGTCCCCACGCGCATCGATTGCCAATGCCGAGGCCCCGGCGGCAGCTAGGACATCGGTCAAGATGTTCAGTTTGGCATCGCTATCCATGATTTGCCCCTGTCCGCGGCGACGTGCAGCCGCCGACGGTCGCACGACCAAGTGTTTCAAAATTGAACGATATTGCTCACCAAACACTATAGGGCAGAAAGCGCCGTCCTGCGAGTATAGGTGTTGCCCCGCATCGCCATCCTGGCGGGGCGATAAGAGCTCTTCGGGACTTATAAACCTGCGGACAAGCCATACCCGCAAGAGCTCCTATCGCTCCACCGTGAGAATGCGCTCACCAGCACGCAGTACGCAAATAAGCTACTTCTCTACCAGATTCCCAGCACGTGCTGCATTCCCAAACTCATGCACGCAATGCCAATCCAGCAGCAAAAGCCCAATGCGATGGGCTTGCCGCCCTTTTTGACCAGCTCGACGATATCGGTATTAAAACCAATAGCCGCCATGGCCATCACGATAAAGAACTTCGACAGCTCCTTGATGGGCGCCGTGATGGACACAGGAAGCTGAAACACCGTGGTGATCACGCTCGCCAGCACAAAGAACAGCACAAACATGGGAAACGCGCGTTTAAGCGAGAACGTGCTCTTAGCGTCGCCACCGGCCTTGCGTGCCAGATGCATCTGCCAGCATGCGAGGACCAACGTGATGGGAATAATGGCCAGCGTCCTGGTGAGCTTGACCACCGTGGCGCTCTCGAGCAC
>CAKWZF010000026.1:0-18740 GCA_934865005.1 uncultured bacterium | reverse complement strand
TCCTACGGTAATGTAGGGAAGGCCGATGCGCGGGACCACGCCGCCCTTGAGCGAGTTGAGAATGACGGCAGCGACGCGCTTGGGCACGCGGGGTGCTGCGGATGCGGTATCACTCATGGTCTAGGTATCCTCTCACGTCTGCTTCGTAGTCCTCAATAATCTGCGGCCCTGCCGCGCTAAATTCAATTACGGTGTCGCCCACCAGGTCAAAGAGCGCCTCGTTGATGGTATCGACGAGCATGTCCTCGCTCTGTCCCGATTGCACTACCGCCGATTCCGCCTGTACTGCGTTGTGCTCGAGCAGCGCGCGGAGATAGGCGTCTGCGGCAGGCGTGAGTTCGTTCGTGGCGTCAGCGGGCGCAACAGCTGCGAACGCGGGCGTCGGCGCGAGAAGCGGTGCCACGACACCAAACTGTTCGGTGGATATGGTTGGCTCGTCGGTCTCGTCCTGCCGAATGGGTGCCGCGACCGCCTCGACAATCGCGTCGGCTACGGGCTCGGCTTCCGGTTGCCCTGAGTCCGCTGCCTCGGCTTCCACAGGTGCGCCGTCCTCGCGCTCTTCGTCGATTAAAAGTGCTTCGCGCGTTTGCGCAGCGGCGCTCCGAATGTGCCCCAGCTGACTCAGATCGATATCGATCTTGACGGGCTGGTGTGCGGCGTCCCACGAAAGCCATGCCATGATCTCGTCATCGATAATCTTGGCCAGATATTTGGGGACCTTTTCTTCCTTAAGGGGATGGGCGGGGTCCAGCGCCAGGCGCAGGCGTTGGTCGCAGGCGCGCATCATTTCACCGAGCTTGCTGCTCTTTTGCCTACTACCATGGATACGCATACATTCCCAAAAGCCGTTTTGGCAACGGTAGATGTGGATGGGATCCAGGCGGTATTCGCAGTCCTCGTGGCGCTCGGGCGCAAAGAATACGGCCGAGGCAAACATGGTGTAGGGCATGGCCGTCTCCTCCCCAAACAAGCTCGCTACGATGCCGGTCTTTCGGTGCGTGTCATAGTAGCGCGCCATGCGGACATACACGGCGCATGCCACGTGGCGCAGATCGCGGTGGTGGCTGCGGTCGAGCCGCGAGTTACTTAGGTTGTACGTGGAGAGGGCGTTGATGGCGGCCATGAGTCGCTCCTCGCGCACCTCATCGGGCGGAAGGGGGAGCGTGGGCTCGGAGGTTTTGCGACGTTTGGGGGTCTGGTCGGACGGTGCCGGTGCCGGTACAAGGTCTCGTGCCGCGCGCCGCAGCTCGATAAGGGCGTTATCGAACATGACGGTTTTAGAGTCGCGGAGCAGCTTGGGGTCGAGCCCATGGAATACGGCGTAATCCTGCAACCACACGCGTGCAAACCGATCAATGCCGGGCTCGAAGGCGCGATAGACATCCCAAAAGGCCTTGATCTTGTTAAAACCGTCGAGCGGGTCATCTACGCCAATGCCGCAAATCAGCTCATAGAGATACAGAAAGGCAAAGGACGTAGACGTTTCCTCGACGGTTCCGCGGCGCACTTGGGCACGCCAGGTAAAGTAGCCGCGCAGCTGCCGGTCGCTCATGGCGTTGTAGGTGGGAAAGTACGACTTAAAGGTGCCGTTGTAGGGACAGTCGTCCTCAAAGTCGGCCATCAGCAGGCCCTGGCGGTAAAAAAGCTCGGCTTCCGAAAGCCAGCGGCCCGCACCGCCCTTGGGGTCATCCTGCCAGCGCGATATCTCGCGCATTTTACGGTACTGGTCGGGGAGGAAATTCTGCATCTGTCGGCCGGTTTTGAGAATCGGCTCGTCTGCGTAGACTTCATGTGAGAAGCGGGCAGACTGATGGGTCCGGGCCTCGGCCATAATGCGCTCGATGAGCATCTTGATGTCCTGGTCGGCCACCGCTTCTCCTCTCCTAACGCAGCTTCGGTGACCTCATATCATAGCACAGCATCAAACAGGTGTTCGAGATACCGCTGCGTTGATAGATTTAGAACAGGAGGGCGTAGATGACGGCGATGACGACGGAGGGGAGCATATTGGCCGTGCGGAAGGTCTGAGGACGGATGAGGTTGACGCCGACGCAGAAGATGAGCATGGAGCCTACGAGCGAAAGGCTGTTGAGGGCTGCTGTGGTCATGATGGGGGAGAGCGCGCCGGCAAACAACGTGATCGTCCCCTGGAACACGGCTACGGGCAGGGCCGAGAAGATGCAGCCGCGTCCGAGCGACGCCGTCATGGTGCAGACGATGATGCAGTCCAGTGCGCCTTTCAGGGCAAGCGTTGACCAGTCGCCGAGCAGGCCGTCCTGGATCGATCCCACAATTGCCATGGCGCCGATACACACGGTGAGTGAAGTCGAGACAAAAGCGTTGGTGAACTCGTTATCGCCCTCACTGCCGGTCTTGCGCTTGAGCCATTCGCCAAGGTTCTCGATGGCGGCTTCCAAGTTGACGGCCTCGCCGATGAGCGAACCGAGCGCAAATGAGACGATGAGCATGGTGGTGCCGGTGGTCGCTAGCGCCTTCCCATCGATAAGGAGCATCTTTTGCATGGTGCCGCCAAGGCCGATAAACAGGACGCACAGCCCCGATGCTTTCATGAGTGTGTCTTGGATGCGCGGTGTGATGAAGCGGCCGCCCGCTAATCCCAAAAGACCGCCCGCAACTAAAAGCACAACGTTGATGATTGTTCCCAAGCCCGGCATGAGCCCTCCTGTATTGATGCCAACGTGGCAATCGTAGCAGAACGAAATGCGAGGCACATCGCGACTCATCTAATACGTTATATAAGTGGTGTTAGGAATGATGTGCAGCATTTAAGCCTCAGGTGGTTGTCGGGACATAGGGATAGTATTCAAAGCGCAGTGTCATAAGCCGCTGCGGGGATTCAATAGCCGCGGCGATGATATTGGCATCGCGGGCACGATCAAACCCTTCGAGTTCGATCTGATACGAGACGTCTTGCATAATGTCCAGACGTCGCCAGGCTAGGAGTGTGTCACCATCGAATTCCAAGGTCTTGCCTCCGTCTGGAGCAACGGCGTATAGACGCAGCTTGGCGGTGGTTGCAGGGTCGACAACCGTGACCTTTTTAATTTCGTTTCGAGTATTCTTGGCGCCCAACAAGGTGAGCAGTGTTGGGGCCACGACCTCGCCCGATGGCAAAAAGACGACTTCGATGGATTCGGGAAATGCGATGATAGCCGACTTGCGGACGGGCTGATTGGCGGCGGCAACTTCGATGTTCGCAGCGTCGATGACCTCTGTGTGGTCGAGTGCGGCAAGCACGCAACAGTTACCTTCATCGATCTCTTGAGGATCAGCAAGCCCCAGACTGTCCGCGAGCTCGGGATCGTTTGGATCGGCAGCGGGCTCATTCGGTGCTTCGAAAGAAGCTGGGGCGCTGTTTGTCGGCGACGGCGTGTCGCCCGCACCTGCTTCTTTATCCGCGCTCTCTTCTTGTATGGTTGCGTTGATGGGTTCGTCGTTTGAGGGGAGCGTCTTGGCGTCAAGCGCGGAGGGGAGAATTCCGATGGCTCCGGATCCGTTCCACTCCATTTCGAGAAGCGCCGGGTCGGCAAGAATGCGTTGCCTGCTTTGCGCGTGGGCATCGATTTCAATAGGGCCTGCCTCTATCCCTCGTGTAAGACTGAGTGATCCGGCTGGCTTCTCGAAATGAGCGTTTGTGTCTTTGGCGCTGACGGCGTAGAACAGCAGGGACGCTTCTCCCGCCGCGATGGCATCGGTGCCGGCTTTGGTCAGTCGCAACGATGCCGTGAATGAGAGGGTGGGCTGCGCATCGTCTGCATTCGCGGCGGCGCAGCCCAGACATATACCGCCTCCTTTCTCGAAAAACGTACCGTCGAAGGCGACCTTCGCTCCGTTCGCCGAGTCATCGACCGAAGCGATGTCGATGCGCAGCTCTAAATTGCATGGATCGCCATCCGCATCGAGCACAACCGAGCGCCACATGCAGACGGCGCACCCCGCCTGGGAGCCGTTTGCCTTGTTCGAACGATTGATATCCACGACTATCGAGCCGTCCGTATTACGACGAAGGCATCCCGAGGTTGAGATTGCGGCTTGTGCGATCGAAAAACGCTTACACGCAATGGCACTCGACGGATTTGGTGCGGAGCTTAGGGCTGCTGGTAAGGAGTCTGCCATGACGGGAGTCGCCCAAGCGGCGACGGGCGTTCCGGTTGCGAGCGCGCCGCAGAGTGCGACGACGGGCAAAAGGTTCTTTGATGCCATGGGGTCTCCTTAGCTAATTTAGTGCGGCCTGTCCGTGTTTTGTTTCTGGCTGCGTTTGATGTGCAGACCGAGGCCGGCGGTCCCCGCGCCTGCTGCTGCGGCGCCTGCTGCCAAGAGCCATCGTCTGTCGCCTGTCTGCGCCAACGGTTCCTCGCGGTCGCCGCGGTCGAGCTCCGAGAGGTCGACCGTCACTTGCGTGGCGGCCTGCGCCTGTTCTTGCTGGGCAAAGGCCATGGCTGGCCCAAACGCTAGGATGCTGACGGCGACGGCCAGGGCGACAGCCTTATGCCGTGTGCGCACCGGGCTCGACCGTCCAGGTGATCGTTGCAACCTGATCGCCTTCGCCGGTTACGCGGAAGATGTCGCGCGTGACGCGGGCGACGTTTCCGCTTGTCTTGAGCTTAATTTTGTCCTTGCCGCCGGCAATGCCCTGGTAGCCCATGTCGAAGGCTGCATTCTTGGAAAGATCGAGGCCCGTCCCCTGCGTTGCGGCGCTGGCGTTCTGGAGTGCGCCGTCGGGGCCGACCTTAAAGTCGATGGAGTTCTGTGCGGTTCCGGCTTTGGCGTCGGCAGCAATGGTCCAGGTGTTCATGGCGTCGATCTTCATGTTGGTGACATGGATGCCGTAGGCCGAATGATTGTCGATGGTGGTCGCGTCTTCTGAGGGGCCCTGAAGCGTGCCGTCGGCCTTGGCGACGAAGGGAATAACCGTCGGAACTTTGAACTCAACGTTGTCGATCTCGGTCCTGACCATTACTTTCGTGGTTCCAACGCGCCCGGCTGCCATAGCTGGCGTCGGGGCGGCGCCCATTGCGAGCGCGAGCGCGAGCCCTGCGCCCACGACGAGCGCTCTGGCTCCGTTCATGTTCCTGGTGATGTCCATGGTCGTTCCTTTCTATTCGCCGCGGGCCGTCCCCGCGATGATTGGACGAATGCTGGTGAATTGCGTGCGGTGCCGCGTCGGCCGGAAAAGCTAGTTCTCGGCTTGCTCAACCCGCACCTTGACACGTGTCGGATTGCCGTGGCTGTCGAGGGTCTTGGCATCGAGTGCCTGGATCTCGATGTACGCCTCGCCTTCTTTGATGTCGCCGGCGGCGCACGTTTCGATTGTCTTGCCGGTCTCGACCACACCGGATTCGTACATGGTCTCGTCGTTTTGGATGACGCGGAATCGCTGGGGAAATTTATTGTCTTGGACGTTTTGCACTTTGACGCGCAGCTTGCCGTCCTCCTGCAGCTGAGCGACCGGTGCGACCGAAATCGTCATCATGTTGTCGCGGACGATGGCGTCGAGCTCATCTTGGATTTCCTGACGCGTTTTGCCCTCGGCCGTCGTAACCGAAGCGCCCGCCTCGGGTACGGGCTGCGACTGCCAAGCGTATAGTCCTACGGCGACAAGGGCACAGACGATGGCCAAACAGGCAAGGATGAGCTTCTTGCGACGACCCAGGCCTGCAAAGTGGGGTGGCTTCTTCGCGCTCATGCGGCATCCTTGGCGGTATAGATGCGCGCAAAGGTGGACGGGTTCGCTCCAAAGAGCATGTGAAGCATCAGGCGGCGTGAGTAGACAAGCTCGTCGAAGTCGGGAGGGAGCTCGATGTCGTGGGTATGCGCGATGCGGTGGGCGAGCGCCGAGAACGACTCGGGGTCGCAGATCACATCGGTGGTAACGTGGTAGATCGTCGTATCGGGGAATGCCTCTTCGTCGAAAGGCAGGAGATGGGGATCGTCGTCGACTTCGATGGCGATGCCGTACTGGGGCCAGTAATATGCCATGGGAACCTCCCTGCTTCTGGGGCCAAAACTTCTGTCGGTTTTGGCTGTCGATGCCGACGGTATCAGCCACTACTTGACCAATTGCTGACCAAATGCTTGACGGATTGGTGTCTCCGCAGGTAAAAGGCGGCAAAAAATACTCCAACTTTTTTCAAGCGACAATCGCGCGGTCGGCGACGGCGGGGCCATATGTGTCAAAAGCATCGTCTGCCGAGGAAATCAAGCCGCTCGCCGAATTGCACGAACGTAAAAATCGCCAATTATGGAGACGGTCTCGAACACGTCGACGAAACGATGCGGTAACATCTCCCTGCAAACACTGTAGTTAGCTAAAGGGGGAGTTCGCGTGTCTGCAACCATCAAACCCTTCACCGACGAGTTCGAAGAGTATGGTCGCGATGAGTCTCGCGCATCGGGCGAGGCCTCGAGCATCTCGTTTCCGACAACGGAAGACGAGGTCCGTGCCATTTTGGAAAAGCTCCATGCCGAGCGTGTCCCGGTAACGGTTCAGGGCGCCCGAACCGGCCTTGCCGCCGGTGCCGTGCCCCACGGCGGGCATATCCTCAATACTTCCCGTATGAATCGCTACTTGGGCCTTCGCCGCGATGAACAAGGCCAATTTCTGCTGCGCGTGGAGCCGGGCGTTGTGCTCTCGGAGCTGCGCAAGCAGCTGAGCAAGAAGGTGCTGCCGACTGCTGGTTGGGACCAGGCATCGCTTGAGGCCTACGAGGAGTTCCAAGAGGCCCCCGAGCAGTTCTTTCCCACCGATCCCACCGAGGCATCTGCCTGTCTGGGCGGCATGGCGGCATGTAACGCCTCTGGTGCCCGCAGCTACGCCTACGGTCCCATGCGCCCACATATCACGGGACTCCACGTCGCGCTGGCTGATGGCGATTTGCTTGAGCTTCAGCGCGGCGAGGCTTTTGCCCAGGGCCGCCACCTGTCGCTCGTGACGGCAGGGGGTCGCGCGCTCGAGCTTGATCTTCCCGGCTATACCATGCCCAAGACCAAAAACGCGTCGGGTTATTTCGTTTTGGACGATATGGACGCCATCGATCTATTTATCGGTGCGTGCGGGACACTCGGCGTCATTACCGAGCTAGAGATTGCCCTACAGGCGGCACCTTCGGTCGTATGGGGCGTGAGCTGCTTCTTCGACAGCGAGGACAAGGCGGTGTCCTTTACCGATTCCGTGCGTCCCGTGCTGTCCCATGCCGCCGCTATCGAGTATTTCGATGCCGGTGCCTTGGATATCCTTCGCCGCCAGCGCGAGCAGTCGACCGCGTTTGCCTCACTGCCGGCACTCGACGATGAGGCAAAGGTCTGTGTCTATGTGGAGCTCGACTGCGACGACGAGGCGCAGGCGACCGAGGAGTTGTACCACTTGGGATGGGTTTTGGAGCTTGCGGGCGGCCGCGACGACGCGACCTGGGTTGCGCGCACCGAGGTCGATCGCGAATGCCAGCGGTTCTTCCGCCACGCCGTCCCCGAGAGCGTCAACATGCTCATCGACGAGCGTCGCCGCACCGACCCCACCATTACCAAGCTGGGCTCGGATATGTCGGTGCCCAACGCGCGCCTGGCCGATGTCGTTGCCCTCTATCGCCACACGCTGGCCGAAAGCGGGCTTGAGTCTGCCGCCTGGGGACATATCGGCAGCAACCATCTGCATGTGAATATCCTGCCGCGCGATGCGCAGGACTACCGTCGCGGTGGCGAGCTGTTTGCCCAGTGGGCTGCGGAGGTAACGGCTATGGGCGGCGCCGTCTCTGCCGAGCACGGCGTCGGCAAGATCAAGGCGGGCTTCTTGGAGACGATGTACGGTCACGAGGCCATGGTCGAGTCGGCGCGGCTCAAGCTCCAGCTCGATCCTGCCGGGCAGCTGGGTCGCGGTAACCTGTTTTCGGAGAAGCTCTTGGATGAGCTCGTCCAGAAAGGGGGCGCGTGAAGATGAGCGATTTCCATATGGTGGTGTGCGTCAAGGCCGTGCCGGGCAGCACCGAGGTCAAGATGGACCCCAAGACCAATACCATCGTGCGCGATGGCAAGCAGGCGGTCATTAATCCCTTTGATGCGAGCGCTTTGGAATGCGCGCTGGCGCTGAAGGACGACTTTATCGGCTTTGGCATGGATGTGCGCGTGACGGTGGTGTCGATGGGCATCCCCGCGACCGAGTCGCTGCTGCGCGACTGCATCGCTCGAGGCGCCGACGATGCGCTGCTGCTGACCGATCGCGCCTTTGCAGGTGCCGATACCCTGGCAACCACCTATGCCCTCAAGTGCGGCATCGAGGCGCTCGACGAGGACTTCGACCTGCTCATCTGCGGCAAGATGGCGGTGGATGGCGATACGGCCCAGATTGGTCCCGAGCTTGCCGGTGCCTTTGATATTCCCTGCGTGACCGACGTGAGCTGCGTGCAGAGCGCGGGCTTTACGACCTGTGGCTCGCTGGCGCTCGTTCACGGATGCGATGCCGGCGAGGAGACGGTGTACCTTGAGATGCCGTGCGCGATGACGACTGCCAAGGAGATTGGCCAGTTGCGTATGCCGAGTATTGCCGGTATTCGCGCGGCGGAGGAGGCGGACGTGCGCGTGGTCAGTGCCGCCGACGTGAACGCCGACCCCGCGCGTTGCGGTCTTGCCGGGTCGCCGACACAGGTCGTGCGCTCGTTTGTGCCCGACCGTGACCAAACGTGCGAGGCCGTTGAGGGGACGGCGTCCGAGCAGGCGGCAAAGCTTGCCAAGATTATCGAGGGGATGGCATAGATGAGCGGACTGATTATCGATAGCGAAGCCTGTATCGGCTGCGGTCGCTGCGTTCGCGCCTGTGCCTCGGGCGGCATCGTAGTGGAAGGCGAGCGACCCAGCCGATGCGCCCGCGTAACCGACGGCTGCATCCTATGCGGTGGGTGCGTCGACGCCTGCCCTGTCAACGCTATCTCGATCGAGCGTGACGAGGCCGCTGGTGCGGTGGACCTTGATGCATATCGAGACATTTGGGTATTCGCGCAGACCGACGAGCACGATACGGTGACTCCCGTTGCCTATGAGCTTATGGGCAAGGGCCGCGAGCTTGCCGATGCTCGCGACTGCCGTCTGGTGGCACTGATCGGTATGGGTCCCGAGGGTTCTCTCGGCGACCTGGAGCATCTGGTTTGCGCGGGCGCCGACGAAGTCCTGGCCTGTCGCGACGAGCGCCTGCGCCAAAACGATGCGGAGGTCTACGCCCGCTTGATCTGCGATTTGGTAGCCGAACGCAAACCCGAGGCCATCCTATACGGTGCGACCGCTTTTGGCCGCGAACTGGCACCCGGCGTTGCCGTGCGCTTGCAGACGGGCCTTACGGCTGACTGCACCGTACTTTCGATGGATACGGAGACGGGGCTGCTGCAACAGACGCGTCCGGCGTTTGGCGGCAACCTGATGGCCACCATCGTCTGCCCCAATCATCGTCCCCAGATGGCAACGGTTCGTCCCGGCATCTTTAAGGCGCCCGACTTTGACTACGACCGCTCCGGCACGATCACCCAGATATCGCTTGCGGATGATGCTAAGGCTCGTGTCGAGATCTCGATTCCCGCCGAGGAGTGGAGGCAGCAGGCCTCGATCGCCGATGCCGAGCGCTTGGTCGTGGTGGGCCGCGGCATTGGCTCCAAGAAGAATCTGCCCCTGATGCGAAGGCTCGCCGAGGCTCTGGGAGCCGAGCTTGGTTGCACGCGACCTGTCGTGGAGGCCGGCTGGTTGGAGTGTCGCCATCAGATTGGCCAGACCGGCGTATCGGTTTCGCCCAAGCTTCTCGTGAGTATCGGTGTTTCGGGCGCCATCCAGCATCTTGCCGGCATCGGTGGGGCAGAGTGCATTATCGCCATCAACGAGGACCCGGATGCCCCCATCTTTGGTGCTGCCCAGTACAAGGTTGTCGGCGATGCCGTCGAGGTCGTCGAGGAACTGCTGGCCCAGCTTGAGCGCTAGGCGCGCGCCAGCCAGTCGCGCATCTCGTCCTTAAGGCGGCTCCAAGTCGCCTGCGTGGCGGGGTCGGTAAAGGGCCGCGTAATGCCAAAGGGCGCGTCGAGCAGGCGGTAGATCTCGCCCTGCTCGCGCGCCAGCGTGCGGCTCGCTGGATAGACGAGCTCAAACATAAAGCAGATGAGTCCCACCAGGTAGTCCGCCGGCTCGTTGCGCTCGTCGCGCGCGACGCACCGATGCTCGTCAAAGGCGGCAAGCGTCGGTACCGAGAAGCGACTGGCTAGAAACGCGTCCTCATCCACCTTGAGGATGGTATCGACGGTGCTGTCGGCGATGGTGCGCATAATGTCGATCTTGTCGCCATCGCGCACGATATCGCAGAAGCACCGTGTACGCTCGTCGAGTTGTGCCGGCAGGCGAAAGTCGCTGTGATAGGCGATGCTCGCTCGGATGAGCTCGTCATGCGCACCGGTTTCGAGAAAGTCACGGATGTTTGTCGTGGCGGGTGCATCGGCGGGATTCTCGCCAAAGAGGACCTCGATGCCCAGCGCCGCATGGCTCATGCTCTCGGCGTCCTTAAAGGTGTCCCAGCGTCGCAGCTGCTCAAAGCGGCCCATATCGTGTAGCAGGCCGCAAAGCCATGCCAGGTCAATATCTTCTGACGACCAGCCCTGCTCGCGCGCTACGGCATCGCATGCCTCGGCCACGTGGTACGTATGCTCGATTTTGAGCGCGATGCGTGGGTTGGTGGCGTCGTAGGCATCGGTGTAGCTTTTGAAGGCCGCGCGCACCCGGTCTCGATCGATAGCTGTCATAATGACTTCCTAAAAAGTTGTGTCTTTCGATCCGGTGGCAATTGTAGGTGAACTCGGTTGCTGTCGGATGATGATTCTGCCGTATCGCTACATGTGGCTCGGAGACCTTGTCAGGATGAGAAGCGTATGGTGTTCAAAATCGTTAGAACCGTCTGGCCGGTGATGCTTACCTATGTTGCAATAGGCGCGCCGTGCGGAATGATCATGGGGCAGACGGGAATGGAGCCCTGGATGGTCTTTGCCCTGAGCAGCACGTTTGTGACGGGCAGCGGCCAGTTTATGATCTGCAATCTTTGGCTGGCGGACGTGCCGGCACCTTCGATTATCGCGAGCGTTGCCGCCATCTCCTCGCGTTTTGCGCTTTACTCGGCATCGATCGCGCCGCATCTGACGGGTGCCTCGAAGCGTCAGACGCTGGCTGTTGCCGCGACACTTACCGAGGAGGCATATGGCATCTCGCTTGCCAAGTTGGTTGAAGGGGAGGATTGGGGCCCGCGCGAGTCCTTTGTGCTCAACGTGATCCTCATCGCAACATGGGGCGTTTCGTGTACGATGGGCACCATCGTCGGCGCCGTTGTCGATGTTCCCACCGCCATTGCAGCCTTTGTCTGCACCTCGCTCTTTATCTGCCTGCTCTTTTCGCAGCGGCTGTCGCGCGGCAACGTTGTCGCGGCGGTTTCGGGCGCGGTGTCCGTCGCCGTATGCAAGTTCTTGGGCCTCACGAATATTGCCGTGCCGGCAAGCGTCGTGGCCGGCATTGCCATTGCGTTGGCGTGCGATGCTGTATTTGACGGAAGAGGTGCTCGCGATGCCCGTTAACGAGTTCTTGGTTCTGTGGCTGTCGTCGTGGGCTGCTATCGCGTTCTTTCGCATCGCGCCGGCGTTCGCCTTGCGCGGGCGGACCCTGTCGCCCCGCATTACCGAGGCCCTGGGCTATATCCCGTCCGCTGCCTTTGCCGCGCTGGTCGCCAACGACTTGGTGAGCCCCGGCGCGTTCGACGCGGGACTCTGGCCTGCCTTGGTTCCCTGGATTGCGGCCGTCGGCGTCGTGGTCGTGGCGGTCAAGACAAAATCGATGCTGTGGTGCTGCGTCTCGGGCATCGTACTCTATATTGTCTTGAGCCTTATATAGGGGTGGCGTCGCGGGCGCCGAATCTCGTTCCATCCCAACTTGTCGAATTTTTCACCGAGCTGGTCTATTTCTTCTGGTACCATGGTCAAACTTTACTGTAGCAAAGCATGACGTGGGCTTTTGTTCCGCGTCAGCGGAAATGGGGGTTTCATGGCACAGGAAGCGACTGCCAACGAGCAAAAGAAATTCAAGGTTCCGCGCATCCCGGGCGACATCATGATCTATCCGATGATCGTCGGTCTTTTGCTCAACACCTTCTGCCCGCAGGTTTTTGAGATCGGCGGCTTCTTTACGGCTGCCTGCCGCGGTGGCTCCAATACCATCGTCGCCGCGATCCTGCTGTTCGTGGGCGCCGGCATCAGCTTTAAGTCCACGCCGGGCGCCATCAAGACCGGTATCGTCGTGCTGATTCCCAAGCTGGTCGTCGCAGCGGCTCTCGGCCTAGGCGTGGCATATTTCTTTAACGACAACTTCCTGGGTCTGAGCTCCGTGTCTATCATCGGCGGCATTACGTTTTGCAACATGGCGCTCTATACGGGCATCATGGGCGAGTTCGGCGATGAGTCCGAGCAGGGCGCCGTCGGTATCCTGTTCTTTACGGCCGGCCCCGCCGTCACGATGATCATCCTTGGTGTTTCGGGTCTTGCCAACATCCCTGTCGGTACTATCATCGGCTCCATTTTGCCGCTCGTTATCGGCATGGTTCTGGGCAACCTGTTCCCGTTTATCAAGAACCTGCTGGTTCCCGGCGCCAATCCCGCGATCGCTGTAATTGGTTTTCAGCTCGGTGCGTCCATGAGCCTTTCGAGCTTCATCGCCGGTGGTATTTCCGGCATCTTGCTGGGCCTTGTCACGCTGTTTGTCGTCGGTCCCATCACCTTTGCGTTCGAGCGCCTGTGCGGTGGTAACGGCAAGGCTGCCGTGGCTTGTTCCACCATCGCCGGCACGGCTATGACCACGCCGGTTGCTCTCGCCGAGGTCGCGCCGCGCTACGCCGAGCTTGCGCCCACCGCGTACGCCCAGATCGCCACTGCCGTTATCATCACGGCAATCATGGCTCCGATTCTGACCGGCTGGGTCGACAAGAAGTTCTGCCAGGGCAAGGAGGACCTGTCGCCTGCCGGTGTCGAGGCCATCGAGGAGGCCGTCGCGACCGACATCGATGGCGAGTAACGGCCGTTACCGATAATTGATTCCGGCGTGCAATTCGCGCCGTCCGAGCGCCCGAACAGAAACTGTTTTGCAGTGATGTTCGGGCGCTTTGCTGTGATTCCCTTTACCCCTGCGGAGTAGGGGGTGTTTGTTGCCCAGATTCGAATTGGGCGATTCTGACCACTTGGATATTGAAGGGATGGCGCTAGTGGTTAAGGCACTCAAGATTGAGATATTCCTGCTATGCATGATTGTTCTTATCGGGCTTGCCGCGCGAAGTCGTCGCTCCTTGTTCTCGAGCACCCTGCAGCTATTGTTTAGCATGCTTGGCTACACCTCTGCCGCGTACATATTATTCGATATGATCTGGACGCTTTCGGATGGTGCGGACGGCACGTTGGGTATTGCTGCCAACTGGATTTCCAACGCGGTTTCGTTTTCGCTCTTTGCCATCGCGTGTCTCATTTGGTTTATCTATTCCGAGACGATGCAGGGCTCTCGCCTTGTGACCTCGCGCTATAGGGTGGTGCTTGTAACGTTGCCTACGGCTCTGGTGGTCGTGCTGGCTTTTACCAGTTACTGGACGCACGCCTTGTTCTATATCGATTCGCAGGGCGTGTATCGTCGCGGCTTTGCCTATATGATCCAGCCCATTGTCAGCTACTGTTACGTTAAACATACGTCCCTGCATGCGTTTGTGCAATCTCGCAGGGTCGAGAGCCTGCAGACGAAGGCTATCTATCGAACCTTGGCATTTTTCGCCATTCCGGCCCTGGTGGGCGGTACCTTTCAGATCGTATACTCGGTGCCTGGCCTTTGTGTCGGCATAATGATTAGCATGTTGCTGCTCTACATTATCTGCCAGGAGCAACTCATCTCGACCGACCCGTTGACTGGCCTCAACAATCGCAACCGTTTTGAGACCTATATGCTGTCGCTCTTCTCAAATGTGGATCAGGCCGAAGATGTGTATCTGCTCATGATGGACGCCGACGGCTTTAAGCAGATTAACGATCGCTATGGGCATGTGGAGGGCGACCACGCTCTTCAGGTCATATCCGCTGCGCTCAAAGAAGTCTGCTCGGCGTCTGGTGGCTTTATTGCACGTTATGGTGGCGATGAGTTCGTGGTGCTCCAAAAGGCAGCAGCGGAATAGGACATCATAGATCTGTGTTCGGCGATTAACGACGAGCTCGCGCGCGCCGAGGTTCCGTATCTGTTGCGGATGTCCATCGGCTACGCACGGGTTGGTGATGGCGTCGATACCTGGCAAGACTTGCTTCGCGCTGCCGACGCGGAACTCTACCGCGTCAAGGCCGAGAAAAAGAAAGCCGGCGCCCAGATACGCTAGAAAAAAGGGCGCACGACCGTTGCGATGGTCGTGCGCCCTTTTTGCGTTTGCGGGGGCCACCGGCCATAACGCCCAGGCGCGGTGCGGCAAGACGAGCGTCTGCCGCCGCGGCTCGGTACGAAATCAACGAGAATCAGTGTGCTCCATTGAGCTAAAGTGTGCGAACGCCCTCTTTAAAAAGGTGAGCTCGCTAGGCTTTTTTGGGTTTGTTGACGATGATGATGCCGCTGCAGACCAACAGTAGGGCAACGATGACGGTAACGGGGCTCGTGCCAGCGCCCTCGCCGAGCAGCAGCGCGCTCAGCAGCACACCAAAGATGGGGTTCATAAACCCAAAGACCGAGACGCGGCTGACGGGGTTGACGGCAAGCAGGCGCGACCACAGCGAATAGGCGATCGCGGAGATAAGCGCCATGTAGATGATGAGCGCGATGGCGGGGGCAATCGCCGTGGGGGAGAGCGCGCCACCCATCAAAAAGCCGATGGCGGTGAGGACCAGGCCGCCGACCAAGAACTGCCACCCGGCAAGCAAGACGCCGTCGTGCTCGCGCGAGAAGATGCCGATCAGGCAGGTCGAAAGGGCACCCGCGACGGTGGAGGCCAGGATAAAGCCCTCGCCGTCGAGCGCAAAGCCAAAGGTGCCGTCCGCGCCCGAAAGGTTGACGAGCGCGACACCGGCAAAGCCCAGTACGCAGCCGAGCACCTTGGCCGCATCGAGCTTTTCGGTGCGAAACGCCAGGGCGGCAAAGAGGATGGCTAGGAAGTTGGCGCTGGCCTCGATGATGGAGCTCGACATAGCGCTTGCACGGGAGAGACCAAGGTAGAAAAAGAAGTACTGGCCGACGGTCTGGAAGAGCGACAAGATGCAGATGGGCTTGATATCACGCGTTTGCGGAACGAGCGGACGGCGCTGGGCCACGCTCATGCCAACAATGACCAGCATGCCGGCAAGGGTGAAGCGCAGACCCGCGAAGAGCAGCTGCGAGGCGCTGTCGTGCGCGGGAATGCCAAAGAGGCCGTAGCCGATCTTGATGCAGGGAAAGGCCGATCCCCAGAGCGCGCAGCAAACGAGACAGCCCAGGATGAGTCCGGGCAGGGTGGTGAGATACGGCTTGCGGCTTTCCATGATGTCCTTCCTACATGCGCGAAGCAAAAAAGAACCCGCCACCGGATGTGTCGGTGGCGGGTGATGTTACCCGAAGGGATTGTACCCGATGGGAAAGGTTTAGGCGAAGTAGGCTACGCCGCTCTCAAAGATCGGCATGAACTTGTCGCCGGGGACATGCTCGGGCACGTTGCGGTACAGGTTGTCGCCGCGACGCTCGGCATGGCCCATCTTGCCCAGGACGCGGCCGTCGGGGCTCGTGATGCCCTCGATGGCAAGTGCGGAGCCGTTGGGGTTGACGGAAAGATCCATGCTGGGCTTGCCGTCCTCGCCCACGTACTGCGTGGCGACCTGGCCGTTGGCGATCAGCTGGGCGAGTACTTCGTCATTGGCGACAAAGCGGCCCTCGCCGTGGCTGATGGCGACGGTGTAGGGGTCGTCCAGGCTGCACTGCGACAGCCATGGGGACAGGTTGGACGAGATGCGGGTGCGCACCAGGCGGCTCTGATGGCGACCGATGGTGTTGAACGTCAGCGTGGGCGCATCGGGCGTGGCGTCGACGATGTCACCGTAGGGCACCAGGCCGAGCTTGACCAGAGCCTGGAAGCCGTTGCAGATGCCCAGCATCAGGCCGTCGCGGGCCTTGAGCAGGTCGCGGACTGCCTCGGTGACCTCGGGAGCGCGGAAGAACGCCGTGATGAACTTGGCGGAGCCGTCGGGCTCGTCGCCGCCCGAGAAGCCGCCGGGGATCATGACGATCTGGCTTGCACGGATGCGGCGGGCAAGCTCGTGGGTGCTCTCAGCGACGGCCTCGGGGGTGAGGTTGTTGATCACGAAGGTGTCGGCCTCGGCACCGGCGGCACGGAAGGCGCGGGCGCTGTCGTACTCGCAGTTGTTGCCGGGGAACACAGGGATGATCACACGCGGGCGGGCGATCTTGGCGCCGCCGTACACGTGGATATCCTTGGCGCGGAAGTCGATGGCCTCGACCTCGGGGGTCTCGCCGGCGCTGCGGTAGGCGAAGACGCCCTCGATGCCGCTCTCCCAGGCCTCCTGGAGCTCGGCGAGCTCGATGACCTCGGAGCCGGTGTCGATGACATAGCCCTCGACGGTGGTGCCCAGGGGCTCGACGACAACGCCGTCGGCGACCTCGGGCAGCTCGGCATCCTCGGCGAGCTCAACGATAAAGCTGCCATAGAGCGGGGTGAAGAGGCTCTCCACGTCCACATCCTCGGCAAGCTCGATACCGATCTGGTTGCCGACGCACATCTTAAAGAGGCTCTCGGCGCCGCAGCCGTAGCCGGGCGTGGAGACGGCCAGGGCGTCGCCGGTGGCGGTGAGCGCCTCGACGGCGTCAAATGCGGCGAGCAGCTGCTGGGCATCGGGACGGTAGTCCTGGCCATAGGTGGCGGGGGCGATGCGGACGACGCGGTGCGTAAGGCCCTTGAACTCGGGGGAGACGGCGCGCGCCGCGCGGCCCACGGCGACAGCGAAGCTGATCAGGGTCGGCGGAACGTTGAGCTCGCCGGCCTCGTCCTCAAACGAGCCGCTCATGGAATCCTTGCCGCCGATGGCACCGGCACCCAGGTCGACTTGGGCCATGAGGGCGCCCAGGACGGCTGCCGTGGGCTTGCCCCAGCGCTCGGCCTCGGTGCGCAGACGCTCGAAGTACTCCTGGAAGGAGAGATAGGCGCGCTTGTGCTCAAAGCCGGCAGCCACGAGCTTGGCGATGGACTCGACCACGGACAGGTAGGCGCCAGCAAACTGGTCGGCTTCCATCAGGTAGGGGTTGAAGCCCCATGCCATGGCGCTTGCCGTGGTGGTCTCGCCGTCCACGGGGAACTTGGCGACCATGGCCGAGCTCGGGGTGAGCTGCGTCTTGCCGCCAAAGGGCATAAGCACGGTTGCGGCACCGATGGTGGAGTCGAAGCGCTCGGAAAGGCCCTTGTTGGAGGCAACGTTGAGGTCGGTGACAAGCGAGGTCATGCGCTCGGCAAGCGTGGTGCCGGCCCAGCTGGGCTGCCACACGCTGCGGGCGCACACGTGGGCGACCTGGTGCTTGGGCGCGCCGTTGGAGTTGAGGAACTCGCGGGACAGATCGACGATGGCGACGCCGTTCCAGGCCATGCGCATGCGCGGCTCGGCGGTAACCTCGGCGATGACGGTCGCCTCCAGGTTCTCCTCGGCGGCGTAGCCCATGAACTCCTCGACGTCACCGTCGGCAACGGCGCAGGCCATACGCTCCTGGGACTCGGAGATGGCGAGCTCGGTGCCGTCCAGGCCGTCGTACTTCTTGGTCACGGTGTCCAGGTCGACATACAGGCCGTCGGCAAGCTCGCCCACGGCGACCGAGACGCCGCCGGCGCCAAAGTCGTTGCAGCGCTTGATCAGGCGGCAGGCGTCGCCGCGGCGGAAGAGGCGCTGCAGCTTGCGCTCGACCGGGGCGTTGCCCTTCTGGACCTCGGCGCCCGAGGTCTCGATGGACTCGGTGTTCTGAGTCTTGGAGGAGCCGGTGGCGCCGCCGATGCCGTCACGGCCGGTGCGGCCGCCCAGCAGGATGATCTTGTCGGTGGGGGCGGGGCACTCGCGACGCACGTGGTTTGCCGGGGTAGCGCCCACGACGGCGCCAACCTCCATGCGCTTGGCCACGTAGCCGGGGTGATAGAGCTCGTTGACCTGGCCGGTGGCAAGGCCGATCTGGTTGCCGTAGCTGGAGTAGCCGGCGGCAGCGGTGGTTACGAGCTTGCGCTGCGGCAGCTTGCCCTCGAGCGTCTCGGAAACCGGGACGGTGGGGTCGCCGGCACCGGTGACGCGCATGGCCTGGTACACGTAGCTGCGGCCCGAGAGCGGGTCGCGGATGGCGCCGCCCACGCAGGTGGCGGCACCGCCGAAGGGCTCGATCTCGGTCGGGTGGTTGTGGGTCTCGTTCTTAAACAGGAACAGCCAGTCCTGATCCTCGCCGTCGACATCGACCTTCACCTTGACGGTGCAGGCGTTGATCTCCTCGGACTCGTCGACATCGGTCATGACGCCGGTCTTCTTAAGGTACTTGGCGCCGATGGTGCCCATGTCCATGAGGCAGACGGGCTTGGCGTCGCGACCGAGCTCGTGGCGCATCTCCATGTAGCGGTCGAAGGCCTGCTGCACCACGGCGTCGTCGATCGTCACGTCGTCCAGGACGGTGCCGAAGGTGGTGTGGCGGCAGTGGTCGCTCCAATA
>CAKWZF010000025.1:0-19287 GCA_934865005.1 uncultured bacterium | reverse complement strand
AGGTGGCGTCGAGTACCCAGCGGTTGTTGATGACGTCGGCCATGCGAGCTGCCTCGCAGTCGGCGGCATTGTTGGGGTTGAGGGGATACTTGGGCTCCAGGTTCTGGACAATGCCGATCTCGCCCTCAAAGCCGTCCTCATGGAAGGCGACGACAGCCTTGGCGTGGGCCACCATCATGTTGTGCATAAGCTGGAAGGCCTTGTCCAGGCGATACTTCTCGCCGTGCGGCCAGTTGCCGACGATAAAGCTGCCCTCGGCGGTCGCGGGAATCTCGTTAAAGGTAAACCAGTGCTTGACCTCGGTGAACTCGGCAAAGCAGAACTTGGCGTACTCGACAAAGGCATCGATGGTCGTACGCGTCAGGAAGCCCTCGCCGCCGTCCTGGTAGAAGGCCTCGGGCGTGTCAAAGTGATCGAGCGTGACATAGGGGATAACGCCAGCTTTGTTGCAGGTGGCGAAAAGCTCGTGATAGAAAGCGACGCCCTCGGGATTAATCTCGCCGGTGCCACTGGGGAAGATACGGCTCCAAGCGATGGAGACGCGAATACCGTTGATGCCAAAGCGCTGGCACAAGTCGATATCGACCGGATACTTGTTGTAGAAATCGCTTGCGGGGTCGGGGGAGAAGCGACCCTGAGCAGCCAGGAAATCGTCCCAGGGCACTTTGCCCTTGCCGTGCGTGCGGGTCTCGCCCTCAACCTGGTAAGCGGCGGTGGCGCCGCCAAACACAAAGCCGTCGGGGAACTGCATGGGGTTGGTCATGAGTCATCCTTTCTGTGGGATACGAATAGGGAGAGGTGCCCAAACTGGGGGTCCGGGCACCAACAGAGGGAGGAACTAGTCGAGGTTCTCGCGGAGCCACTTGATGGCGCCGGCGGGGTCGCGAGTAAGGTCGATATATTCCTTACCGCGCGGGGCGAGCAGCTTAATGCCCAGGCGATCGGTGTCGGCCTTCATGTCGTTGTAATAGCTGCGTACCTGCGGGGCGAGCACGATGACGTCGTACTGATCCATGATGGCAGTGTGTTGGCCATAAGCGCCTGCGGAGGAAGCAATATTCTCTCCGGTCTGTGCAGCACCTTCCTTGATGGCGTTGGCAAGCATGGCAGAGGTGCCGGCGCCGGCGCACAGGACGAGGACCTTCAGGCCATCGACGTCCTTCTTAGCGGATGCGTCGGCGGCGGGCTCGGGCTGATCGGCGACAGGCTTGCTGTCGGCGGCAGCGGCGGTCGGCTCGGCGGCAGTGGTGACAGCGGCGGTCTGCTCGACAGCGGGCGCAGAGGTGCTGGCGGCGATGGCAGCGGCACCATCGGACTCGAGACCCAGCTCGGCGGCGCGCTCGGCCTCCTGGTCGCAGAGCAGCTTATCGTATGCCTTCAAGAACGGCAGGTAGATGATGGCGTCCAGCAAGATGATGATCGCGACAAATACCAGGGCGATAAGCTGGAAGTTCGTGGTGATGAAGATGCCGATGGGGGCAGGGGTAGCCCAAGGCACCACGAAGGAGAAGCCGTTCATGCCCACATTGTCGATAAAGAACTTGGCAACACTCACGTTGACGCAACCGGCGGCAACAAAGGGGATGAGCATGTAGGGGTTAAGGATCATCGGCGCGCCAAAGAGCAGCGGTTCGTTGACAGCGAAGGCAACAGGAACAATCGAGGCCTTACCGACGGCCTTGAGCTGCTTGGACTTCATAAAGAGAATCAGCAGAAGCGGCACGATGAACGTGGCGCCGGTGCCGCCGAACTCACCCACGAGCGACATGTTAAAGGTGAGGGAGTGGGCGGGGTGGCCGCCTGCCAGCAGAACCTGCAGGTTCTCGGCCTGGTTGGCAAGACGGATGGGGTCGATGCCCGGCTGGACAATCGAAGGACCGTGGACGCCGATGAACCAGAAGAATGCGGTGGCTGCCTGGATAAGGATAAGTCCGGGGTAGGTCTCTGCCGCAGTGAAGAGCGGGGAGAGCAGTTTGATAAGCAGCTCGGAGAACGGAACGCCCATGAGGTTGCGCACGACGACATCGATGATGCCGCAGATGATGACGGGCCGCCAAAGGGGATGATGTCGCGGAAGTTCTGAGCGATGGCGCCCGGGACCTCCTTGGGCAGCTTAATGGTCAGATCGCGCGAGACACAGAATTTGTAGACCCACACGGTAATGAACGCGGCGATATAGGCCGAGAACAGACCGCGCGTGCCCATGCTGGTGCAGTCGAAGACCGAAAGCTCGGAGCCGTTGAGCTTGGTGGTGAACTGCGTAACGGCGAGCAAAAGCATGCTGCACTGGGCGGCAACCATGGTGGAGCCATCGTTGAGCACTTTGCCGGCGGGCATGCGACGGTTCATGGAGGCCGTAAAGTTCTTGGCGGTGGTGCCGGCAACCATGATGCCCATGACGCCCATGGTGAAGTTGTACAGCTTGTTGCACCAGTCGAGGAGCGGCTGGGGCAGCGTGATGCCGACCACGCCGGGAAGCGTGGCGATCAGCAGAAAGATCGAAGAGGTGAGGACGATGGGCATGCACCCAAGGAATCCGTCCTTGATGGCCTGGAGGTAGACGTTCCTCGAGATCTTCTCAAAGAACGGTTGATGCTTCTCGAGCATCTTTACGATGGCGTCCATAGAGCTCCTTTGCTACTTGATGCGCGATGCATGTGGATGGAACTGGTCGTCGATGGATGGTCAGGACTGCCCGGAAGCCTTCCTGCTTAAGGAAGGCATTGCGAAATGACAACGTTGTCATTTCGTTAATAACAACGTAAGACATTTTTGGAAGAGCAACAAGGATATACGGGCGAGCGGTCGATATTGTCCGGTGAATGGTTGATTTATCAGTCAGGCAGGTAGTGTATGCTAGAACGCAAAAAACAAGCGATAGAGAACCGAGTGGAGAAGCAGTGGCAACGATGGACAAGAAAAACGTCTCGATGAACGATGTGGCGATTGCCGCGGGTGTTTCTCTCAAGACGGTATCGCGCGTGATCAACGAGCCCGATAGCGTGCGAGAGTCGACACGCGATAAGGTCCATTCCGCAATGGAGGCGCTCGGGTTTCGAACCAACTTTGCCGCGCGCTCGCTCAAGCTGGGCCGTTACGGGTGTATCGGCGTGGTGCTGTTTCACTTGTTGGGTGGCGCCGTGGACATGATTGACGGTATTGCCGATGCCGCCGAAGAGCGGGGCTTTGCTCTCACGATGATCAAAAAGCGGGCGGGGGAGAAGATGACCCTTGCCGATGCGGCGCACAGAATGTCGCAGCTTCCCGTCGACGGCATGATTTTCAACCTGCGTCAGATGGTCGATGACTTTGATGCCTTTGAGGCACCGAAGGACCTCAAGACGGTGATTATTACGCCGATGGAGCATCCTACCTGCTCCACCGTCAGTGACGACCAAGAGGGCGGCGCGCGCATGTCGTGCGAGTACTTCTTGAATCACGGGCACAAGAGCGTGTACTTCGTTTCTGGTAAAAAAGAGTCACTGTCGAGCCAGTGCCGTATGAAAGGTTGGCGAGCGGCACTCGAGGCGCGTGGCATTGAGCCGCCCGAGCCTCTGCAAGGCGATTGGAATGCGGATAGTGGTTATGCCGCGGGCCTTGTGCTTGCCGATAAACCCGATTGCACGGCGGTCCTCGCTGCTAACGACTGCATGGCCAACGGCGTGATGATGGCTCTGCGTGACAGAGGGCTCAGGGTGCCCGACGACGTGTCCGTGATCGGTTTTGACGACGAACTCTACAAGACGATTCCCAACTCGATTCTGACGTCAGTGAAGTTTCGCCACCGCGAGCTGGGCATCCGTGCGCTTAACGAGGTCGTCGCAGGTCTGGAAGCCCCGAGCTCCAGAAGCCGTACGCTTGTGTCGGGCGTGTTGGTCGAGCGTTCCAGCGTAAAGGACTTGCGGGCGTAGACGTGCTCGGCCTATTCCGTTTGTCTCGATCTGTAACAACTAGACGGTCAAAAGTGGTCTACATGTTACAGATTGAGATTTTCGGCTTGGCCTGTGCGTTCATCTCGATCTGTAACAGCTAGGACCGAAAAACTCGGCTAGATGTTACAGATTGAGATGAACAGGAGGACGGGTGCGGTCTAAACAAAATGGCCCGCGCATCACACATCGATGCACGGGCCATTTATTGTCTGCAAGCGGCAGGTGGTGTCAGCGTCTTATGCCTCGAGGTTTTCCTCGATCCAGGCGACGGCACCCTTGGGATCCTTAGTGAGGTCGATGTACTGTTTGCCCTTGGGCGACAGCAGCGTGATGCCCAGGCGGTCGGTGTCGGCCTTCATCTCGTTGTAATAGGTGCGAACCTGCGGAGCCAGGACGATGACGTTGTACTGGTCCATGATGGCGTAGTGGCTGCCGTAGGCACCGGCGTTGGCGGTAATGTCGATGCCCAGCTCGTCGGCGCCTTCCTTAAGCGCGTTGGCGAGCAGTGCAGAGGTGCCGGCGCCAGCGCACAGAACCAGAACCCTCAGATCCTTGCCCTTAAGGGCGGACGGAGCTGCGGAGGCCTCAGTGGCAGAAGCGGTCTCGACAACAGGAGCCTCAACGGCGGGGGCGGCAGCGGTCTTGACGGCCTTGGTCTCCTCGGCCTCTTCTTCGGCCAGGGTCTCGGCCTCCTGCTTGCACAGGACGTTGTCGTAGGCCTTGCAGAACGGGTAGTAGATCAAGAAGTCAACGACCAGCAGGACGACAACCAGGACCAGAGAGATCGGCTGGAAGTTGGTGTCGATGAAGGTGCCGATCGGTCCGGGGAGTGCCCACGGCATGGCATAGATAAAGCCGTTCATGCCCAAAAAGTCGATGAAGAACTTACCAATGAGGACGTTGGCCACGGGGGCAAACAGGAACGGGATCAGGAAGTACGGGTTGAGGATGATGGGCGCGGCGAACAGCAGCGGCTCGTTGACGGCGAACATCACGGGCACGACAGAGGCTTTGCCGACGGCCTTGAGCTGCTTGGAGCGCATAAAGAGCAGGAAGATGATCGGGACAATGAACGTGGCGCCGGTGCCGCCGAGTTCGCCGATGAAGTTACCGAAGTTTTCGGTCAGGGCGAGGGCGGGGTGACCGCCGGCCTGCAGCGTGGCGAGGTTGGTGGTGATGTTGCAAAACAGCGCGGCGTTGAGGGCAGGCTTAACGACCGAGGGGCCGTGGATGCCCATGAACCAGAACAGCGGGATCATGAACCAGATGAGGGCGAGGCCGGCGTAGGAATCGGCAGCGGCGAACAGCGGGCTCACCAGCGTGGAGATGACGTTGGCAAACGGGACGGCCAAGCAGGTGCGGCAGATAACGTCGATGACGGCGACAAACAGGATGGAGAAGCTGAAGGCGAAGATGTCGCGGAAGTTCTGGGCGATGGCGCCGGGGACTTCTTTGGGCAGCTTGATGGTGATGTCTCGCTTAATGCAGAAGGCATAGATGTTGACCGTGGCAAATGCGGCGACAAAGGAGCTCAGCAGGCCCTTGGTGCCCATGTTGTCGGTAAAGAACACCGAGACATCGGCGCCGTCGATCTTGGCACTCGTCTGGGTAACGGCCAAGATGAGCATAGCGCACATGGCGGCGACCATGGTGCTCGTGGCGTTGATAGCCTTGCCGGCAGGCATGCGGCGGTTCTTGGAGCCGGTCAGCGCGCTTGCGGTGGTGCCGGCGACCATGATGCCCACGACGCCCATCGTGAAGTTGTAAACCTTGTTGCAGAAGTTCACGACGTCGACGTTCCACCAGTCGGGCAGCGTAAAGCCGCCGACCGTGGCGACAACGCCCGGCAGGGTCGAAATAAGCAGGAAGACAGAAGAAGACAGGATAATGGGCATTGCTGCCAAAAAGCCGTCTTTAATGGCCTGAAGGTAGATGTTCTTAGAGACCTTGTCGAAGTACGGCTGACCTTTCTCCAAGAACTTAACGATCGATTCCATAGTTCACGCTCCTCTTTGCATGAAATCTTAATGGCATGGACGTTGAAAACCTATATGGTCTCCCGCTTGCTAAAAGCCCGGGTGCAGGCGGGGCCGGTCCCAGGGGGAGAGAGGGGAGCGGCTGGGTTTGTATCGCATAGGGCCGCTCCCTTCTCGGGGGAAAGCGAGGCGATGCGCTACTGCGCGTCCGCCATAGTGTCGGCGAGCTCCTTGTACCAGAGTGCCGACTGCTTGATGTAGCGTTTTTGCGTGTCGAAGTCGATGTAGAACAGGCCGTAGCGCTTGTTATAGCCATTGGCCCACGAGAACTGGTCCTGCAGGCTCCAGATAAAGTAGCCCTGGACGTCGACGCCCTCGGCGCGCGCCTGGAGCACCTTCTCCATGTGCTGGTCGACAAAGTCGATGCGCTCGGGATCGGCGACGATGCCGTTTGCGTCGGGCTCGGGGTCCTTGTGGCCCAGGCCGTTTTCGGTGATATAGATGACGGGGAGGTTGGGATAGGTGGCGCTGATGTGCTTGAGCGTGTCGTAGAGGCCTTGCGGGTAGATGAGCCAATCCCAGTCGGTGGTGGGGATACCCGGCATATCGACCTGCTGCCCGACGCCCTTAAACTTAAAGCACGAGGTGCCCTTGTCTCCGGTGCCGTTAAAGCTGTTGGTTGACTCGCCATCGTAGGCGGCGATAAACGCCGACTGATAGTAGTTGAGGCCGAACATATCGTTGCGGGGCGCCGCCTTGGCGAGCTCCTCCATGTCGCTGTCCTCAACCGTAAGTGTGGCGTTGTTGGCACGCAGAATCTCGTTGATGAGTGAGAGGGTGCGCGCGGAGTAGTGACCCAGGAAGGCGCCGTCCATGATGAAGTCGGTGTAGAAGGCGTTGTACAGGTCGGCGGCGTGCTGGTCGGCGGGCGAGTCGGTGGCAGGATATGCCGGCGTCAGGACGTTGACCATGCCAATGCGTCCGCCCAGGTGCTCGGTCTCGTCAAGATCCTTATACAGGTTGACGGCGCGGGCGTGGGCAACGAGCTCGTTGTGCTGGCTCTGGATGCCGCTCGTCACATCAAAGTGATGGTTGGGCGGGAAGTTGCCTTGGATGTATTGGGAGTGCGAGAGGCTGATGAGCTCGTTGATGGTGAACCAATTCTTGACCTCGCGGAACTCCCGGAAGCAGAACTCGGCATAGCGCACATAGGCGTCGACGGTCTTGCGGTTGAGCCAGTCGCCCTGGTTGAACAGGGCGGCGGGGGAGTCAAAGTGATGCAGGGACACATAGGGCTCGACGCCATACTTTTTGCAGCAGGCGAACAGCTCGTGGTAGTGCTTAACGCCCTCGGCGAGGGGTTCGGCATCGTCGCCGTTGGGGAAGATGCGGGTCCAGGCGATGGACACACGAATGGCGTTGAGTCCATGCTCGGCAGAAAGGCGGATATCCTCCTCGTAGCGGTTGTAGAAATCACTGGCCGGGTCGGGCAAAAAGCGACCCTGGGCGACAAGGTAATCGTCCCACATGGTCTTACCCTTGCCTGCCACCTTCGTGGAACCTTCCGTTTGGTACGCGGCGGTTGCGGCGCCCCAAACAAAGCCCTTCGGCAGCTGCTGTACGCGGTTTAGCAAAGACATATGCATACACCCTCTCGTCTCGCTGTTCGATATTGTGCGTTTGCGCTAAGGAGGCTCCCTGGTTAGCGTTCAGCGGTGAAAAAGCCCGATAAACACTATCTTAAAATGATTAGAACCAAAATGAGCACGTGAACATTTGACAATGAGCACGTTAACATCCGGCTGGGATGTATAGAAACAAAACAACTTCAAACAGCCGCGAACGGTTGTATTTGTTCGGTAAGCGGTTTTGATTGACAGAAGTTTTCATGTTGTGGTATATGGCTCGGGTATCATGAGCACGTTATCAATGTATGTACGATGCGCCATGGGCGCGGGGAATAGTTGGGAAGCAGGTTAGCGTGGAAGGCATGGATCAGCAGACAAGGAATGGTCGTTCGGCGAGCGCGGCAGAGGTTGCGGCGCTCGCTGGCGTGAGCCGCCAGACTGTGTCTCGCGTGGTCAACGGTATGCCCAACGTGACGGAAAAGACGCGCAAGCGTGTGCTGGCCGCCATGGAAGAGCTGGGCTTTCGTCCCAATTTTGCTGGAGCGGCGTTGCGCGGCGGGTCGTATCGTTCTATTGGCCTGTGCATGTACAACATCACACGTGTCGGTAACCTGGCGACGCTCGAGGGTATCATGCAAGCGGCGCGCGAGCACGATTTTGCCGTCACTATGATCGAGATGGGCGGCGACAAGCCCTATGCACTTGCCGATGCCTCGCGCCGCATGGTCGAGCGACCCGTCGACGGCATGATTCTCAACATGAACCGCATGGCTCCCGATTTTGAGGAGTTTGTTCCCCAGCCGGGAGTGCGAACGGTCATCCTGTCCATGTATGCGCATCCGCGCTGCACGACGATCGACTCCGACCAGTATGGTTCGTGCGAGCTGTTGACCAATTATCTGCTGGAACATGGTCACTCGAATATGCGGTTTGTGGCGGGTCCGGAAAACTCGATTTCCTCGCGTTTTCGTGAGGCCGGTTGGCGCGATACGCTGGGTCGTGCTCATGTCGATGCCGCTCCGATGCTGCGTGGCGATTGGAGTGCGGACAGTGGGTACGCCATGGGCGAGCGGATTGCGGCCGAGGTGCTTGCCGGCGGGTCGCAGGCGCCGACTGCCGTGCTTGCGGCAAATGACCAGATGGCGCTGGGCGTTATCGCCGCGCTCGAGAACGCGGGCCTGTCCGTGCCCGACGACGTGAGCGTGGTTGCTATCGACGACGCACTCGAGGGACTTGTTCCTCACAATCGGCTGACGACGCTGCGATTTGATTTGCGCGGTGTCGGTAAGCTTGCGTTTGAGGCGGCGATTGGAGAGAGCTCGTCTATCGAGGCGATTCATGTGCCGAGCACGCTGGTCGAACGCTCGACTGTTAGGGACATACGGGGTTAGGTCCTACTCCGTTTGTCTCGATTTGTAACAGGTAGACGGTCAAAAGCGGGCTACGTGTTACAGATTTAGATTCTTCGGAAAGAGCAATCCTGTTCGTCTCAATCTGTAACAGCTAGGACCCAAAAACTCGGCTAGATGTTACAGATTGAGACAAACGGACCCCGAACCGCCCAAAAAGACCGGGGGCGGCGCGCCGTGTGACGTGCCACCCCCGGCTGAGAAATGGGGACAGGTTATGTGGGCGGGTAACCCCGCAAGCCGCTAGTCCAGACGACGGGTCTGCGCTACGTGCTTGTACCAGTAGGCGCTTGCCTTGGGCGTGCGCTTCTGGGTTTCAAAGTCAACGTAGAAGAAGCCATAGCGCTTGTTGTATCCGTTGGTCCAGGAGAACTGGTCCTGCAGGCTCCACAGGAAGTAGCCGCCCACGTTGACGCCCACCTCCATAGCCTTGAGCAGCCAACGCAGGTGCTGCTCGATGTAGTCGATGCGCGGCTGGTCGTCCACAAAGCCGTCTTTGTAGGGATCCTTGTAGCCCATGCCGTTTTCGGTAATGAAGATCTGCTTATAGTTGGGGTAGCGCTGCTTAATGTAGACGAGCAGATCGAACAGGCCCTCGGGATAGATGATCCAGTCCCAGTCGGTGGTGGGGATGCCAGGCTTGTTCACATGCTCGCCAATACCCTTAACGCGCCAGCGGCCGGTGCCCTTCTCGCCCGTACCGTTGTGGTGCAGGTCGTTCTCGCCATCGTAAGCCTTCAAGAAGCGGCACTGGTAGTTGTTGACGCCCAGGTAGTCGTTGTAGAGCGCGGCCTCGCGCATAATCTCGAGGTCCTCGTCCAGGATCTCGATGGTGCCGCCCGAGACGGCAGCCAGACGGTTGGCGCACTCGAGGGTGTCGGGCGCGTAGTCGCCACGGAAGGTGGCGTCGAGCAAGAACTGGTTCTGCAGCACGTGCTCGTTGTTGGCGGCTTTGATGTCGGCGGGGTCGTTCTCGTTGAGCGGATACTTAAACTCCAACGACTGAATGACGCCGATCTTGCCCTTAAAACCGCCGTTGTGGAAGGCCAGTACGGCCTTGGCGTGGGCGAGCATCATGTTGTGCTCGCACTGGAAAGCCTCGGCCAGATGCGCCTTGACGCCGCCGGGGAAGGTGCCCTCGATGTAGGTGTTGGAGGCATCGGCCCAAATCTCGTTAAAGGTGAACCAATAGGTCACCTGGTCGGCGTACTCCTTAAAGCAGAAGGTGGCAAAGTCCACAAAGGCGTCGATGGTCTCGCGGTTGAGGAAGTCGCCCTTCTCAAAGAGGGGAAGCGGCGTGTCAAAGTGATGCAGCGTGACAAACGGCTCAACGTGATGCTTGTGACATTCGGCGAAAAGGTCGTGATAGAACTGGACGCCCTCGGGGTTAATCTCACCGGTGCCGTTGGGGAAGATGCGGCTCCAGGCAATGGAGAGGCGGATGCCGTTGATGCCAAACTCCTCGCACAGCTCCAGGTCGACGGGGTACTGGTTGTAGAAGTCCGAAGCGGGATCGGGGGAAAAGCGCCCCTGGGCCTCCAGGAAGTCGTCCCAGGCGACCTTGCCCTTACCGTGAGTGCGGGTCTCGCCCTCTACTTGGTAGGCAGCGGTGGCGCCGCCAAAGACAAAGTCCTCGGGAAACTGCGCAGGCGGATTGGTGACGCTAGCAGGGTTAACGGACATGATGATCCAATCGTCTAAATCGAAGGGCCAGCCGGTCTTGGATGGTCGGCTGGCCCTGGGCGTTACTTACTTCGAGAGTTGCTCGCTTACGAAGGCGAGAGACTTGTCGCCGTTCTGGGAGAGCTCGATGTACTGCTTACCGCGGCAGGCGACGCACTTGTTGCCTACGCGCTCGCAGTCTTTCTGCAGGTCGGCCAGGTAGCTGGCGGCCTGCGGGGCCAGGACGACCAGATCGAAGTCGGGGAGCATGTCCACGTGGTTGCCATAGGCCTCGGCAGCGGTCTCGAGGTTAATGCCGCGCTCCTTGGCAGCCTTGGCCAGCGCGTTGGCGAGCAGGCCCGAGGTGCCGCCACCCTGGCAGAGCACGAGCACGCGCTTGCCGTTGAGGTCGCTAGTGGCCGTAGCCTCGGTGGCGGGTGCTGCGGAAGCGGCGGGGGCGTCGGCCTTCACGGCCTCGGCAGCAGCGCCGGCGGCAACGCTCTTGGCGTCGGCCTTGCCCTGGAAGGCATCGTTGAGCTTGGCGGCCTTCTCGGCGTTCTTGGCGGCGAGCTCCTCCTGGGAGATCTCGGCCTCCTCGGCGCACTTCTGGGCGTCGTAGGCACGGAAGAACGGATAGTACAGAACAAAGTCGACGACCAGGATAAGGGCGAGCATCACAAAGGCGAGCGGCTGGAAGCCCAGGCCCATGATGGTGCCGATGGGGCCGGGGACGGTCCAAGGCAGGGTGTACATAAAGCCGTTCATGCCCAAGAAGTCGATAAAGATCTTGAGGATCCAGATGTTGGCGATCGGGGCAAAGACAAACGGGACAAAGAAGACGGGGTTGAGCACGATGGGCGCGGCGAACAGCAGCGGCTCGTTGACGGCAAAGCAGACGGGGACGATGGCGGCCTTACCGACGGCGCGCATCTCCTGGGACTTGGCCAGGAAGCAGAACATAAAGACCAAGACGAGCGTGGCGCCGGTGCCGCCCATGCAGACGACGAAGTACTGGGCGCCCTGCGTCAGAACGGCGGAGGCGTGCTCGCCGGCCTGGAATGCAGCCAGGTTGTCGGTCATGTTGGCAACGAGGGCGGCGGCGATGGCGGGCTCGACGATCGAGGGGCCGTGGACGCCGACGAACCAGAACAGGCTCATGGCGCCGTAGATCACAGCGAGACCGATATAGCCGTCGGCAGCGGTGAACAGGGGCTGGAACACCTGGATGACGCCCTGGGCAAAGCAGAAGCCAAAGGCAGCGCGGAAGACGATGTCAAAGACCCAAAAGACGGTGATGCAGACGGAGAAGGGGATGATGTCCTTAAAGGTCTGCGAGATGTTGGGCGGAACCTGCTCGGGCATCTTGACGGTGATGTTGCGCTTGATAAAGAACTTGTAGATGATGCCGGTCACAAACGCAGCGATGAAGGCAGTCAGCAGGCCCTTGGAACCAAGGTAGGTGGTGTTGAAGCCGCTGGCGGCGTCCGTGGCGATGGTGTCGCTCGAAAGGAGCAAGAAGCCGATGATGGCCGCGCACATGCATGAGATAAAGTTGATCTGGTTGTTCTTGGGCAGGTCGCGGTTCTGAGCGTCGGCGAAGTGCTTGGCGGTGGTGGCGGCACAGGCGATTGCTAGGATGCCCATGGAGTAGTTGTAGCACTTCCACAGGGCGTTGTTGATGTCATCGGGCCAGTAGAAACCCCAGATGTTGGGGACCGAGGCTACGAGGCAGAAGATGGACGAGAAGATGATGATGGGGATGACGGAGATAAAACCGTCGCGGATCGCCTTGAGGTACTTGTTGCGGGCGATCGCGTTGAAAAAGGGCTGGCCCTTTTCGATAGTGGCGATGAGTTGCTCCATGCAAAGCTCCTAAGAGTCGGTGGGTTAGCAACGATGGTAGCTTTTGACGTTCGGTTGCCAAAATGTTGACGTTGCCATTTTGCGACACAAAAAAAGACGCGAACCGGTGGTTCCTGTGCCTGCGAACCGTCGATTCTTTGTGCGTAAACGTTTGAGCCGCCCGGTGGCTCTGTGTTTGCACAATGGCAACGTTAACATTTGGGCGACAAAAGCCGTTCGGGGAAGCAGAAATGTCGGTGAACGGTAGGTTTTGGGTGGTAAGCGTATTGCAGAGGCGGCGTTAGATATACTTGAAGGCGTTTAATATGACTGCGCAGGATGCCGTCAATGGCATCGTTGACACGGAAAGATCGACCAATGGCCGCTGTTAAAAAATCGGTTTCCGTTAAGGACGTGGCGCGTCTCGCGGGCGTCTCGGAGCAGACAGTCTCGCGTACGGTGCACGATTCACCCAGCGTGCGCCCCGAGACCAAGGAGCGCGTGCGTGCCGCCATGCGCGAGCTGGGGTATCGCCCCAATTTTGCCGGTCGATCGCTGCGCCGTGGCAAGTTTAAGACCGTCGGCGTCGCCATGTTCAACATTACCGGTACAGGCAACCTCGACCGTATGGAGGGCTTTGCTGCCGCCGCCGATAAGCACGGATACGCCATTACCCTCACGAAAGTAGATGGGCATCCGTATACCCTCGAGAGCGCATCGTCGCGCATGAGCGCACTGCCGGTGGATGGCATGGTCGTGATCATGAATCGCATGCCGGCGGACTTTGGAACCTTCGAGCCACTGCCCGGCATGCAGACAGTGCTCGTTACGATGTTGGAGCACCCGCTCTGTTCAACGGTCGATAACGACCAGTTCGATTGCTCGCGCCAGGTTGTCGAGTACTTGCTGAGGCAGGGGCACAAGACCGTGCATTTCATCTCGTGTCCCGAGCGCTCGCTTTCGGGCATGCAGCGCGAGGAAGGCTGGCGCGAGACATTGCACGCACATGGTATTGAGCCGCCGCGACTCGTTCGTGGCGATTGGACGGCACAGAGCGGGTATGCTGCCGGTCAGGCTCTGGCGGACGATCCGACCTGTACGGCCATTTATGCTTCTAACGACGCCATGGCCTACGGCTGCATTCGCGGACTCGAGTCGCGCGGAAAGCACGTGCCCGAGGACGTGAGTGTGGTGGGTGTTGATGACAGTCTGGGCGACATCGTGCCCGATCGTCGCCTGGCCACCGTGCGCTTTGACAACAGGCGCGTCGGCATGTGGGCGGTCGACAAGATCGCCGGCGCCGAGGGCGTTGTGTCTGGCGTGGAGCACATGCTGATCCCCGGCGTGCTCGTGGAGGGCGATACGGTACGCGATTTGCGTTAGGGTGCGGTCCTGTTTGGGTTTCCGCTAATCATGTTTGATATTGTTCGAAATGGTTTGGAAACCGTTCACGGACGAAAAAAGACCGTTCACGGCTCGAAATAACGGTTTGCATTGTTCCTTTTTGTTTGAATGTTATTGTTTCTGTCATACACAGCGCAGCGCGTATGCCCGGACGCGATGCTCTCCATTGGTTCATACGTGAAAGGAACGCAACATGGCAACCAAAGAAGAAATCTCGATGGTTGGATTCGAGATCGTCGCATACGCGGGTGACGCCCAGACCGATCTGCTTGCAGCGCTCGATGCTGCTCGCGAGGGTGATTTTGAGAAGGCCGAGCAGCTGCACAAGGATGCCAGCGATGCACTCATCGGCGCCCACGACACGCAGACCAAGCTGCTTTCGCAGGAGGCCGGCGGCGGCGAGATGGAGATGACCTTCATCATGGCTCACGCTCAGGATACCCTCATGACCACTATGATCCTGGAGAAGCAGACCCGCTTTACCATCGATGCCTATAAGCGTATCGCCGAGCTCGAGGCCAAGCTCGCCTAACGAGCCCGCACAACCTCGTCCCCTTCCAAAAGCTCTGCCGCAAACCCGCGACAGGGCTTTTTCTGTTTACCCGGCACTTGGGGACGTTCCTTATCTGCCGGCAGTTTGGGACACTCCTGCCATGCATTTGATCCTTTGAGGACGGAAGAAAACGAGTAATTGGGTTTGCTGCGGTGCCGAATCGGCCTGTCGGTTACAAAACTATGCCGGTTTACTACGATGAATCGCATTCTTTCAACTATGGAAAGAACAGCGTTATCAAAGCCGCAGGTAGAACGCTTGTCATTTTCTACTAATAGCAAATGTGGTCGGTCCTATCGGTTTTATCGTAGTAAACCGGCATAGTTTTGAAATGGCACTATTCGACTAGCAGCGTTATGGAGCTTCTGCACGCCCTCCCGTTCGGTTTTTCGATGGGTGGGTATACTTCCATCCGCAATGCAGGCCGGAATGAGGAGGTGTCCAAATGCCGGACAACGGATTGATTCAAAAGACAGATGCGCACGAGATGGCTCATGGGCGTCCTGTCCAGATAACCGAGCATACGACGGTAACCGAGCTGCAGCCCAGCCTGTCCGATGTCGTGTGCGCAAACAAAAAGCTGCAGATTGGCTTTATCGTTGCGCTCGTGGTACTGGCGCTGTTGTCGGGCTTTGTAGCTCGTCCGCATTTTGCCGATACCAAGACTTGGGACTCCACCATCGAGGTCATCGATCAAAAGAAGGGCAATGTTTTGGCGCTCACAACCTCGTGCGTCGCCCTATCTGCGGGTATCACTGCGCTGCCGGGCGATACAGGAACGCCAGTTGCCGAGCAGCTCGCGCAGCTTTCGGGAAACTTGGGTATCGTGCTTGCCGTGCTCTACCTTGAAAAATATCTGCTGACCATTTTATGGTCGGTCGGGCTGGGCATCCTGATTCCGTTCTCGCTCGTACTCTTCGCGGTGTCGCTTGGCATTCACGGACGCTGGAGCACGAGCGCAGTCATTCGCCGCGTGGCAACGCGTGTGCTGGTGGTCGCCATGATCGGCATGGCGCTTGTACCCGCGAGCGTGTGGGTATCGCAAAAGGTCGATGAGACGTATCAGGTGAGTATCGAGCAGACAGAGCAAAAGGCGACTGAAGCGAGCAAGACGAGCTCCACAAAGAGCGAAAAGAAGTCTGAGACTACGGAAAACAAGAATGTACTTGAGCAGCTGACCGATGGGGCATCGAGTCTACTTACATCGGTGACCGACAGTGCCAAGCAGATGACCGACGAGATCGTGCAGCAGGTGACCGATCTGATTGAAGGCGTCATCGTGATGATCGTGACTTCGTGCGTTATCCCGCTGCTGGTGCTCGTGGCGTTCCTGTGGCTGGGCCACGTGCTGCTGGGGATCGATATTTCCGGCCCGGCGAACTATTTGACGGGCCGCTTTCTGAGTGCTCCGTCCAAGCACGCCAAGAAGGGCAGGCAGTCTGAGTAGGCGGCAAAGCGTTCTTTGGAAGATCAACTGTAAGAAGGGCGGCCGAGACACGTTCTCGGCCGCCCTTTTGTTTGTTGAATACGCGGTCGCTACGTCCGCGCCGGGTCCAGACGGTCGGCAATCATCCGTAAACGGTATTTGTTCAAAAAAGAACAAAGATAAACAAATAATTCTTGCAGTTGATGTTCGAATGTGTTCAAATAAACATGAACAGTGAAGAACCGCACATTCAGATGCCCGGACCTGAACGCGATTCAACACTTCCAAACAGAAACTACGCACCTGCGTATCTCTCAAGGAGGATGTCATGAGGGTTGTAATCGCTTCCGATGCCGACGGTATGTCGATGAAGGAGTCCATCAAGGAGATGCTCATCGCTGACGGTCACGAGGTCGTCGACTATTCCGAGACCCCTGCCGCGGACTTTGTCGATTCCGCGACCGCCGTTGCCAAGGACCTGCTGGAGCACAAGGATTCCCAGGGCTTCGCATTCGATAAGTACGGCGTCGGCTCCTATATGGCCGCCGTCAAGATCAAGGGCATGGTCGTCGCCAACATTTCCGACGAGCGTTCCGCCTACATGACCCGCGAGCACAACGGCTCGCGCATGGTCACCATGGGCCCGGGCGTTGTGGGCACCGAGGTCGCCAAGAAGATCGCCCGCGAGTTCCTGCGCGCCCAGTACGCCGGCGGCCGTCACCAGATCCGTGTCGACATGCTCAACAAGATGGCCTAACGAGAGCCACCGAGAACTCGAACTTCTACCTCAACTTGTGAATTCAGACGAAAGGACGTTCTGATGAAGAAGACCATCGCAATCGGTTGCGACCATATCGTTACGGACGAGAAGATCTATCTGGCCGACCGCCTGGAGCAGGCTGGCTACAAGGTGCTCGACTGCGGCACCTACAGCCACACCCGTACGCACTATCCCATCTACGGTAAGGCCGTGGGCGAGGCTGTTGCCAGCGGCAAGGCCGACTTTGGCGTGGCCCTGTGCGGCACCGGCATCGGCATCACCAACGCCGTCAACAAGGTTCCCGGCGCCCGCTGCGCCCTGGTCCGCGACATGACCTCTGCCCTGTATGCCCGTCGCGAGCTCAACGCCAACATCGTGGGCTTTGGCGGCAAGATCACCGGCGAGTTCCTGATGGCCGATATCATGCTTGCCTTCCTGGAGGAGCCCTACGAGAAGACTCCCGAGCACGATGCCCTGATCGCCAAGATCGATGCCTGCAACAAGGCCGACGCCGAGGCTCAGGCTGACCCGCACTTCTTTGACGAGTTCCTGGAGAAGTGGGACCGCGGCGAATACCACGATTAGCGGGTATCCGGCGTAATTAACTAGTCCGTTGACGGCTCGCGTTTCTGTAATGGGGCGCGGGCCAGTTTTCTATCAGCCCAATTGGCTTGGCGGGCTTGGCGTGCATTGTTCTTTTGCGTGCGGCGCCGCCTCATTACCTTTGTGCTAAAGGCACGGCGTTCGCAATGGATCGTGCAAGATGATATGTGAAGGAGAAGATTCCCATGGAGTTTGTTCTTGATAACGGTTCTATTCGTGTGGCACTGAGCACGGCTGGCGGATCGTTCACTTCGATTAAAGCCAACGGCCGTGAGTACCTGTGGCAGGGCGACCCGGCGGTGTGGTCGGGCCAGGCACCCATTTGTTTCCCGATCTGCGGCGGCCTTCGTGACGGTCGCGCAATGACCATGGGCGGCCGCGAGGTCAAGCTCGCCCGCCACGGCTTTGCTCGCAAGCAGGAGTGGAAGCTCGAGGAGCAGAGCGACAACATGGTTGTGCTGAGCTTAAGCTCTGCCGACCATGCCGAGTTGCTCGAGCAGTACCCGTATCCGTTTAAGATCGTTGCTCGTTACACGATCGATGCGGAGAAGGTGGCCGTGTCGTACGAGGTGACCAATGAGGGCACCGAGGACATGCCGTTCTTTGTGGGCGGTCACCCTGGCTTTAAGTGCCCGCTTGACGAGGGCGAGTCCTACGACGACTACGAGCTCCGTTTTGAGCAGCGCGAGGCCGCCGAGCTCTGTACTGCCGTTCCCTCGACGGGCCTGATTGATGTTGAGCATCGCAGCAAGAACCCGATGGTTGGCCATGACCTGCCGCTGACCCACGAACTCTTTGACTTCGCAGAGACCATCTTTGACGTGCTCGAGAGCCGCGTGGTTACGCTGACCAAGAAAACCGAGGACAAGGGCGTGCGCCTGACGTTCCCCGATATGCCATACCTGATTGTGTGGAGCAAGCCCGAGGGCGACTTTGTGGCCGTGGAACCGTGGGGCGGCCTGTCCACCTGCTCCGACGAGGACGATATTCTGGAGCACAAGCGCGGCTGCCTGGTGGCCAAGCCGGGGGAGACCGTCACCCGCGGCTTTGAGATCGAGATCCTTTAACGAGCTATCGTATGTTTGGGGCGGGTTATGCCGCCCCGGAACAGGAGTTCAACATGATTCTGACCGTTACCATGAACCCGTCGATTGATACGCGCTATCAGCTCGACAAGCTGATCATCGACGATGTTAACCGTGTGACACCCGAAAAGACCGCTGGCGGCAAGGGCCTCAACGTGAGTCGCGTGCTGCTGCAGCTGGGTGACGACGTGCTCGCGACCGGTCTGCTCGGCGGACACATGGGTGCCTATATGGCCGAGCGCATGGATGCCGATGGCGTCAAGAACGACTTTGTGCCCATCGCCGGTGAGACGCGCATTTGCCTGAATATTCTGCACGAGGGTAATCAGACCGAGCTGCTGGAGAGCGGCCCGCAGATCGCCCCGGTCGAGCTCGAGGCCTTTACGGCCAAGTTTGCCGAGCTTGCAGCGAAGGCGGACGTTGTGACGCTTTCGGGCTCGCTGCCGCGTGGCGTCGATGCCGGCTACTATGCCGAGCTCGTCAAGATTGCCGAGGAGGCGGGCGCCAAGGTGCTGCTCGATACCTCGGGTGCATCGCTGGAGGCCGCGCTGGAGTCCGACGCTAAGCCTGAGCTCGTAAAGCCCAACCTGACCGAGATTAACGGCCTGCTGGGTACGTCCTTTACGACTGATGATGTCGATGCCCTGCGCGAGGCGCTTGCCGCCGATGACCGTTTTGCTGGTATCCCCTGGGTTGTCGTTTCGATGGGCGCTGCCGGTTCGGTTGGCTTCCATGAGGGTCGCGCGTTCCGCGCCAAGACGCCCGCGATTGCGGCTGTGAACGCTACGGGTTCCGGCGACTCGACCATCGCCGGCTTTGCGCATGCCATTGCTGCCGGCGCCGACGACGTCACGGTGCTCAAGACCGCCAATACCTGCGGCAAGCTCAACGCCATGGATCCCAAGACCGGCCACCTGGTCATGGACCGCTGGGACGAGGTCTACAACAGCGTTGTCGTGACTGAACTCTAGGGTTACGGCGTTTTACCAAACGCCGAAACGGCTCGA
>CAKWZF010000024.1:0-20029 GCA_934865005.1 uncultured bacterium | reverse complement strand
AACATCGAGTTCCTGTACCCGTTTGTGCCCTATCACGACAAGACCGAGCTCAAACGCGCGCAGCGTGGCGTCGGACATAAAGGTGCCGCCCTGGACGATCACCTGGCTGCCGATCTCCTTGGGGTCGCGCAGCTTAATGACCTTGAACAGGGCGTTCTTGATGACGGAATAGGACAGGCCGGCCGCGATGTCGCCCACCGTGGCGCCTTCCTTTTGCGCCTGTTTGACGCGCGAGTTCATAAAGACCGTGCAGCGGCTGCCCAGGTCGACGGGGGCCTTAGCATGGATGGCGGCGTCGGCGAACGCGCGCACGTCCATGTTCATAGAGACGGCGAAGCTCTCGATAAAGCTACCGCAACCCGACGAGCAGGCCTCGTTGAGCATGATGTGCTCGATAACGCCGTCCTTGACGCGCAGGCACTTCATGTCCTGGCCGCCAATGTCCAGGATAAACTCGACGCCGGGCAGGAATGCCTTGGCGCCGCGCAGGTGCGCGACGGTCTCGATCTCGCCGGAATCGGCCTTGAGGGCCTCGATGAGCAGTGCCTCGCCGTAGCCCGTGGTAGTCACGTGGCCGATGGTGCAGCCGGCGGGAATGTGGTTGTAGAAATCGGCCATGATGACCTTGGCCGTGCCCAGGATGTCGCCGTTGTTGTTGCCGTACCAGGTGTGCAGCAGCTGACCGTCCTCGCCCACGAGCGCGGCTTTCATGGTGGTGGAGCCGGCGTCGATGCCGATGAACACGTGGCCGGTGTAGCCTTCGAGCTTGCCCTTGGGGACGACCTCGGCGTCGTGGCGACCCTTGAACTCGGCGAAGTCCTCGTCGGTGGCAAAGAGCGGATCCAGGCGCTCGACCTCGGCGCCCTGTGTGTCACCCAGGGCATCGATGGCCTCGATGAGCTGCGGGAACGCGCTGAGCTTGTTGGACTCGTGCGCCATGGCGGCGCCGCTCGCCACAAACAGGTGGGCGTTTTGGGGCACGATACGGTGCTCCTCGTCCAGGTTGAGCGTGAGGTAGAAGCGGTGGCGCAGCTCGGAGAGATACTGCAGCGGTCCGCCCAGGAAGGCGACGTTGCCGCGGATGGGACGGCCGCACGCCAGGCCCGAAATGGTCTGGGTCACGACGGCTTGGAAGATGGAGGCCGCCACGTCCTCGGGGCGGGCGCCTTCGTTGAGCAGCGGCTGCACGTCAGTCTTGGCAAAGACGCCACAGCGGCTGGCGATGGGATAGATGGTGGTGGCGTTGGCCGCGAGCTCGTTGAGGCCGCTGGCGTCGGTGTGCAGCAGGGTTGCCATCTGGTCGATGAACGCGCCCGTACCGCCGGCGCAGGTACCGTTCATGCGCTGCTCGATGCCGTTATCAAAGTAGATGATCTTGGCGTCCTCGCCGCCCAGCTCGATGGCGACATCGGTGGCCGGGATGAGAGTCTCGACGGCGCGCTTGCTGGCGATGACCTCCTGGACAAACTCCAGGTCGAGCCACTGGGACAGCAGCAGGCCGCCCGAACCGGTGATGGCGCAGGTCATTTGGGCCGTCGGCAGCACGGTCGCAGCACCTTCGAACAAATCGCGGGCGCAAGCGCGGACGTCGGTATGGTGGCGCTGGTACTTGGCGTAGACGATCTGGTTGTCATCGTTGAGCACGGCGAGCTTAACGGTGGTGGAGCCTACGTCGATGCCCAGGTGCAGGTTGCCACGGGCGTTCTCGGGGTTGAAGATCGCGCCTTCGGGGGCGTGGGCGGCGGTGGCGGCTACGGGCTCGGCGGCGGTGGCGGGCTCGCTAGCGACGGACGTCTCCCCTGCCGCGTTCTTGGCATCGGCAACTGCCTCGGCAACTTTCTCGGCGGCCGCGGTCGCGGCCTTCTGCGCGGCGTCCACCACGGCGGGCGCGGCCTCGCGTGCAGCAGCGACCATGCGGTCCTTGATGCCCTCGACGAGTTTGCTCATCTGTCTCTCCTCTTAGTTGTTGGACCCGACGGTTGCGGCGGTGTCAGCCGCATCCTCGAGCTGCAAGTTCAATAGCTTCATGCCGTATTCCGGCACGTTGATATCGATGGGTTGGCCATACAGGTCACCAGGGCGCACAAAAGCGAGCACCGTCATAATGCGCGCCATGGCCTCGGGCGATTCGGTGAGCCCACGCTCAAACCAGCGCTGAATCATGCCGACCTCGGCACTCACGACGTAGGTGACGTAGTAGTCAAAGAACGTACCCAGCGCCAGGCCCAAAATGCCCGTCTGCGCACGCGGCACCACAGCCTCACGAGCGGTGTCGATGATCCTTTTAATGAAGGCCTGGTCGCCGCCCGGACCCAACAGCGCACCGATTAAGTCGCGGTTGGCCGCAAGATAACGCAGCAGCTCAACCGAACCGGGCGCCGGCTCGAGCTCATCGATATTGTGATAGAGATCAGGCAGCTGAGCTGCAGTGATGAGCTCAATGCGCTCATGGATCTCGGCCAGCAAGCCGTCCTCGATTTGATTGATAAAGTCGGGAATATCGCGGTAGTGCGAATAGAACGTGCGGCGCGTAAGGCCAGCGCGCTCGGTGAGCGACGCGACATTAATGCGCGAAAGGTCGCCGCTTTCGGCAAGCTCGCTGGCAAGTGCCTGGCGAAGGGCACGCTGCGAGCGAAGGGACCGGCGATCGCATTTCTCGAGCTGGGACAAGCGTCCTCCTTGTTACTCAGCCTGTGCGCTATTGCACAGTGCGAGTATTATTGCACACCGTGTGTATCAACACGTAAAGGCAATATTTTGGATGTGACAAAGGGGCTGTCCCTTTGTCATATTCAGCGACCGCCTAGGTTGTGCCAGTTGTGCCTGGCTTTTGAAGCGGCATTACCGATTGTCCGAAATGGCATTCGTGGGTAGAATAGTGTCGACGGCAGCCCAAGTTCTGGAAAGCTGGGCAGCGCCGTTGTTTGCATTAGGGGGTCAACGCCTTAGCGGCGGCGACCCCTTCTGTTGCGCTTCGAACGCTGCTTGAGCGCCTCGGAAAGGCCGACAAGCGCCGTGAAGAACGAGACCAAAGCGGTCAGAAGTCTCACGAAATCAATCAAATCGGTCATGGGCATCACCTCCCATCAGATGGAGGGCGCTGCCCGGCACATGGAGCTGCCATCAACGATACCGATTCTACCAGAGCCTAGTTATATATACGAATATATGTTCGTATTCCAAGAACAAAGGCCCCTACGACAAAGGGACAGCCCCTTTGTCACATTATTCGATGACGGTGCGAGAGTTTTGCTTGCGCATGGTGGCGAGCATGTGTTTGGGGACGGCATGGGCCATACAGCTGCCGATGGTTGCGCTCGCGGCGGCCTTAGCTGCATCGCTTGCGTTTTTGGTCGCGTAGCTGTGGCGGAAGCGCTTGAGCATGGCGATGTCGTTGCCGCCGTCGCCGTAAACCGCGACCTCGTCCTCGGCAATACCGTAGTAGCCCGCCAGCCAGGCCACGCTCTCGCCCTTGTTGCACGCCACGTCCGTGATCTCGAACATCACCGGATCGAACGGCGCGTTGACCACGCGGTCCGAGCGATCGGCCAAATACGCCTTAAGGTCGCGCTCCAGCTCGGGCGAGGTCACGCGGCAGTTGATCTTGCACACATCGTGGCGCAGGATGTCACCGATCGACTGGTCGAAATACTGTTCCTCGTGATACCCGCCACGTGCACGCATGCCGCGCATCACAATACGCTTGATGGGGCTGTCCTTTTTAAAGCCCGCCTGGTGCATCTCGAACGACCCACTCGAGAACATGCCATCGGGCGTGGAGCAATCAAAGCAAATGTCCGGGAACGCCTTGAGCAGCTCCTCGGTAATCTGCGGATCGATAGTCCAGGTCTTGAGCACCTCGCCATGGCTGTCGCGCACGATTGATCCATTGGAGCAGCAGGCGTCAAGCGCCAGGCCCGTAAAGCCATGCTCGCCGATCGGCAGCGTCGAGCGTCCGGTCGCGGGAACCACATGCAGGCCAGCTTCGGTCAGCTCGCGAATGGCACGGCGGATGGTCCCATCCGCCTCGTGCAGGGCGTTCAGCAGCGTTCCGTCTAAGTCACTCGCAAACATCTTGATCATGGGCACGCCTCTCCTTCGTCTGCACGATATTGTAGACGAGAACGGGCGCGCCCCAAGAGAGGCACGCCCGTCAGGCGAAAGATAGTTCTACACCGCGGCGGGGCCGTGTTCGCCGGTGCGAATGCGGATGACTTCTTCGACCGGCTCGACCCAAATCTTGCCGTCTCCAACGGCGCCGGTGCGGGCGGCGTTGCAGATAATCTCGACAATGCCATCGACATGTTCATCGGCGCAGATGAGGGTGAACTGCACCTTAGGGATCGTGTTGACAAGCAACTCGTTGCCGCGCACGTATTCCTTCCAGCCGTGCTGTGCGCCGCAGCCCTGCACCTGGTTGATAGTCATACCGCGAACATCGGCAGCAAACAGCGCGTCTTTAAGAACCTCAAGCTTCTCGACACGAACGATCGCCGTAATCTTCTTCATAGTGAATTCCTCTCTTCAATAAAAGAAATTGATTGTCCTTCACATGGCACGGGTTTTCCAGGTGCCACAGACCAACCTTGTAGATCAGATAAGTGCAACTAACAGGTCTTAGCAGGTTTCCCAAGTGCCGCAGATCGGCCTGAAAGAGGAGTGCCGCGTACTTAAGGTACGCAAACGACGATTGAAGGCCGAGGTGCGGTGCTTGGGGAAGCTGCTAATCGAGTCCGGAGAACGAAGGGTAGGCGCTCTCGCCGTGCTGACTCGCATCCAGGCCCAGCGCCTCCTCGGCCTCGTCCACGCGCAGGCTGCCGTGGAACAGTGCCTTGACCACCGCGGCGATCACCAAATCGAGCACCAGCACAATAGCGACCGTCACCACAATGCCCAGAATCTGCGAAACGAGCAGCGACACGTCGCCCGTGTAGAACAGGCCGCCCTTACCGGTCCACGAGAACTCCGGCACGCAGAACAGGCCCGTGAGCACGCCGCCCAAGATACCGCCGATACCGTGGCAACCGAACGCGTCGAGCGCGTCGTCGTAGCCAAACTTGGTCTTGAGATGGCTGATGGCCAAGTAGCAGACGGGCGAGACGATCAGGCCCATGACCAGCGCCGCCCACGGCTCGACAAAGCCTGCGCCGGGCGTGACCACCACAAGGCCCGCAACCAGGCCGGTGCTGGCACCCACCAACGTGGGGCGACTGGTGTGTACGCGCTCGACGACAAGCCACGAGACCATACCTGCCGCGCTGGCCGTCACGGTGTTAAGGATGGCAAGCGCTGCCACAGCATCGGCCTTAAACTCGCTGCCGCCGTTAAAGCCAAACCAGCCAAACCAAAGCAGGCCGGCGCCCAGCGCCACAAACGGCACGTTATGCGGACGGTAGCTCACCATGCCAAAGCCGCGACGACGGCCGAGCATTAAGCAGAGAATCAGGCCCGTAAGACCGGACGAAATGTGTACCACGTCGCCGCCGGCAAAGTCGAGCGCACCGATGATGTCGCCGATAAAAGAGCCCTCGCCGCCCCAAACCATGTGGGCAAGCGGCGCATAGACCACGAGCAGCCAAATGCCCAGGAAGGCCGTCATGGCACCAAACTTAACGCGGCCGGCCAGGCTGCCCGTGACGGTAGCAGCCGTGATCATGGCAAATGCCATCTGGAAGGCGATGTTGATGATCTCCGGGTAAACGGCGCCGTCCGACGCGGTGCCCTCAGCCGCCTGCAGCACCTGATTGAGCACCGGCAGGCACAGCAGCTGGTCAAAGCCGCCAATAAACGGACTCGAGCCGTCGCCGCCATAGGCCAGCGACCAGCCGGCAACAATCCACAGCACACCAACCAGGCCAATAGCGCCAAAGCACATGAGCATGGTGTTGATGACATTTTTGCGCCTGGACAGGCCGCCATAGAAAAACGCCAGACCCGGTGTCATTAAAAACACGAGCATGGTGCAGATGAGCATAAATGTTGTCGATCCCGTATCGTACATTCGCTCTCCCTTGGTCGCGTGGACGTTGTCGGCGCCCATAATGCGGCCGAGGGGCAACTGGTGTAGACCAGATACGGCGTCGTTAAACGCTGCGTTGTCGAATGGAAACGGTGCCGCAATCTTGGAAACGGCGCGGCAACGGACGCGAAACGGACGAGAAACGTGGGGGCGAGGGAACCGCGGGCGCACCCGCCCCGGCTAGCGTCGGAACAGCTCGCGGGCGCGGTCGCGGAGATTAGTTGCTCGAATGACACCTTCGTAGCGATTGATGCGCAGACGCGGGAAGGCATTGAAAAAGCGCAGGTCGCGGCGGCTGAGCGACACGCTCGGCACCGGACGGCTCATGCGCTTGCCGGCAAGGCGACGACTGAACGACGGACGCGGCATGCTCGGCGCGGCATCGGCCACGCGGCGGGCAGCGAGCGCCAGGCCGCGAGCACCATCCGCGATAAACGTCGGCATCGAAGCCTTCTCGCGCAGGGCGTCAAGCGCGGCGTCACCCAGCTCGGCCAGCCACGCGTTAACGGCACGGCTACGGATATGCGTCTGCGCCACCGAGTCAATCGTCGATTCGGGAATGCGCTCGAGCATTGAGTCCGAGGCATCGGCAAGCGACTCGTTGATGCGGTCGGCAAGGTCGGCGCGCACGCGCTCCAGCTGATCGGACAGACGCCGCCAGCTCGCCAACGAGCATGCCGCGTCGACCATCATCGCGACCGCGACGATAAAGGCGGACAGCCGCACAATCAGCACCGGCAGATGGCCAAGCAGCCCCAGCAATGCCGGCTCCACTAACCGGCAAATACACAACGCACCCAAGCCAAACGCGCAGGCCCAGTACAGACAGATGCGTCCGTGCAAGTTAAACGGCAGGTGCGAGTAATCCCAAAAGCGAGCGCCCATTGTTTTTTCCAACAGCACGCCCACGCTGTACTCAATCACACTGCATACGAGCGCTGCAGCGACAAACTGGCTCGACGCGTCAGGAATCCCGCGCAACAACAGCCAGCAGGCAATGCCGCCCGCGCCATAGATGGGGCAGCACGGCCCCAGCAAAAAGCCACTGTTGGCAAATCGTCCGTGATTGAGCATGGCGCATACTGTCGACTCCCATGCCCAGCCGCAAAACCCGTAAAAGGCAAACGAGAGCACCAGTGCCGAGAGTGGGCAGGCGGCAAGCGTCGCGCCGCCAAACGCCATGTCAATCGCGGTCCCCACCGTCTACCCTCTCCTCTTTTCGCTCGATTCGCCACTCACGCTATCGTCCGCCTCGTCCTTGCGCGGCAGACGGCCGGCGATCGTCTCGCGCAGAGCACACCATTTATCCGCCAGGCACACAATCCATGCCTCACGACACGTCGGCGGCACCGGCACCAGCGGAAACATATGGCGCACGATAATATTCCGCTCGCGCGACGTCAGCTCAAAATCTTCCTCCGCACGCGCCAGGGCAAAAAACGGGTGGCGAAAGCCATGCAGCCGATGGCTTGGGTCGGGATCGTGCCAGTCATAGAGAAAGTAATCGTGCAGCAGGGCTCCGCGCAGCAACGAAGCACGGTCGACCGAAATGCCAGCACGGCCCAAGCGCTCGGCAAAGGACAGGCTCGCCCGCGCTACCGAAGTCACATGTGCATAGACCGTCACGTCGCCATGCTGGATAAACTCGTGCGTCAGGTCCAAGCGGCCCGCCTGGGCCAGCTGGCGGGCGGCATAGTCGACCTCGTGCGCGATTTTCTCGGCACGAACGGTATCGGACATGCTGCCTCCTTCCAGCGACTCACGGCGACAAGCCACGGCCTGTGCACAATCGATAAAAACATCATGGAACATATCAGTATGGCATCGGACAAAACGTTTTGCCCCACCAGTTGGCGAATTACCGCGCCGCCGTCACATATCAAACGCCAAAATGTGCGAGACTGTCTTGTGCAATTGTGCCGGCCGAGGGAGTGCCGGCGCACGATTCGCATGGAGTAACCCACAACGATGCTGCTTACGCAAACGACAACGCCCGAGGACGTCAAGGCTCTCGACCGCGCCGAGCTTCCGCTGCTCTGCGGCGAGATCCGTCAGGCAATCCTCGAAAGCTCCGCCGCCGTCGGCGGGCACGTTGCCCCCAACTTGGGCGTCGTTGAGCTTACGGTTGCGCTTCATCGCGTATTTAACTCCCCCATCGACAAGATTGTCTTTGACGTTTCGCACCAGACCTACGCCCACAAGGCGCTGACCGGGCGCGCGTACACTTATATCGATCCGGAGCGTTATGGTGAGGCTTCTGGCTTTGCCAATCCCGACGAGTCCGAGCACGACCTGTTCGCCATGGGCCATACCTCCACGTCGGTGAGCCTGGGCTGCGGCCTGGCGCACGCTCGTGACCTGGCGGGCGATACGTACAACGTCATCACCATCATTGGCGACGGATCGCTTTCGGGCGGCCTGGCGTTTGAGGGCTTTAACAATGCCGCCGATCTCGATAGCAACTTGATCATCATCGTCAACGATAACGACCAGTCCATTGCCGAGAACCATGGCGGCCTGTATCGCAATCTGGCCGAGCTGCGCGCCAGCAACGGCACCTGTGAGCGCAACGTTTTCCGCGCGATGGGGCTCGACTACCGCTATCTGGACGCCGGTAACGACGTGTTGGCCCTCGTCGACGCGTTGCAGGAGCTGCGCAATATCGATCATCCCATCGTGCTGCACGTCTCCACCGCCAAGGGCAAGGGCTTTGAGCCGGCACAGAGCGACCCCGAGCGCTGGCATCACGTGGGTCCGTTTGACATGGCGACCGGGCGCAAGCTCTGCCCGGGCCATCCGAGCGAGCCGGCGCCGCGCACCTATGCCGACATTACGGGCGAGGCGCTCAGCGCCGCCATCGGGCGCGATCCGCAGGTCGTTGGCATCACGGCCGCCACGCCCTACATCATGGGCTTTACACCCGAGCTTCGCGCTGCCGCCGGCAAACAGTTCGTCGATGTGGGCATTGCCGAGGAGCATGCCGTAACCTTTGCCACCGCGCTTGCGCGCTCGGGCGCTAAGCCGGTCTTTGGCGTGTACGGTACGTTCCTGCAGCGCGCCTACGACGAACTGTGGCACGACCTGTGCCTCAACGACGCCCCCGCAACCATCCTGCTGTTTGGCGCGTCGATCTTTGGCACCACATCCGAGACACACCTCTCGTTCTTTGATATTTCTATGCTGGGCGGACTTCCCAACATGCGCTACCTGGCACCGGCCTGCATGGAGGAATATCTGTCCATGCTGAGCTGGTCGCTCGATCACCGCGAGCATCCCGTGGCGATCCGCGTGCCCGGCATTGGCCTGGTGAGCCGCCCCGATTTGGCGCCCGCCGAGGACACCGACTACAGCGCCGTTCGCTACAACGTCGTACGTCAGGGCCGCGATGTGGCCGTGCTTGCGCTTGGCGATTTCTTTGAGCTGGGCGAGCGCGTGACAAACCGCTTGGCTGCCGAGTACGGCATCGAGGCCACGCTCGTCAACCCGCGCTTTGCAACCGAGCTCGACCGCGAGTTCCTCGACAGCCTTGCCACCGAGCATCGCGTTGTCGTCACCCTCGAGGACGGCATATTGGACGGCGGCTGGGGCGAGCGTGTCGCGTGCTACTTGGCCTGCACGCCAGTGCGCACACGCACCTTCGGCATCGCCAAGGGCTTCCCCGACCGCTACGACCCCAACGAGCTGCTGGCGCAATCCGGCATGACGGTCGAGAACATGGCCGCCGAAGCGGTACGTCTGCTGAACGAATAGAAAAACCTCCGCAAGGGAAGCACCCCTGCGGAGGTTTTTGTTTTCGCGACGCAATTATCTCAATCTGTAACATCTAGGGTCCGAATTTCCGTCTAACTGTTACAGATCGAGATAAAACAGCAAGGCAGGCCGCCACATCTGCAAGAACCACCACAAAGGTGCCTGCCCCCTTTGTGGTGGATTTCAAAGCACTATCTCAGCTGCAATAATCGACGTTTGCCCAGATAAAACCTGCCAAAATAAACCTGTCCCTTTTTGGTAGGTAGAATTACCCATAAGGTAAGTATGTTTCTGAGTTATTTCGTGTTGACCCGTCTGAGCGCAATAGGGTATAACTCTACTCAACCGCTAGGGATTTTATTGAGAAAGGTGTTCTACCATGAGCAAGAACCTCTCCCAGCAGGTCGTTCTCGACCGCCGCGGCTTCGTTGCCGCCACCTTCGCAACCGTCGCCGGCCTTGGTCTTGCCGGCTGCTCCGACACCAGCGCCGAGGCCGACAAGGGTTCCGCCGCCGGTTCCTCCAAGAGCTCCGAGGATACCGAGGCTTCCACCACGCTCGACGCCAAGGCATTCGACAAGCTCGTCGACAACGGCCCCAAGGCCGATGACGATGCCGTCGCCGCCAGCACCTGGGCCACGGCCGTCAAGGACGCCGGCGTCTTTAAGATCGGTGGCGTTCAGACTTCCACGCTCTTCTCCCTCCTCAACGAGAAAGACGGTCAGACCCGTGGCTTCGATGCCGGTATCGCGCAGCTCCTGTCCAACTACATCCTGGGCGAGAACAAGGTCGAGATCACCCAGGTGACCTCGGACACGCGCGAGTCCGTCTTGCAGAACGGCCAGGTCGACGCCGTCTTTGCCACCTACACCATCACTGACGAGCGCAAGAAGCTTGTCTCCTTTGCCGGTCCCTATTACTACACGCAGCAGGCCATCCTGGTGCTTGCCGATAACGACGACATCAAGAGCGTCGACGACCTGGCCGACAAGAACGTCGCCGTCCAGTCCGGCTCCAACGGCCCCGCCATCCTGGAGGAGCTCGCTCCCAAGGCCAGCCAGCAGGAGTTCAAGACCGACGAGGAGGCCCGCCAGGCACTCCAGCAGGGTCGTGTTGACGCCTACGTCATCGATAACAACATGCAGCAGAGCGCCCTGGTCCGCGAGCCCGGCAAGTACAAGATCGCCGGCAAGCCCTTCGGCAGCAAGGAGCCCTACGGCATCGGTCTGCCGCTCGATTCCGACGGCGTCGCCTTTGTCAATGACTTCCTTAAGAAGATCGAGGACGACGGCACCTGGACCGAGCTGTGGCAGATCTGCATCGGCGACCGCACGGGCGACACCAATGTTCCCGAGCTGCCCGAGATCGGTGCCTAGGCAACGAGCCTGGTAACGGCCGCAACGAAACCATATGGAAACGCACGATGCGCTTTATTGCGGTAAACTGTTTCCTCACAGAGTTGTCGGGGCTTCCGTACACACGGGAGCCCCTTTCCTTATCGGCGGGAGGTCCGCATGAGTCTCTCCGAACTCTGGTCGCTCTATGGCCAGAACTATATCGACGCGATGCTAGCAACCTGGGGCATGACGCTTGAGTCGTTTGCCATCGCCATGGTACTGGCCGTCGCCGTCACCGTGATGCGCGTGTCGCCGCTCAAGCCGCTGCGTGTCTTTGGCGACCTGTATGTCCAGGTCTTCCGTAACATCCCCGGCATCGCACTGCTCATCATCGTCGTCTATGCGCTGCCACCGCTCAAGGTCGTCCTGCCCTACCGCACCTGCGTTATCGTCGCCACGGTCCTTTTGGGCTCGGCCTTTGGTTCCGAAAACTTTATGAGCGGCATCAACACCGTCGGCGTCGGCCAGGTGGAAGCCGCCCGCTCGCTGGGCATGGGCTTCAGCCGTATCCTCGCCAAGATCGTGATTCCGCAGGCACTGCGCTCGAGCGTACTGCCCATGACCAACCTCTTTATCGCCGTCATGCTCACCACCGCGCTCGGCAGCCAGGTGCCGTTGCAACCGCAGGAGCTCACTGGCGTGGTGAGCTACATCAATACCCGCTCGCTCGGCGGCGTCGCCGCGTTCTTTATCTCGGCGCTCGGCTACCTGGGCACGGCCTTTGTGGTGAGCCACATTGGCAACTATATCGATAAGAAGGTGAGGATCCTCCGATGAGCAAGCATTCCTCCCCTGCACTCACCATGCGCGATGCGCTCTACGAGGCTCCCGGCCCCAAGATGCGCGCCAAGATTCGCATCGGCACCGCCATCTCGCTTGTTGCTGTCGCCGCGCTCGCCATCCTGGTGCTGCAGCGCTTTTATGTGACCGGCCAGCTTTCGGTCCACTATTGGTATTTCTTTACGCACCTCACCACCTGGAAGTTCCTGCTTGCCGGCTTTGAGGGCACCGTTAAAGTCGCACTCACCGCCGGCGCCATCGCGCTGGTGCTGGGCTTAGCCCTTATGCTCGGCCGTACCAGCGACATTAAGCCGCTGCAGCTGGTCTGCCGCGTACTCACCGATTTCTTTCGCGGCGTACCGAGCCTGCTGTTCATCTACTTCTTCTTTTTGGTGCTGCCCCAGTACAAGATCTCGCTGCCATCGTTTTGGATGCTCACGCTGCCTGTCGCGCTCGCTGCCGCCGGCGTACTCGCCGAGATCTTCCGTGCCGGCGTCAACGCCGTGCCGCGCGGGCAGGTCGAGGCGGCCCAGGCACTCGGTCTCTCCAAAGCTAAAATCACCTTTAAAATCGTGTTGCCGCAGGCTATTCGGTTTATCATTCCGTCCTTGATTTCGCAGCTTGTGGTCGTGGTCAAGGACACCACTGTCGCCTACGTGGTGAGCTACCCCGACCTCATGCAAAACGCCCGCGTGCTCATTACCAACTACGACGCCCTCGTGTCGGTCTACCTGGTTATCGCGGTCATCTACATCCTCATCAATGTCGCGATCAACAAGGCCGCTGTCTATGTTTCGCACAAGACCGGCGCGACCATCATCCGCTAGCACTTTACCATTTCGAATCATAAGGAGCCGAGCACCATGGCACAGAGCACCTCTTCCACCGGCAATCAGCCGCTGATCGAGCTCAAGCACGTCGATAAGCACTATGGCGATCTGCACGTCCTCAACGACATCAATCTCTCGGTCGACCGCGGCGAGGTCGTCGTTGTGATCGGACCCTCGGGCTCGGGCAAGTCAACCATGTGCCGCACCATCAACCGCCTGGAAACCATCGACTCGGGCGAGATCCTCATCGAGGGCGAGCCCCTGCCGCAGGAAGGCAAGGATCTTGCCCGCATGCGTGCCGAACTGGGCATGGTGTTCCAACAGTTCAACCTGTTTGCACATATGACGGTGCTGCAGAACGTCATGCTGGGACCGGTCGATGTGCTGGGTGTCTCCAAAGATGAGGCCCGCGAGCGCGCCATGGACCTGCTGAGCCGCGTGGGCGTTGCCGAGCAGGCCGACAAGGTGCCCGCACAGCTTTCGGGCGGCCAGCAGCAGCGCGTGGCCATCGCCCGTTCACTCGCCATGCAGCCCAAGGCCATGCTCTTTGACGAGCCCACGAGCGCCCTTGACCCCGAGATGATCAACGAGGTGCTCGAGGTCATGGTCCGTCTGGCGCAGCAGGGCATGACGATGATCGTCATCACGCACGAGATGAACTTTGCCCGCCGCGTAGCCGACCGCGTCGTCTTTATGGCCGACGGCCAGATCGTGGAAACCGGCACGCCCGACGAGTTCTTCGACCATCCCCAGACCAAGCGCGCCCAGGACTTCCTCAACTCCATCAAGGGCCACTAACCCAATTGCCGCGCGGGGCAAATTCATCACCAGCGTTTGCCCCGCGCACCCCTGTGCCATGTCCACCCGGATTCGAAAGCAACACCTATGATCGGAACACGTACTTCCTCGTCCTATACCCCGCACGTCGACGTCGCCCCCGCCGACCGCCCACTCATCCTCGTCGCGCCGCGCTGGGAAGATGCAAAGCCGTTTTTAAGCGAGACGCTCTCTCCCAACGAGGAAATCGCAAGCGTCTTTGTCGATGCCATCCTTGCCGCCGGCGGCCTGCCACTGCAGATGTCCATCACCGAGGACATTGAGGTCATCCGTCATTACGTGGAAATCGCCGATGGTGTCGCTATTCCCGGCGGCCCGGACGTCAACCCCAAACGTTGGGGCGACGAGCGTCCTTACGATCCCACGCTGTGCTGCGAGATTCGCGACCGTTTTGAGTTTAAGCTGGTTAACGAGGTGCTTCGCGCCAAGAAGCCGCTCTTTACCACCTGCCGCGGCACGCAGCTGCTCAACGTCGCCACTGGCGGCACCCTGTGCATAGACGTGCCGAGCCTGGGCGCTCGCGAGGGCCGCACGCAGTGGCGCCACACCCACGTGCTCAACGACCCCGTGCATCCCGTCGAGGTCGTGCCGGGTTCGCTGTTGGAGCGCGCGGTTGGCGGGCACAGGCTGATCCAGACCAACTCCGCACACCACTGCTGCGTCGAGCGTCTGGGTAAAAGCACGCGCTTGGTCGCCAAGGCAACCGACGGCGTTCCCGAGTGCATCGAGGTCGAAGGCCAGCCGTTCTGCTTGGGTGTGCAATGGCACCCCGAGTACACGTGGAAGACGCTCGAGACCGACTTTAACCTGTGGAAGTCGTTTGTCGAGGCAGCGGCAAAGGTTAAGCAGGCCCGCTAGCCCGCAAATCACACAGGCTTAAACCTTCCATGCCAGGGGGGGGCGGACACCAGCCACGGTGCCCGCCCCCCTGTATTTGGTATGCTCGGTATGATTATCCCTCACAAACAATCAAAGAAATCTCGACCGCAATCGGTCGACTGTAAAGCAGATGGCAAAAACGCTTGCTACGTTTATTAGGCAGTCAATAAAAATCGAAACGCATTGACCATCCCCCAACGGGGTCACGCCGCAAATCCACATGAGCATCGAGGACGGTAGCGGAAGCATGGAATTTGCCCCGAGCTGTATGTAGATCGCTACGACGTTGACAAGCAGCAGCATGCCAATCGGACCGAAGCCGGACCCAAAATAGGAAACAACGATTACGCAAGAAACCACGTATGCAAGGCAGGCAGCGGCAGCAAGAACAAGTCGATAGCAAAATACATGCAGGTTGAAATACTGCTGAGCATCCAAAACGATTACGCAGTTAAGACAGTACAAAACGACACTCGACAGGATAAACGCGCCCAAAAGGGCAAAAGAAGACAGCACCACTCGCGCAACGATAGCGCACACACGCTTCCCTCCCCGAGCCTCCGACAACCCCCACGGTTCCTCAATAAAGCCCGAACTGACAAAGCGCGGCACAATGCAAGCCGCGATGAACGGAAAGAACAATGCATGAGCCAACGGGGCTACGTTGAACAGCAGACCGCGAAAAACCTCTGAATTACCAAATAGAAGGACATCCTCTGCCGATAGCCGAAGCGTCGGGTCTGGGAAAAAGCCCAAGAAACTGTTCTCACGGAGGCTACAGAACCACATCGGGAAAGAATTAAGCTGCAATACCAACATGCACGCATAAATTACCAGGATTAAGGCGTACGTCCATTTGCTCACATGCTTCAATTCTGAATGAAGGAATCTTCTAGTCTGACGAGCCATTGAGCACACCCCCAGCACGAAAGCTCACGAGAGCGTAAATCAATACCGATAGACAGCTGGCTGCCGCGCCATATCCCAGAAGCGTCAGCTGCCCCATATCGCTATACCCAAGGGCACATCCGACTCCAAGGTACGGCCCCGGAAGAAAGAAGATCCATCGCAAGGACGGTATGGGCGTCTGAAGGTAAGTTCCGTAGAGCGTCAAGCTCATGACAAATCCAATAATTATCGCAGCCCCGCTCAATACAGCGCTGCCTGTAATCCGATAGATGGTCGTCGTCTCCAACGCAACCGATATCACCAATACGGCGTTGACTATCATTGCAGGCAAAAATACAGTTAGCATGTCGTGCGAGTAGTTATGCCCTCCACGTATTATGGCTATTGCAAAAAGAAGAAGGCAAAGCGCACTATATGCTGCGCCAATTATTAAAGCAGACGAAAATGCATGGGCTAGAGCCCCATAAAAGCGGTTGAGGCCTCTTGCCAAAGAAATTCGGCAGCCCTCTTCATAGCCACGCTCCTGCAGAATTACCAGGCAAACGATGAGCGGCACAAGCAGAGATGTGCCAGCAAAGGCGCTACGCACAAGGGACTCATCGGGTGCAGAAGGATCGATTACATTCCAGCAGAAGCCAATATCCTCCCCAAAAACGCTATTGCCAAAGGCGAGCAACGTTGTTCCGTTTTTTAGAAAGATGCCGAAGAGAAGGCCGAACGCCAACATAAGCGCAAGACCAAACTTCGCCGGAAATATCCTGTGCAAACGTATCATATCTGCCTTTATGGGATGGATCGCCCGCTTCATAGCGAGACCGCCTTCATCAAGCGCCTGTAATACTCTTTTAGGGACGACGCCTCATCCCTTATGACGTCCATCGATTCCTTTTTTAGCAGTTCGCCGTCATGAATAAACAGGCAGCTTGTTGCAACCGATGCCAACTCATCCAAATCATGACTAGAGATGAGCATGGTCTTACCCTGCTCTCGATTCAATCGACCGATAAGGGCCCATATACTCTCGATGCCCAACGGATCCAATCCATTTGCCGGCTCATCGAAAATTAGTACGTCGGTGTCGCCCAATAAAGCCGTAGCTATATCCAGTCGCCGTTTCATTCCCAGAGAAAAACTGCTCACGCTCTTTTTCTCATCGACGTCCAGCCCGACTTGGCCCAAGACGCGAGAAACCTCACGTTTCTCATCGAGCCCCCATTCCGCACATCGGATCCGAAGATTCTCAGCCGCACTGAGGGATTGGTATGCTCCGCAGGAATCTGGCACATAGCCGACACGCGTCCGCATCAGGCTCAGCTCTTTTTTCGACTTGACCCCAAAGAGCTCCACGCTCCCCGACGACGGCTCGCAGAGGCCCAAGACGATTTTAATAAGCGTGCTTTTGCCCGCACCGTTTGCACCAACAAGGGCAAGGAGCTCAGACTGATGCACCTCGAAGGAAACGTCATGCAAAACGCGCCGTTTCCCGTAGCGCTTTGACACCTTTGATAACTTTATCGCTGATGCGTTCATCGGCCTCCCGTTCTGCTTGATAGCAAAACCGCTCATATCGTTCCTTCTTTCCTTTATCGTTTTTCATAGTTGTTATTGTTTTTCGATAACTCATATTTGTCAAGGTAATCTAAAAGAAAGAACCCGTGTTAGACACGGGCCCCTTTACGCTGATATTTCGTTATAGTTGTTCGCTTTATGCTACTCGTCGCTCAAATCTACAGCAAAGACTGATGTCGGAAGCAACGCCTCATTGCCTCCGCCGTCCCGCATCTGCCTCACGACATTTTTTGCACGCTCAACAATAAGCTCCTCAAGCTCTTTCTCACTCACCCGCCGAATAATATCTCCCGGTTGACAGTCAAGTTCATCGCAAATATCGAGAAGCGTCTTAAGGCGAATAGCTTTAATTTTTCCGTTTCTTAGCTTAGAAATATTAGCCGGAGTATGCCCCGTGGCACGAATCAGATCAGCACTGGTCTTTCCAGTCTTAAGTAGCTGCGTCTCAAGCTCGATGATGAGATAGCTCATGCTTCCTCCTACACAAGCTCGTCAGACTGCTCTTGGAGCAGCGAGGCATAACTCCAGATCACCGAGATACACAGACAGACAGCCGCGCCGATAAGCGACCCCGCATCAAAGGCAACGCCTTGGCAAATCTCAATAACGAAGGAATGAGGCACGACGTAAAGCTCCAGCCCACCAATGGTAAGATTGACCGATCCGTAGGCACCAATAAGCGAAACCGCGGCGTTAACAGCAAAGGCAAGCGCAAGAACACGGATAAGCCGCACATGCGTCTTGGTAAAGGGCGAGACGCCTCGCGAGATGTTACGGCTGATCCCACACAGAACGACAAGCGAAATACCCACGACGAGTGCCAGGCACAGTCCGCTTGGGATAACGATGCACCCGCCATCGAGAAGCGTCACGACGCCGAAAGAATCGACAGAGGCAACGTTTTCAACCGCATACCAGATCACGTAAACAACCAACGCGGCAAAAGCGACGAGCATCCCTGCAAAAACGGCTGCCATGCAAAAGCCAAGCTTCCTGATATTTTCGCCCGCTTTGGCCATACGCTGAACGCTGTTAGACATACACTCACCCTCATCGACTCTATCGTTATTCGAACAGTTTATCGAACAACGATATTGATTGCATGCGGAAAGCCCCGCCAGTGCGCATAGGCCATTTTCTAACCCGGAGGGGTGAGCGTGGATTTTTGGACACATATCGAACGAGAGTGGATAATCTCCCACTTTGAGGCCGCCACCGGGCCTAAAACGAGAGATTATCCACTCTCATAGTCATCAAGGCCCGCAAGCTCTTATTCGGCCGCCTCGCGCAGGGCCGACATCGTCGCCGCATATTGCTGCTGCAACGCATGCATTCCCTCGCGAGCGCCGTCAACGGCATCGGCGCCGCGCAGCGCCTCGGTCACCACGACCGCCGGCTCGTACAGATTATCGAATCCCAGGTTCTGGCTCACGCCCTTGAGCGTGTGCGCTGCCATAAACGCACCTTCGGCGTCTCCTGCCGCCATGGCGGCCTCCAGCTTGTCCATGCTCTCGTCATCTAAAAACTTGAGGGCAAAGCGGGCAAGCATTTCCTCGCCCATCAGCCGAGCGCACGCGTCATCATAATTGGCGCCAATCTTCTCATACGCCTCACGCATGGAAATCATGGATTAAAAACTCCTTTGGTCAAACTAAATCGTGGGAAACGCGACGACATCGGCGGGGCGTGCCAACGTCTCGGCAATTTGATCTTGCACCTCGAGCAAACAGTCGAGTAGCAACGGGTTAAAGGTGCCGCACTTACCGTCCAGAATCATCTTGATCGCTTCCTCGTGCGGGATAGCGTCCTTGTACACGCGCACGCTCGTCAGGGCATCGTACACGTCGGCCACCGAAACCACCTGTGCGGCAATGGGAATTTCGTCGCCCTTAAGGCCATCGGGGTAACCCTTGCCGTCCCAGCGCTCGTGGTGCCAACGCGCAATCTGGTACGCATATTCCATAAGCGCATTGCCGGCGTGATGGCTACCCAGCTCACGCAGCATGTCGGCGCCGATCGTGGTATGCGTCTTCATAATCTCGAACTCCTCGGGCGTAAGGCGTCCAGGCTTGTTGAGAATCGCATCGTCAATCGACATCTTGCCGATATCGTGCAGCGCCGAAGCCAGGGCGATCGTGGAGCGTTCCTCATTGTCGAGGGAGATCGTGCCGCTACGCTGGACCAGACAGCCAAGCAGCAGCTCGGTCAGCTTCTCGATGTTCGTAACGTGCCTGCCGCTCTCGCCGTTACGAAGCTCCATGACGCCGGCCATGATGTCGATGAGCATGCGACTGTTCTTGACGCGCTCGTTGTACTGCTGGGACAGCAGGTTCGTCAGGCGGCGCTGCTTGGCGTATAGGCGGATGGTGTTGCTTACACGGCGGCGCACGACACGGGAGTCAAACGGGCGGTTGATATAGTCCGAGGCGCCCAACTCGTACGCGCGCAGAACCATATCATCGGAATCTTCGCTCGAAATCATGATGACGGGCAGATTGTCACTAACCGATCGGCGCGACAGATCGGCCAGCACCTCAAAGCCGCTTACGCCCGGCATGACAATATCCAGCAGCACGAGCGACAACTCATCGCCATAGCGGTCGACCATGTCGAGCGCCGCACGACCGTGGTCGGCCTCGAGGATGCAATACTCGTCCTTGAGCATCTCGCTGAGAATGGCTCGGTTCATCTCGGAGTCATCGACAATAAGCACCAAAGGCTTTTCGCTTTGGAAGGCCTCGATGGAATCGGCATCGGTCACGACCGTACCGGCTTTTGCCTTAGCGCGGCTCAATAACTGGACAGCGCGGCCAACGCCCTCATCGACCGTCTCGCCATGAATGCGAACGCCACCAACACATGCCGTCAAGCTCACGTACTCATGGCCCGGAATAATCGTGGCATGAACGGCGTCGGATACCTGATGCAGGCGACGGGTGAAGTCATCGGAGGGAATATTGGGCATGACGACCACAAACTTGTCGCAGCCATAGCGCACAAGCTCGTCAGTCGAACGAATTCCGCTGCGTATGGCCGTCGCCACAGCACCGAGTGCAAGGT
>CAKWZF010000023.1:8602-20075 GCA_934865005.1 uncultured bacterium | reverse complement strand
GCCCGTGGGTTATACCCTAAGAGCAAACCACCCTTTTTAAGGGTGGTTCTGATTGGTCGGGACGAGCGTTCAAAATCGCTCATGTTTGTTCTAGAATGTTCGTATAGTCACATTTACGAACAGGAGTGAACATGCATATCTGCTCTGTCAACGATCCCGAGTTCAAATCCTATGGCAACGTTTGGAATAACGTTCCGTCCGAGCTCACGTCGCCCGTGCTCGAGGCGCTTTCTGCCACGTCCATTCCCGAGGGCAGCAAGTACGTAGCAAGTGCGCCGGAGCTCGAGGGCGTCAAGGATGCCGATAAACTGGGCTTTCTCATGTTTGGCGGCCGACCCTTCCAGCTGGGCTGGTGCAATGGCCACAACACGCAGCTCAACTGCCTGGAGTATCACCGCGCCAGCGAGTTCAACCTGGGCGCGCGCGACTTTATCCTGCTCGTGGCGCATCGCTGGGAGATCGAGGACGGTAAGCTCGACACCGCGTGCGTCAAGGCGTTCCGCGTGCCGGCGGGTACGGTCGTCGAAGTCTTCAACACCACGCTCCACTACACGCCCTGCATGGTCGATGACGGCGGCTTCCAGGTGATGGTGGCGCTGCCGGCGGGCACCAACGGCCCGCGCCCCGAGGCTGCATCCGACATGCCTGCTGCCGGCGACAGCTACTGCTACTGGAAGGCCGACAAGTGGGTCCTCTGCCACGCCGACAGCCCCAAGGCAGCCGAAGGCGGCTACGTAGGCCTCATCGGCAAGAACCTCGACATCACCGTGGACTAGAATCTTCCGTCTCGATCTGTAATATCTAGCGGGCTAAATCGTCTCTACCTGTTACAGATTTAGACAAACTGCAGGGGACAGACCGAACAATCTCGATCTGTAACACCAGGCCCGGTTTTGACGGCCTACCTGTTACAGATCGAGACAAACGGGCCCAAACCACCACAAAGGTGCCTGTCCCCATTGCGGTGGCTGCCTAGAGTTGGCTGCGCAGATAGTCAGCCATATATGGAACGGCGAAACGCACGTAACCGCGGCGCGCCTGTTCGATTACGCCGGCGTCGATGAGGCGCCGGCGATACTTTTGCGCATAGTCGGGTGTGACTGACATACGTTTCGCTACATCGGAAATGCGCGAAACGGCGTCTTCGTCATCAGTCATTGCGTCGAGAAACGCGACGTCTTGGTCCGATAGCGCGGCGAGCGTCGTTTCACAAACATCGTTTTCGAAATCGGCTTTTGACGCTTCGATAGCTCCGTCGACTTGCTCTGGCGTTACGTGTTCTCCTGTCTTGCAGCGATTGCCGATGTTATAGCCGATGAGCTGCAGCATATAGGGCGAGCCTTGGGTTGCGCGAGCGGCACGGAGGCGAAGATCGCCTGGAATATCAAGGTCGAGCTCTTCGAAAGCCCGCTGATAATAGGCATCGACATCTCCGACTGAAAGCGGTTCGAGCGTGACCTTGCGAGCGCGGTTGAGAAATGTCAGCACGCGGTCATTGAGCGTTGCACAGACGGCTCCCGGGAGACCTGCCATAACAAGCGCGACGTTGAGTCCCTCACCGACCAGCTCTTGATAGGCGGTGACGAGCTGTCTAATCTCAGGTGAATTAGCTTGGAGCTCATCGATAAGGATGAGGATGCCGTGCCCCTGCTCGGTCAGCTTGCGCGCCAGCTGCGTGAGTTTGAACTGGAAACTCTTGGTCTCCTGCACATCGCGTGTGAACTCGAGACCGGCTGAGAAGCCGAAGACGCTCAAGCTACCGCCAGAAAGTTTGGGGAGATGACGCTTGCTGACATAAGGCTCGCCTGCTTCTTGGATTTTTTCAACAATGCGCTCAAGCATATCTTCGGAGGCTACGGTGGGTGTGGCGACAACAAAACCGAGCTTGCGTGCGCGGTCGGCAAGTTCCCACAGAAGAACCGTCTTGCCGCTGCCTCGCTGGCCGAGCATGAGCATGGCTCGGTCTCGATTGCCCGGCTCCTGCTCAAGACCGGAGATGAATGTCGAAATCACGTTCTCGCGACCCACCAGATAGGACGGGCGATTTCCAAATGAGGGGGAGAAGATGGTTTCAGTCATAAGTCTCCTTTCCTTTTTTTCCTATTTTTTCCTTTCTTTCCTATTCAGTCAAATGAATTGCTGAGCGAAGGCGGTTACGTAGGCCTCGTCGACAAAACCTCGGCATCACCTGCGACTAGAATCTTCTGTCTCGATCTGTAACATCTAGCGGGCTAAATCGTCTCTACCTGTTACAGATTTAGACAAACTGCAGAAGCTGACCGAACAATCTCGATCTGTAACATCAGGCCCGGTTTTGGCTGCCTACCTGTTACAGATCGAGACAAACCGCCCCCAACCGCCACAAAGGTGCCTGTCCCCTTTGTGGTGATTGGCAGGCGGGTATCAAAAAGTGTCAGACGGGGCGGCTGTCGAGCACCTGCGTGCGAAAAGAAGTATCGGCCTACGTCGTTGCCGTTGAGCGACGCGTTGTTTGTAGGGATACTGAAACCACGACAAACAGCGTGCGAAAGGATTGATGCATGGCTTTCCGTAATGACTTCCTGTGGGGCGGCGCAACGGCTGCCAACCAGTGCGAGGGCGCCTACGACGTGGACGGCCGCGGCCTGGCCAACGTGGACGTGGCTCCGCACGGCCCCGAGCGCTATGCGGTGGTCTCCGGCCAGCGCAAGATGCTCGACTTCGAGGACGGCTATTACTATCCCGCGCAGACCGGCATCGATTTCTACCACCACTACAAGGAGGACATCGCTCTCTTTGCCGAGATGGGCTTTAAGACCTTCCGTATGAGCCTGGCGTGGACCCGCATCTTCCCCAACGGCGACGAGACCGAGCCCAACGAGGCTGGCCTGGCCTTCTACGAGGACGTATTCCGCGAGTGTCAGGCGCACGGCATCGAGCCGCTCGTGACCATCACGCACTTCGACTGCCCGATTCACCTCATCAAGGAGTACGGCGGCTGGCGCAACCGCAAGCTCATCGACTTCTACAAGAACCTCGCGACCACGATCTTCACCCGCTACAAGGGCCTGGTGAAGTACTGGCTCACCTTCAACGAGATCAATATGATTCTGCACCTGCCGTTTATGGGTGCCGGCCTGGTCTTTGAGGAGGGCGAGGACAAGGAGGCCGTCGAGTACCTGGCCGCCCACAACGAGCTCGTTGCCAGCGCTTGGGCAACCAAAATCGTTCACGAGATCGACCCTGAGGTCAAGATCGGCTGCATGCTCGCCGCAGGTAGCTACTACCCCTACAGCTGCCGTCCGGGCGATGTGCGCCAGGCGCAACTCGACAATCAGGACAATTACTTCTTCGTCGACGTTCAGAGCCGTGGCTACTACCCGGCCTATGCCGTCAAGAAGCTCGAGCGTCTGGGCATCGATGTGGGCATGACGGACGAGGACCGCGAGATCCTGGCCGCTAACACCGTCGACTTCATCAGCTTTAGCTATTACAGCACCCGTTGCTCCGCCGGTGCCGATAACCCCGATGTCGAGCGCACCCAGGGCAACGCCTTCGCCGGCGCCAAGAACCCCTACCTGCAGGAGAGCCAGTGGGGCTGGGCCATCGATCCGCTGGGCTTCCGTATTACGCTCAACGACCTGTACGACCGTTATCAGAAGCCGCTGTTTGTGGTCGAGAACGGCCTGGGCGCCAAGGATGTTGTCGAGGAGGATGGCTCCATCAACGACGACTACCGTATCGACTACCTGCGCCAGCATATCGCCGCGATGCGCGATGCGGTGACCGAGGACGGCGTTGACCTGCTGGGCTACACCACCTGGGGCCCGATCGACCTGGTGTCTGCCGGCACGGGCGAGATGTCCAAGCGCTATGGCTTTATCTATGTGGATCGCGACGATGCGGGCAACGGCGCCCTCAAGCGTTCCAAGAAGAAGAGCTTCGACTGGTACAAGAAGGTTATCGCCACCAACGGCGAAGATTTGGCCTAGGCTTTCCCGATAACCGTAGCCTCCTGACCAAGGCGCCCTACGAGCAGTTAATGCTCGCCGGGCGCCTTGCCGTCTGCGGATTTTGGGACATGCGGCCCGCTTTTTCGACCCATCTGTCGGTACACTAAAAGTACTATGGGTACCCGCGAGCGACATATCGGCCACGCGGCCGCCCGATCCGCTCCCGTGGCGGATCCCAGGGGCGGCAGGTTGTTCGCTATGCCGCGATTCCTGGTTGGCATAACACATCAGGTGTACCGCCACCGCGTCTTTGCTATCGCCGGTGTCATCACCGCGCTGTTCCTCATGCTTTTGGCAGTCTTGCCGGCGCTGTTCGCCTTCGACTCCAAACTTTCTAACGCCGTGCCCGCCTATAGCGAGGTGTCCGAAGAGGTCGTGGATGCGCTCGTCCATTCGAGCTCTCTCCCGCTGCTTGTCGCCGCAATTATATTTTCGATCTGGGGCGTATCGGTCTATCTGCGCTGTTTGGACTATGTGTTGCGCCGCCGCCTTGTTGCCATCGCCTCCATCTGCGCCCTGTGGATGATCGAAGTCATTCTCAAGTACAAGTCGTTCACGCCGTTCTATGCCACCGTGCTGTGGTACCTGTACTACGTGCCCATGACGCTCATTCCGCTGCTCTACCAGTTGTGTGGTCTGCGCCTTGCGGGCCTGGAGCAACACCGCCTGGGTCGCCGCTACTGCGCTGCGCTGTGGATTATGGCTATCCTGCTTATCGGATTTGTGCACACCAACGATTTTCACCAGCAGATCTTCCACTTTGACCGTACAAGCGACACCTGGAGCAACGATTACACGTACGGCTGGGGTTATTTCGCCGTCCTGGGGGTGCGGACGATTTCTTGGACCGCGCCTAGGCGTATCCAAGCTTCCTGCGGTACTCCATCGGGCTGAGCCACCCGAGGGACTTCTTTATCCGCTCCTCGCGATAGTACACGAGGTAGGCCTCGAGCCTGCCCATGAACTCCTCGGCCGTCACGCCCTCCCAGTCCCTGTAGTGGAAGAACTCGTTCTTGAGGCGGCCGAAGAAGCCCTCGCAGGCCGAGTTGTCCGGGCTGCAGCCCTTCGCGGACATGCTCCTGACCAGGCCGTTCTCCTCGCAGATCCCGATCCACTCCGGCCAGCGGTAGTGGCCGCCCCGGTCCGAGTGGATCGTCGTGCGCGCGCCCGCCGGCCTGGCCGCGCAGGCCTTGAGCAGGCTCGAGTTCGCGAGGCGCTTGTCGGGGTGCAGCCCGATCGACCAGGCGACGGGCATCCCGTCGAAGCAGTCGACGATCGGGCTCAGGTAGACCTTCTCGCCGCCCGGGAGCCTGAACTCGGTGATGTCGGTGAGCCACAGCCGGTTGGGCTCGTCGGCGTGGAAATTCCTGCTCACGAGGTTCTCCGGCGCCTTGGAGACCTCGCCGGCGTAGGAGCTGTAGCCCCGGGCGCGCCTCTTGTTGTAGACGACCTCGAGGCCCTCCTCGCGCATCACGCGGGCCACGCGCTTCTCGCTGGCGCGGACCCCCTCGCGGCGCAGGCGCGCCCAGACGGTGCGGTACCCCCAGCACCCCGAGCCCTCGCGGAAGATGCGCACCACGCGGTCGCGTATGTCGGCGTCGCGGTCGCGCGGCGCGGCGACGCGGGGCCTCCAGTACTCATAGGAGTTCTTCGATATCCTCAAGAAACCTGTGATCGAGCGGAGGGGCAGGGCGGTCGCCCGCCTCAATCTCTCGCCGAGCTCGCACTTGCTCCTGTTCGAGATCGAAGCCGGGTCCCACCCTTCCGCTTTTAGGTCGGCCAACACCGCCCTGAGCAGCAGGTTCTCTATCTGGTCCTCGTTGAGCCCGGCGAGCGGGCCGGTCGCGGGCGGGGCGTAGATCGACTTGTCGGGGCCCAAGCTGGCCTCCTTCCGTGGCGGTTTCCTCGCCCCGATTCTACAGCGCGCCCCGGTGTAGCTGTGCGGGAGGTGCCCCGTCGCCCACTTCTTGGCCGCGCCCACCGAGACCCCCGCGAACTTCGCGGCGGCGGTCGGCCCCATGCCGTCCTCCGTCGCCAGGAGGAAGAGCTCGACCTTCTCCCTGCTGTACATGCGAACCTCCAGTCCGGACCGCTTCACGGTCCAACTTTCTGTCCGCACCCCCCCCTCGTGTGGACGGCCTTTAACTTTGTGGCCTTTTTTATCCTGGTGGGCCGGTCCTCGTCCTTTCGCATCCAACGTTTCTCGGGCACGGCGGCACTCGTGCTGCTGGGCGGCGCTTTCTTTGCCATCTCATATGCGTTGCGCGTGCCCTGGGCATGGAGGCTCAACTTCTCGCTCATCTATTGCGTCTTGTGCGTGGTGGCGATGGAAATCTGTCTCGATTGCGGTGTCATTCCGTCATATCACGACATCGCCGGCATCTTCGACACCTTGCCGCTCGACCTCAAAGTTCTAACGCGCGACCTGCAGGAAGTCTATGCCACGCCGGTGTCGAAGCCAATGCCGGCGGGCGTGTGCGAAGAGCTGCGAGCCCAGGAACACGGGCATGTCCATGCCTTTGCCGTGGAGTCCAATCCCGATGTAATGTACCGAGCCTTTCCACTGCTGGGCGGATCGGCCCTGCTTGCCCAAGACGTGTCGGATCTCAACGAGCTTAACCGTGAACTGGCACACCGTCGCATGGAGCTGCAGCGTCAAAACGAGCTGCTCGCTGCCGACTACGACCTTAAGACGCACCTGGCAGATCAAGAGGCCGAGACCTTGCTGGTCCAAGACGTGGACCAGGCGCTTGCCCGCGCGCTCGAAGGGATGTATGACCTGCTGAGCTCGCTGCCGCCGTTGACCGACGAGGCGTCTTCGCACGAGCGTTACCGCATGCTGCAGCGCGCCAAGATGCTCGTCGCCTATTGCAAGCGCAAGGGGTCGCTCACGTTGGCACAGCACGGGGAGAGCGGTTTTGATCGCGACCGCATTCAGCTCATCGCCAACGAGCTCGCAAGCGACCTGCGCACCATCGATATCGATTGCGCCTCGATTATCGCCATACGGCGCCCGATGCACGCCAGTACGGTAAGCGCCCTGTACGACTGCGTGTATGACTTTGCGTTTTTTGCCTACACCACCGACCATCCGGCGCTTATGTATCACTTGGGCGATCATGACCGATGCAGTGTCGAGCTGCGCGCCACGCTTTTTTCCAACGATGATGCAGATCTTTCGCAGACGCCCGCTGCGCAAGAGCTCGAAAGCGCTCTGCAAGGGCGCAACGTGGCATACCGCCTTGAGGGCGAACCCGGCCAGCTGCGCATGATCGTCTTGATGCCGAGGGCGGGTGAGTGACGATGCAGATTTCGCTCATTCTTCCCCAAATCGTTGCGCTCGATGTTGTCTTTGCCCTGGCTGCGTGTCTGCAGACGATCCACGTCCCGCTCATCGCATCGCGCCGCTCGTCCTATAACCGTAAGGTGATTTGTGCCTACGAGGCGAGCCTTGTGCTTCACCTAGTTATTTCGGCGCTCATCTTATTCGCGTCGTCTGGCTCGTATCTGGTGGCGCCGCTTGACGTTTGCGCCAGGGCAATGGGCGGAGTGCTGTGGCTCAATGCCGCGATCTTTGCCTATGGCGTGGTACTTATGGTGCGCTATCGTCGCCCCGTCATGCTGGTCGAGCTGCTGCTTGTTGTCGCCGTTACACCGCCGGTGGTTTTTGCCATGGGCTCGGCGTGGACCGTTGTCCTTATCGCAGAGGGAGCGTTCTTCCTGTTCCGTTCCATCGCGGCGCTCTTGATGGACGTCCGTAACCGCCAGGAGGATATCACCATGTTCTCGACGATCGAGACCATCAACGTGATTCCCGTGGGCATCCTGTATCTGGACCCGAGGGGCCGTCCGCTGCTCATGAACCGCTGCATGCGCAGAAACCTGGTGGAACTTCATATGCCCACCGACCTAGGCGATATGAGCGGCACATGGAACGACCTGCGCAAACTTAGCATTCAAATGCCCGAAAGCAGTAGGAACCGTGTGCGGATTAACTTGGACCGTTTTGGTGATGCTCGCGCGGTGATTGAGATTTCTCCCGCCGAGATTCGCCTATTTGTGCACGACGAGGTTATGGTTTCGGGTCGCCTCTTTGAGCGCATTATCGGCCTGGATGTAACAGAGTATGCGTATGCTCATGATCGCTTGGCGCAAGCAAACCACCTGCTTGAGCTTGCGGGCCAAGAGCTCCAGTCCCAGATCGAAGAAGTTAAAAAGGTTGCCGACAATGCGGCCTACCTACGTATGCGCGCCCGCGTTCACGATGTGATCGGGCAGCGCCTGTCCATCCTCCATCGTTATCTGGAGGAGGGGCGCCTGGATGACGAGTCACTCGAGCAGATCGACCCGCTGCTGCGCTCAATCGCTGCCGATCTGCGCAGCGGGGGCGACACCGAACCGGCAGAGCAACTGGGCGATATCGTCCATGCCTTTGGCCTGGTGAGCGTGCAGATCGATGTGGAGGGCGAGCTGCCAAGCGACGCGCGTGTCGCCGCAGCCTTTCTGCAGATTATCCGCGAGGCCTCGACCAATGCCACCAAGCATGCACAGGCCCATCAGGTCCATGTGCGCCTGCGGCAGGAGACGTCGGAAGACGGCGCTGTTGCGCGGATGGTCGTTTCTAACGACGGCGCGCCTGCACCCGTATCGTATCGCGAGGGAACGGGTATCCCTGGTATGAGGCATGTCGCACAGAATCTGGGCGGCAGCCTGGAAGTCCACGCCGCCCCGCCCTTTACGCTTGCGGTGTCCATCCCGCTCGCCTCCAACGCCACGGTCCAAAGGAGAAGCTCATGATTCGCGTCCTTATAGTCGAAGACCAGGCCATCCTGCGCGAGAGCCTGGCGCGCTCCGTTGGCGACCAGCCCGATATGACCGTTGTCGCCGCGATTGCCGATGCCTCCGAGGCCTTGGGTGTCGCGCTCAAGGAGCGCCCGGACATGATACTGATGGACGTGTGCACCGAACACGATTCAAACGGCATCGTGGCGGCGGCGCGCATCAAGGAGCGGCTGCCCGAGTGTCGCATCATTATCATGACCGGCATGCCCGAGATCACCTTTGTCGATCAGGCCCGCGAGGCGGGCGTCGATAGCTTTGTGTACAAGAACGTCGGTATCGACGAGCTGTTCGCCGTGATGCGCTCCACGTTGGCGGGCTACTGCACGTTTCCCAAGCCGCCCGAGAGCATTTTTTCGGGCACGGCGGCACTCGACGATGTCGAGCTGTCGATTTTGCGCCTTGCCTGCGAGGGCAAGAGCCGCCGCGAGATCGCGGCCGAGCTGTTTATGAGCGAGGGCACCATCAAGCGCCGCATTTCGGAGATCCTGAGCAAGACCGGCTACGACAACATCATGCGTCTTGCCGTGCATGCGGTGACCGAAGGCAGCATCGTCCCCAGCATGGAGCGCCCGTAGTCGGTGTGCCGCCCGTGCTCCAACGCCGAAGATAGGTCGCCCGCCGTTTTGCATCTAAAAACGGCGGGCGACCTGCTTGTACGGGCAGTGCTGTCGGCATAAAGCGGCGGGGCCGCAGGATCATTTCCTGCGGCCCCGCCTGGCATGTGCGCGGATATGTCCGCCAATCCGCGGCTATCGGTGTCTGTCGCTACGCGATGGTTGCGCTGTAGGAGGCGACGTCCTCGTAGGAATCGGTCAGGTAGGCGTCGATGCCGATGGTCGTGTTGACCAGGTCGTCAAGGCTGTCAAGCTCGCCGCTCGAGAACGTGAATTCCTCGGTGGCGCTGGTGCCGGGCATCAGGTTAGCCGAGAACCAGGGTTCCTTCATAGTGCCGTTGACGTTGGTCTTGCCGGAAGGAGCGTAGAAGGTCAGGTCCTTGTCGCTCTTGTTGGTGATGTTGACGACAAAGCCGATGTCGCCCCAGTCGTCCTTGAATTTCTCGGTGATGGTGATGGTGCACAGATCGTCATCGGCGACGGTGACGGCGGGGGAGATTTCGACACTCTGGACGTCGTCGTCTTCGACGGCCTCATCGACCTCTTCTTCCTTCTCGGCCGCCTCGCGATCCTTCTTCACCGTGCCGGACAGATCCTTGTCGGACTTGGTGAAGATAAGCTTGTCGCCTTCCACCTCAAGGACGAGCTTGTCGTCCTTGAGCTTCAGGTCGTGCGACTCATCTTCGGCGGTGATCGTTACGGTGGTGGCGTCCTTGGCTTCCCATTTCAGGTCGGCGACCTCAAGGAACATATCGAGGACGCCTGTGCCGTCCTCGTCGAGGATCAGGACGCAGTTGAGGCCCCACTCCTTGAGCATATCCATGTACTCATCGGTGAGCTCTTCGCCATCCAAGGTTCCACCCGAGTACTGCCAGCTGCCGACGAAGTTGGCCTTGGGGTCCTTGCCGCCGCCGCTGCAGCCCGTCAGGGCAAAGGCGAGCGCCAGGACGCATGTCAGGAATGCGAGTACGGACTTTTTGAACGTTGTCTTCATGGTGTCCTCCTTTATCGAACGAAACCCATAGAAACAAATGCGGGGGTGGCGGATCCCCCGCCAATTACCAGATAGAGGGGCTAGGGCCGGGGCGTTCCGCAGTTGCTGCAGAACTTGCCGCCGTTTTCGCTGCCGCAGTTGGGGCAGAACCACTTGGCCGGTGCCGGGGCGGGTGCGGGACTACCGCACTCGGAGCAGAACTTGCCGGTGTTGGTGGCGCCGCAGCTGCAGGTCCATGCGCCGGCCGCAGGTGCGGCGGTGGGAGCCGGTGCGGGGGCGGGAGCCGGAGCCGGCTGCGGGGCAGCCTGCTGCTGTGCCTGACCGGCGGCGAACAGCTGGCTGGCGTTCATGCCGCCCATGCCATCTGCCATGCCCATGCCCATAAAGCCTGCCATCGCGCCGTTGGGGTTGGCGGCTGCCGCGCGCATTGCGTCGCTCTGGGCGCTGGCAATGTTGGCGGCCGCCATGGTGGGATCGCGCATGACCGCGGCCTTCTGCAGGTCCTTGATCATCTGCTCGTCCTCTTGCGAGGCGGCGATGGAGTTGACGCCAAAGCTCACGATCTCGACGCCGCGCAGGTCACGCCAGTCGGCAGAGAGGACCTCGTTGAGCGCGCGGGCGAGCTCGGTGGTGTGGCCGGGGATGGCGCTGTAGCGGATGCCCATCTCCGAGATCTTGGCAAAGGCGGGCTGCAGGGCGGTGAGCAGCTCGGACTTAAGTTGGCTGTCGATCTTGTCGCGCGTGTAGCTATCGGTCACGTTGCCGCATACGTTGGTGTAGAACAGCAGCGGGTTGGTGATGCGGTACGAATACTCGCCGTTGCAGCGCACGGAGATGTCGACGTCCAGGCCAATGTTGTTATCGACCACGCGGAAGGGCACGGGCGAGGCGGTGCCGTACTTGTTGCCGATGATCTCCTTGGTGTTGATGAAGTAGACGCGCTGGTCCTTGCCCGCGTCGCCGCCAAAGGTAAAGCGGCTGCCGATATTGGCGAAGGTCTCCTTGATGGAATCGCCCAGGTTGCCGCTAAA
>CAKWZF010000023.1:0-8592 GCA_934865005.1 uncultured bacterium | reverse complement strand
TATCGAAGACGAACTCACCGGGCTCCAGCGCGACTTCGATGATCTTGCCGTTTTGCACCACGAGCATGCCTTGTCCGTCGTTGACGGCGATGACCGAGCCGTTGGAGATGACGTTATCCTCGCCGCGCGTGTTGGAGCTGCGGCCACCGGTACGTTTGCTGCCCTTGCAGGCCAAGACGTCAGCAGGCATCGATTCGCAGTAGATAAACTCCTTCCACTGGTCGGCCATGACGCCGCCGGCAGCTCCCAATCCAGCTTTCAAGAGTCCCATGGTGATCTTCCTTTCTCGTCAAAGGCCGGGTGGTATTGGTTGGATTGCTTAGTCGTCCTTGTCGTCTTTCATGACAACGGTGGTCTCGGTGTGGCTGAAAGTGTCGTGTTTCTCGGTCAGGTCGAGCTCGCCACAATACTCATCGGCACAGGTTGCTTCGTTGGCCGTCTTGAGCTGGCCTACCAGTAGCACGTCTCCGATAATCACGATGATCAGCGGCGCGATGATATTGATGAGGATGCCCTCGATATCAAAGGTGAGGTAATCCGGATCGAAGGCGTATTCCCCCATAAAGAGAATCTGGGAGAGGATAAATCCGATCATAAAGAACAGCACCGAGGCGATGGCGAGCTTGGGCTTGGAACAGGGGAGCTCGCCGACCAAGCGGCCGGTCTGTCCGTTCATGGCAAACAGGTAGCTCTTGCCGTTCCACGAGGTGGAGAGCATCCAGACGGGGAACAGGGCGTAGTCGCTGTCTTCCCAGGTGTAGTCGAGCTGCTTGCTTTCGACCGTGGCATCGTCGTATTCGTCGACGACGGTCTCGCGCAGGGCCGAGATCGTGCTTTCTTCCATACGGCGCTCGGCGCGCGCCTTGCAGGTCTCGCAGTCCTCGTCGTAACGGTTGGCGATGTAGCCGGGCATATATGCGACCGAGAACGGACGCAGTGCGTCGTAGTCAAACGGCTCGATGGCGTCCATGTGGCCGTCGGGCATCTTGGACGATCCGTCGACGGGCACGCGCTTAAACGAGATATTGCCCTTGCGATAGGCATCGTAGTGGTCGGTGGTCGGTGGTCGTGACGGTGCGGTCGGATTCCTCGGTCACGGTCTCGTTGGTCGCGTCAAAGTACACTTCGCCGTCAACGCGGGCGCCGTAGAGCCAAAACGGCACGTAGACACCTTGGACCTCGTCGATGTGGTTGCCGGTGACAAAGCTCTTGGGCAGCAAGATCTTGCCCTTGTAGTGTTCCTTGAGTGCGGCCGTGACGTCATCGCGCCCGAGCTTAAACGGAATCACCAGGTCGGGCGAGAAGTCGCCAGAGAGCTGGCCGGGCGCCACGGCGGAGTTGCCGCAGTACGGGCAGATGGTGACGGCGACGGTGCCGTCGGACACGAGCTCGGCGCCGCACGACGAGCAGATGTAGCCGGCGTTTTGGGCGAGTTCCTGCACCGCGTCGTCGGCGACGGGCTTGGGCGTTGCGGCTGCTGCATCGGCTTTGGCATCTGCCTTGTCCTGGCGCTCGCGATAGAGGGCCTCGACTTCTTCGACTTCAAAACGAGAATCGCAGTAGTCGCAGACGAGCTTTTGCTCGGCGCTTGCAAAATGCAGGGGACCACCGCAGGCAGGGCACTGATAGTTAACGCTCTCGAAGGCCATGATCGGTCCTTTCCGTGCCGGGGGCTATGCGCCGATGGCGCCGCCGCAGTATTCGCAGCGCCCGCTGGCATCGGGAATGGTGGTGGCTCCGCAGAAGGGGCAGGACACCGCGGTCTTGGGGGCCTTGGCGGCCACGACGCTGTCGCGCGTCTCCTGGCGCAGCTGCACCAGCGCATCGCGGACTTCGGTTGCCTGGCGCTTGGCCTCGCGATATTCGATGGAGCCGCGCTGATCGATGGTGGAGTCGTTCACGCGCAGGTTGATCTCGGTAAAGTACGGCGTGTTGACGTGGATGGTCAGATTAAAGTCGTAATCCAGGTCGTAGCGCGGCGGGTTGTAGCTCTCGCGCTCGCCGTCCTTGGTCTCGCGATAGATCTCGGTGCGCTGCTCGTCGATATCCATATCGCAGCCGAGTACCTGCGAGAACTCGATGATGTCGGGATTGGCGTCGCGCCAGCGGCTCTGCGAAGTGATGATCAGCAGGCCCGCGTCCTCATCGAGCATAATATTGGTGCGCCCGGCAGAAAGCGTGCACGTGGGGTTGAACGAAGACAGGCGCTCGGCGTTGGCCTCGCGGTAGGCGAGTTGCTCACGGATATCGTCCGCGGTGCTGGAGCGATAGCCGTGAAAGTAGGGGGAGAGCTTGCCGGCGCACTCTTTGCACAGGTAGCCTTCATTGATTTTTGTCTTACCTAGAAGTCCCAGCTCGGTACCGCAAATCGCGCACTCTTTCTTCTCGAACATCTTGTCAAAGAAGCCCATGGCTGCCTCCCATCAACAGGTAGCGTGTGTCACTTTTGATGATGGGGGAGTGCGCGATCCTTCGCGATACCCAGACGGCTCAAGGAGTCTCCACAACTGGGACACATGGCCCATTTTTGACTAGTCGCCGGGGACGTTCTTAAACGACTAGTCGCGGGGGACACTCTTCGGCCACTCATTGGGGACGGGCCACTCATTGGGGACGTACTTAAATGAGTGGTAGTTGGGGACACTCCTGGCCGAGCTAGAGATCGCGCGCGTCCCTTCTGGTCCATGCGGCTCAAAATCGCGGCGTGATGTGGACGGCTGGGGTCGAATTGGCAGCATTTCGAGCCTGGCTTCGATATTGAGACTGGTTCTTTATTAAAATAGATTTCCAGACAATTGAGCGGCTGGGGGTTAACCATGAGGGGCATGGGAGACACAACCGCATATTTGCGTCGGGGCATTCGGGAGATTATATGCCTGGCGCTGTTCTTCTTCACGTTTTTGGCGTGCGAGTATCTTTTTGATGTGCGCATGGCCGAGTTCGTGTCTCCGAACGAGGTCGTTATTTATGAGAGCCTTGTCATCGGCGCGAGCGTGATTGGCTTCTTTGTGCGTCCCATTCTGTACTATCGCCGTCCCCATGCTATCGACGCAACGAGTGACGTCACGGGCGTTTTGCTGGTGGCGGCATTGCTGCTGTTGATTATGGCGGTTCAGGTTGAGGTGGTAATTGCCGGCGGTTTGGTGGCGTGCTGCGCGCTGGGCTACTGCGGATCGACTGCTCATGCAAATTTTGCGAGGCGCTTTGCGCGAACGCCCTGCTTGGCGCGCGCCGCCGCACTTTCTTACGCCATGGGCGTTCTGGTGCAGGTTCTCAACCACATGGTGATGCCTGTCGGCATTCCTCAGCAGGCTGTTCTGGTCGTCTGTGCGATCGCGCAGGTGGCGTTGCTCCACGGTGCCCGACGCGCCAAGCTGCGCGACGAGTCCGATCCCAGCTTTGAACCCAGTGCTGCCGGGCTTTCGGTAGATGCTCTGGAATATGGCGCCAAGTGGCATGACGATCCCGAGGCAAAGGCGGCATTCCGTCGCGCCGTAGTTCGCCTGACCGTGGCGACGGCGTATCTTTCCAGCGTATTCGCCGCTCTCAACGCGGGCTTCACGACCCTGCATGCTGTCGGAACCGTCGATTTGGGCGATTGACCGCGCCTGCTGCTTGTCGTGAGCTCGTTGGTCGCTGGCGCACTATTTGACCTGCACGGCCGCTCGTATATGAATATCGGCATGACATGTGCCGCCATACTGTCCACGCTTTCGTTCTTTGTGCTCATCGTCGATGGCAATGGCGGCAACGAGCTTGCTGCCACGATCATCTTTTATCTGGGCTCGGGCTTTTTCGTGGTGTTCTTTACCACAAAATATGCCGCCGTCTCGCTCTATGCGCGCTGGGCATATTTTTGGCCGTGCATGGGTCGCGTCGTCAACAACGTGTGCTCGATGTTCGTGACGGCGCCGGCAGTGGCGATTATCTCGAGTCAAAATGTGCTGGCTGCGGTCGGTGCGGCGCTCGTGATGTTTGTGGGCATTGCGATTACGCTGCTGGGGCAGTTGGGGCAACGAGCCGATGATGCCGCGATGCGGGACGGACTGCCGCTTGCCACCGACGATCTTGGTGGGGATCTTGCGCCCACATGCTCCGACCCCGAGCCCGTGGAGGCAGCGGAGCCCACGTCCGATGAACGCCTCGATGCCTTCGTCGTCACCTTTGGGCTTACAAGGCGCGAGCGCGATATTCTTGAGGTCTTGGTCGTTTCGGACCAGAGCGTTCAGGACATCGCCACAACGCTTTTCCTTTCGCGCTCCACGCTCTATCGTCACATTTCCTCGATCAACAAAAAGACCGGCACCGCCTCGCGCGTGGCCCTCATCAACTTCTTCTGGTCCTGGACACCCAAGGACTAGCTAATCTCCCAATAAGTCGCGGTGGAATAGTCCCTAAATTAAAGTCACGGGGCTTTAAACAGGAACTATTTCACCGCAACTGCTGGGGGGATAGACTGCGGCGGCGGCAGAGGCAACGGCAGCGGCGTTGGCAGCTGTGGTAGTGGCAACGGCAGCTGGCAGGGTGTTTTCCGCCTACTTGCTACAGCAGCTCGCCGTGGCGGGCAATGTAGCGGCGCTTTGCCAGCTGGGTGAGCGCGATATAGGCGGTAACGATACCAATGAGCAGCCCAAAAAAGCTCGTGGGCAGCGGCATGAGGCCGAGCGCATCGGCGATGGGGCTTGCCGGCAGCCAGGTGACGAGCGCCAGGCCCAGCACGGTAAGAACGCACAATGCGGGCGCGGCGTGGTCGCGCGGGCTCGGCAGATGCGGGGAGCGCAACATGTGGACCACGAGTGTCTGCGACCACATGGACTCGACAAACCAGCCGCTCTGGAAGAGCGCAGCAAAGGTCGCCATACCCGTGACGTCGCCCGCAGCGGCAAGCTCGGACCAGCTTGCGTCCACGGCGGCGGGGCACACGACAAAGAAGAGCGCGGCGAAGGTCACGATGTCAAACAGCGAGCTCACGGGGCCCAGCTCGAGCATAAAGCCCTTGATGGACGCGGCGTCCCAGGCACGCGGGCGGGCAGTCCAGGCGTCATCGACGGTGTCCCACGGCAGTGCGATGCACACGATCTCGTAGACCAGCGACAGCAGTACCAGCTGCAGGGCGCTCATGGGCAAAAACGGCAAGAACAGGCTCGCGACGGTCACGGACAGCACATTGCCAAAGTTGGAGCTCACCGTGGTCTTGAGGTACTTGAGCAGGTTGCCGTAAGTGCGGCGGCCTTCGATGATGCCGCGCTCGAGCACGCCCAGGTCCTTCTGAAGCAAGATGATATCGGCGGATTCCTTGGCAATATCGACGGCCGAATCGACCGAGATGCCGCAATCGCTCGCACGCATGGCGGCGGCGTCGTTGATGCCGTCGCCCATAAAGCCCACGGTGTGGCCGAGCATCTCGCGCATGACACGTACCAGGCGCGCCTTCTGCAGCGGCGAGAGCTTGGCGAAGAGGTGGGTTTTCTCGGCGCGCTCGGCAAGTTCGGCGTCATCGAGCGCATCGATCTCGGAGCCGAGCAAGACGTTGCTCGCATCGATACCAATCTGCTCGCAGACGGTGGCGGCGACGCGGTCGTTGTCGCCGGTTAGGACCTTGACCGCCACGCCCTTGGCCTCGAGGGTGGCGACGGCGCCCGCGGCACTTGCTTTGGGCGGATCGAGGAAGGCCAAAAAGCCCATCAGCACCATGTCGCACTCGTCGGCGATGCCAAACTCGCCCACGCAGCGCGGATTGGTCTTCTGCGCCACGGCAATTACGCGTAGGCCCTCGGCGTTAAGTCCGGCGATCTGCTTGCGAATCTGGGCGAGCTTCTCGTCGGTGAGCGGCTGAGCGATGCCATCGATCTCGACAAAGGAGCAGATCTCGAGCATTTCCTCGGCGGCGCCCTTGGTAACCATCTGGGTTTTGCCTTGGGCGTCGGCGACAACTACGCTCAGGCGACGGCGCGAGAAATCGAAGGGAACCTCGTCGACCTTGGTGTAGCGGTTGCGCAGGCTCTGGCCCAGCATGGAATCGGGTGCGACGGTCGAGGGTGTCACATCGGCACGGTCGATTACGGCCAGGTCGATAAGATTTTTGAGGCCGGTCTGGAAGAAGCTGTTCAAAAACGCATGGCGCAGCACGCGCGCGTCCTCGTTGCCATCGGTGTTGAGGTAGCGCTCGAGCACGATGCGGTCTTCGGTGAGGGTGCCGGTCTTGTCGCAGCACAGGACGTCCATCGCTCCGAGGTTTTGAATCGCCGGCAGCTCCTTGACGATAACCTGGCGACGGGCGAGGTCCTTGGCGCCCTGCGACAGGCTCGTGGTCACGATGACGGGAAGCATCTGCGGCGTGATGCCCACGGCCACGCTCGTGGCGAACAGCAGCGCGTCGATGACGTTGCCCTTGGTGGCGGCGTTGATGGCAAAGACGGCCGGCGCCATAACGAGCATCAGGCGCACCAGCAGCATGGAGACGCTCGAGACGCCGCGGTCAAACGCGCTTTTTTCGCCGCGCCCGTTGAGCATCTTGGCGATGCCGCCCAGGTAGGTGTCCGAGCCGGTGGCAACGACAAGCGCCATGGCGGCGCCGTTTTGCACGGAGGTGCCGGTAAAGACGATGTTCTTGCAGGCAGAGAGTGGCAGTGCGGAGCCGTCGGCGCCCTCGACGACGGTGACGGCGGTGGTCTTCTCGACGGCCTCGCTCTCGCCGGTGAGTGCGGACTCGATCACAAACAGGTCGCGCGCGGTGATGATGCGGGCGTCTGCTGGCACCATATCGCCGGCAGAGAGGCGGATTACATCGCCGGGGACGAGCTCGTCGAAGGGGATCTCGATGCGCCCGCCGTCGCGCAGGGCGGTGCAAGTGTTGGAGACCAGGTCCTTGAGGGCCTCTGCCGCATTGCCGCTGCGGGCTTCCTGGATAAACTTCATGCCGCCCGATACCAGCAGCATGGTGCCGATGACGATGACCGTGGAGGGGTCGCGCTGCGGTTCGGGCACGGCGAGCACGTCGATGTAGAGCGAGACCAGTGCGAGCGCGGCGAGGATGCCGGCGAAGGGATCGATGAACGCGTCGGCGATGCGGCGGGCGAGCGTTTTGGTCGTTGCCTCGATGGTGTTGGGGCCGACGGCGTTCAGGCGCTCAGTTGCCTGCTCGACGGTGAGGCCGTTTGCCGTGGCGTCAAGCAGTACGAGGGCGTCCTCGGCACTATGGGTGGCGGCGAATATGGTGTTCTTGGACAGGCCGGTATGAGCGGCAGGGCGCGCCGTGCGGCGGCGCTTGGAGATGGCTTCGAGTACCGTGACGGTTTTGAGCATCAGCATAGGGTCCTCCTTGTTGAGGGGAGTTAGCGTACGTGTCGTATTTGCTTCAAAAAACCTAGATGTCGCTCACGTCAAGCTCTTGAGCCCACAAAGGGTGCAGCGCGCTTTGCGGTGGTTTTGGCGATCTGCCGGTGGCGTTTATGCGTGTGCGGAGTCCTCGCGGCGTGCCGAGGGCGACATGCAGGTTTTTCGACTAGGACTGCCTTCCATGGCACACCTCCTAAAGGCTGAGCGCAGCGCACTTTGGGTATCTCGTACCCCTTTTTAATCCGCCCGTATTCTTGATGAGGGGGTTTGACATGTCAACCCCATTGTTCGGAAAACCATTCCCCCTGACAAAGCCTTTACAGAATGCCGTGGCCCCAAAGCGCGCCCGCATCGACGCTTCGCCTGCGCTAAACTGGAAGGCACGTACGCGATTACGAGAGGAGCCCGCATGGAGGCTTACAAGCAAGAGTTCATCAAGTTTATGGTCGAGTCCGACGTCCTTAAGTTCGGCAGCTTTACGCTCAAGAGCGGCCGTCAGTCCCCGTTCTTTATGAACGCCGGCGCTTACGTGACGGGCTATCAGCTCAAGAAGCTGGGCGAGTATTACGCCCAGGCCATCCACGATAACTTTGGCGACGACTTTGATGTGCTGTTTGGACCGGCCTACAAGGGTATTCCGCTGGCCGTCGTGACCGCAATTGCCTACCACGAGCTGTACGGCAAGGAGGTCAAGTACTGCTGCGACCGCAAGGAGGCCAAGGACCACGGTGCCGATAAGGGCAACCTGTTGGGTTATGAGCCCAAGGACGGCGACCGTGTGGTCATGGTCGAGGACGTTACCACCAGCGGCAAGTCCATCGACGAGACCTATCCCAAGGTCAAGGCTGCTGCCGATGTCGAGATCAAGGGCCTGATCGTGTCCCTCAACCGCATGGAGGTCGGCAAGGGCGGTGTGACCACCGCGCAGAAGGAGATCGAGGCCAAGTACGGTTTCCCCGTCGCGAGCATCGTCTCCATGGCCGAGGTCGTCGAGACCCTCTACAACCACGAGATCGACGGCAAGGTTGTCATCGACGACGAGCTCAAGACCGCCATCGACGCCTACTACGAGCAGTACGGAGCACGGGAGTAGTTACGGCGTTTTACCAAACGCCGTAACCGGCCGATGCTGCAAGCCCGCCAGAGCGGCAATCTGCCTTTCAACTTCGGCGGCATGACCAAAAGGTCAATGCCGCCTTGTTTCAAGGCACCTTGCTCGCTCTGGCGGGCTTTCGCTCATATGACCCAATCCGC
>CAKWZF010000022.1:0-20408 GCA_934865005.1 uncultured bacterium | reverse complement strand
GTCTGTTACAGATCGAGACATTCGAATCCCCCTCAAGGGAAAATCTCAATCTGTAACAATAACTCGGCAAAATCGGTCCCAGATGTTACAGATTGAGACAAAGGGACGGTGCGGTTCGGAAGTATCTCACTCTGTAACATCTAACCCACTTTTAACGGTCCAGTTGTTACAGACGTAGACAAACCGGTAGACAACGAAAGCGGCAACGCCCGTGATGGACGTTGCCGCTTTTCTATTGAGAAAACTACTCGGTTTCCGTTGCTAACCACCACAATGGGGACAGGCCCCTTTGTGGTGGTTTTGGCCTTAGCCCGTCCCCTGCTGTTAGACCGTGATGACGTTGTCCATTGCCCGGTACTTGGCTGGCACCTCGCCTGCGGTAATAATCGTTGCGTCGCGGAAGTCCGCGAACTTGACCGGCGCCACCATGCCAAATTTACTGGCGTCCGAGATTACGAAGCGTTTGGCTGTATGGCGCATCGAGATACGCTTGACCTGCGCTTCCTCGATATCGGGCGTCGTAAAGCCCTGCTCGGCGGCAATGCCGTTAGAACCCCAAAAGCCGCAGTTAAAGTTGTAGCGGTCTAGGGTTGCCAGAGCATCGGGGCCAACGAGCGCCTCGGTCTCGGGTTTAAGCTCGCCGCCCAGCACCACGGTGCGCATGCCGCGCACAGCGAGATGCTGAGCATGGAGCACGGAATCAGTCACATAGGTGACCGATTCGAGATGCGGAAGATGCTCGATGAGTCTGAGCGTTGTCGAACCCGAATCGATGTACACAAAGCTCTCGGGCTCCACGAGCGCCGCGGCGCGGGCGCAGATACGCTCCTTGTCGTCGTTATGGAGATCACTGCGCTCACTGATCGTTAGGTCGCGCGTCACGTGCGCGCGCTCAAGACTCGTCGCACCACCGTGGACCTTGGCGATGCGGTGCGCTCGGTCGAGCGTCTGCAGGTCGCGCCGAATGGTAGACGCTGTCACGCCCAGGGCCTCAGCAAGCTCCGGCACGGTAACCGAGCCAGCTCGCTGCACCATCGACACGATCGCGTTGAGCCTATCTTCCGCAAGCATCGCTTACTCCTCCTCGGGGTAGACGACTCCCCAGTCGGCGCGGAGCTTGGTCATAAGCTCCATAACATCAGAAGCATAGCCCAGAAGCTCACGCTTCGAATCATCGCCGGCAACGGCCCTCTCCAGGTCGGCCATCTCGTAGCACAGAGCGTATGCCTCGGTGCCAGCGTGGACCTCCTCACGGTGACCGTCTGCAGTCCACACGATGGTCGCGTGATCGGCACGCGGATAATCGTTGACCTCGATATAGCACTTGTCGAAGCTAATGACCGAGCGCTTGGGCTGCTTGGAGTGGAGCGTAAGGCTCACCACGCCCAGCTGCTGTTCGGCATTACGGCAGACGATGCCGCCCGCAACGTCAACACCGGTCTCGCAGGTGTTGCCCAGCGAAACGACCTCAGCGGGCTGGCTTGCCATAAAGAGACGCATGACGGACAGGGCATACACGCCAATATCGAGCATGGCACCGCCAGCAAGGTTGCGGTTGTAGAAGCGATTGGTCAGATCGCCGTACTCCTTATAGCTACCAAAGTTGAGCTGAGCAAGGTTCATACGGCCAAAGTCGCCCGCATCCATGCGACGGCGCAGCTCCTGATACAGCGGCATGTGGAGCACCGTGGTGGCATCCATAAGAACCACGTTGTGCTCGTCGGCGATGGCACGGGCCTCGTCAAGCTCGGCGGAATTGAGGGTAATGGCCTTCTCGCAGAGCACGTGCTTGCCGGCGGCCAGCGCAGCACGCAGATAGGTGATATGCGTGTTGTGCGGCGTGGTGATATAGACGGCGTCGATGTCCGGATCGGCGTAGAGGTCCTCGACCGTCTCGTACACCTTCTCGACGCCATACTGCTCGGCAAAAGCCTGGGCTTTGGAAAGCGTACGGTTGGCGACACCCGCGAGCTTGCGGCCGGCCAGCGCGAGGGACTGGGCCATTTGGTTGGCGATAACACCGCACCCGATCACTGCCCAACGAAGCTCGGGAGCCGTAAAGATGTCGTTTGGGAACGGCTGATTCTGGACCGAGGCAAACGCCGCCTTTGCGGCTGCCTCGGCGTCGAGCGGAGCCTGTTTGGAATCTGCCATGATGTGCCTCCTGAGTCATCGGAAGTCCTTCATTTCTAACAACCCTATAGTCGCACAATTGCGCGCGTATCTGCTCGTGTTTGCGTATTTATTTGCTTATCGGTCATTATTTAGCCATAGTTGGCAGATGTTTGCGCAGTTATGCGCATTGTCGCGCAAAACTATGCGCATGAATGCGCATGCGACGATCCTTGTGAAGCATAAAGAGGCGGAACACCAAAGCCCTAAAGAACAGAGTAGGCCGTGATACTCCACCCCTCTGAGGGCATCAGACATCAAAGGACCGTCCCAAACTGCCGGCAAAAAGGGAACGTCCCTATGTGCCGGCACCTAGAGACAGTCCCTATGTGCCGCTTTCGTTGAAGCCTATCCCAGATGACCAGATAAACAAATCTAAAGACAGTCCCCATCGACTGGTCGTTTAAGAACGTCCCCAACGACTACTCATTTAAGTCTGTCCCCAATGAGTAGGAATAGAAAAAGGCCCGGGTGCCGTGGGGCATCCGGGCCTTTGCTAGCAACTTGATGTTGCGGGCAGCTTAGAACTTGTGGCCGCACTTCTTGCAGACGCGCAGCTTGTTCTTGCCGTCCTTCTCGTGACCGACGCGGGTAACCTTACCGCACTCGGGGCAAACGAGATTGACGTTGGAGGCGTCGATGGGAGCCTCCTGCGAAACGATGCCGCCCTGCTGGTTGGCAGCGTTGGGCTTGACGGCCTTCTTGACGACCGAAACGCCCTCGACAACGACCTTGTTCTCGGCGGGGAGAGCACGCAGGACAACGCCCTGCTTGCCGCGATCCTTACCAGAGAGAACCTGGACCTTATCGCCCTTCTTGATATACATATATCTCCCCTAACTACAGGGTCTCGGGAGCGAGCGAGACGATCTTCATGTACTTCTTGTCACGAAGCTCGCGAGCGACGGGCCCGAAGATACGGGTACCGACGGGCGAACCATCGTTGTTGATGACAACGCAGGCGTTCTCATCAAAGCGAATGTAGGAGCCATCCTTGCGGCGGATCTCCTTAACGGTGCGAACGACGACGCAACGGACAACGTCCTTCTTCTTGACGTTGGCGCCAGGGGTAGCCTCCTGGACAGCACCGATGAACACATCGCCGATGCCTGCATAACGACGCTTGGAACCGCCAAGCACCTTGATGCAGCGAATCTTGCGAGCGCCGGAGTTGTCGGCGACGTTCAGCATGGTTTGCATCTGAATCATGGTAGATGTTCCTCCGAACTAAGAACCGAAGAGAGGTGCGCAGCCTTTATGCGGCCCGTGGTATGCAAGCCAGGCATACGCACATCTTCGGAAACGTACAAGTCGTAAGAGCGACTGCTTATTTAGCGCGCTCGACGACCTCGATGAGGCACCAACGCTTCATCTTGGACATAGGACGGGTCTCCATAACGCGGACGGTGTCGCCCACGCCAGCCGTGCACTCCTCGTCGTGAGCGTGCAGCTTCTTGGAGCTGGTCATCATCTTGCCGTACTTGGGGTGACGCTTGCGCTCGGTGATGGTGACAACAATGGTCTTGGCACCGGAGACGGAGGTAACGACACCCGTACGGACCTTACGCGAGTTACGCGAATCAGTCATGTTCTCTCCTTAGGTCCTACTCGGCGACAGCGGACTTCTCCGCTGCGATCTCGCGGGCGCGCTGCTCCGTGAGGACGCGAGCGATGTCCTTCTTCACGGTGTTGACGCGAGCGGTGTTGTCCAGCTGGCTGGTGGCCATCTGGAAACGAAGGTTAAAGAGCTCGGCGCGCATTTCCTTCAGCTTCTCAACGAGCTGAGCGTCCGAGAGCTCACGAATCTCTGCGGGCTTCATTAGTTCTCCTCCTTGGCGGCGGCGGCGTCCTCAGCAGCCCACTTGGCCTCGAGAGCGGCCTCCTCAGCCATCTCCTTCTCGATGCGCTGCTCAGCGTTCTTAGCAGCAACAATCTTGGTCTTGATGGGGAGCTTGTGCTGCGCAAGACGCAGAGCCTCGCGAGCGACCTCCTCGGGAACACCCTTGACCTCGAACATGATGCGGCCGGGCTTGACGACGGCCACCCACTCCTCGGGATTACCCTTACCAGAACCCATGCGAGTCTCGGCAGGCTTCTTGGTGATGGGCTTATCGGGGAAGATCGTGATGTAGACACGACCGCCACGCTTCATGTAGCGGGTCATGGCAATACGAGCGGCCTCGATCTGACGGTTGGTGATCCAATGGGCCTCGAGAGCCTGGATACCAAACTCGCCGAAATGCAGCTCGGTATTACCCTTGGCCTGGCCCTTCATGGAGCCACGCTGCACCTTGCGGTGAAGAATACGCTTAGGGGCAAGCACTACTGACCCCTCCTCTCGGAGTTACGACGACGAGGACGGGAAGAGCCCTCGAGTGCAGGGTTGGGAACGGGCTGGCCCGGGAGCTTCTCGCCCAGGTAGATCCAGACCTTCACGCCGCAAGCGCCCATGGTGGTGCTGGCGACAGCCGTGCCGTAGTCGATCTTGGCACGGAGGGTGTGTAGAGGCACGCGACCCTCACGGTACCACTCACGACGGCCCATCTCGGCACCGCCGAGACGACCGGAGCACTGGATACGGATGCCCTTAGCGCCAGCCTTGCGAGCGGACTGGACAGCCTTGCGCATAGCGCGACGGAAGGCAACGCGGCCCTCGAGCTGCTCGGCGATGGACTGAGCAACGAGGTTGGCGTCGAGCTCGGGGCGCTTGATCTCGACAACGTCGACGGAGAGCTGGCCCTTGGAGACGCCAGCGACCTTCTCGAGCTCGGTGCGGAGGGTATCGATCTCGGCACCCTTCTTACCGATGACAACGCCGGGGCGAGCGGTGAGGATGATGACCTTCACCTTGTCGCCAGCGCGCTCGATCTCGACGCGGGAGACAGCTGCGCGGGAAAGACGCTTCTCGAGGTACTTGCGGATCTCGAGATCGTTACCGAGGGTCTTAGCGTAATCCTTCTCTGCGAACCAGCGGGAGCGCCAGTTCTCGGTGATGCCAAGACGGAAGCCGGTGGGGTAGACTTTCTGACCCATACAGCTTTACGCCTCCTTTCGAGGAGCAACGACGACGGTGATGTGGGAAGTACGCTTCAGAATGCGAGAAGCGGAACCCTTGGCGCGGGGACGGATGCGCTTAAGCGTCGGACCCTCGTCAACATAGGCAGCGGCGACAACCAGGTTGTCGGCACGCAGACCGTTGTTGTTCTCGGCGTTCGCAACGGCGGAACGGAGAACCTTCTCGACATCCACGGCGACGGCGCGGTCGCAGAAGTGGAGGATGTCGAAGGCCTGAGCGACAGGCTTGCGGCGGATCAGATCGACCACCAGGCGGGCCTTGCTGGGGGAAACACGCACGTACTTAGCGACGGCGCGAACCTCGGTGGCCTCAGTTTCAATAGACTTAGTTGCCATTTACGGTTAACCCCCTATTTGGCCTTGTGGCCACGGAACGTACGAGTCGGCGCGAACTCGCCGAGCTTGTGACCAACCATGGACTCGGTAACATACACGGGCACATGCTTGCGGCCGTCGTGGACGGCGATGGTGTGACCAACCATCTCGGGGAAGATGGTGGACGCGCGGGACCAGGTCTTCACGACGTCCTTCTTGCCAGCCTCGTTCATCGCGGTGATACGCGAGAGAAGGCGAGTCTCCACGAACGGGCCCTTTTTGAGACTTCTGCTCATAAGTGCTTTCTCCTAAAACTCGGTATCCGAAATTACTTCTTACGGCGACGAATGATGTGCTGGTTCGAGACCTTCTTCTTCTTGCGCGTACGAAGGCCCTTCGTCGGCTTACCCCAGGGGGTAACGGAGGGACGACCAGAGGTGTGGTTCTTGCCCTCGCCACCGCCGTGCGGGTGGTCGACAGGGTTCATGACGGTACCGCGGACGGTCGGGCGCACGTTCATGTGACGCTTACGGCCGGCCTTGCCGATGACGATGTTGGCGTGATCGGCGTTGCCGACCTCACCGACGGTGGCGCGGCAGGTAACGAGGATGCGGCGCATCTCGGAGGAAGGCATACGGACGATGGCGTACTTGCCCTCCTTACCCATCAGCTGGCAGGAGTTACCGGCGGAACGAGCGATAGCAGCGCCCTTGCCCGGCTGGAACTCGACGGCGTGGATGAGCGTACCGACGGGGATGTCGGCGAGGGGCAGAGCGTTGCCCGGCTTGATGTCGGCGTCAGAACCGGACATGACGGTCTGACCGACCTCGAGGCCCTTGGGGGCCAGGATGTAGCGCTTCTCACCGTCAGCGTAGTGCAGCAGAGCGATGCGAGCGGAACGGTTCGGATCGTACTCGATCGTGGCAACCTTGGCGGGCACGCCGTCCTTGTTGCGCTTGAAGTCGATCACGCGGTAACGACGCTTCACGCCGCCGCCCTGGTGGCGGGTGGTGATGCGGCCGTTGTTGTTACGACCGGCCTTCTTGGGCAGGGGCTCGAGAAGAGACTTCTCGGGCTTGGTGCAGGTGATCTCGGAGAAGTCGGAGATCGTCTGCCAACGCCTACCAGCGGAGGTCGGCTTAAGGTGCTTTACAGCCATTACAATCCCTTTCAATAGGAATCCGTTAGCCATCGCAGACAGGGATTCGAGGTTCTGCCTCGGGTGCGATGACACCGGACGTATACACGGTTCCGGGCGTGTCCATTTTATACGCCCAAAACCTTGAGCTCCCGCCTCCCCTATTTGGGAGGCATGAGCTCACTCAACAGCAGCGAGTCTTAGGCCTGGTTGCCAAAGACCTCGATGGTGTCGCCCTCGGCCAGCGTGACGATGGCCTTCTTCCAAGAACGGGTCTTGCCGGCGACATAGCGCACGCGCTTGGTCTTGGGCTTGACCGTCAGGGTGTTCACGCGAACGACCTTGACGCCGAAGATCTCCTCGACAGCGTCCTTGATCTGATACTTGTTAGCATCCTTGGCGACCTCGAACGTGTACTTGTTCAGCTCCATGCCGGAGAAGGAACGCTCGGACACGATCGGACGGATGATGATCTCGTGGGCGGTCATTTATGCAAGCACCTCCCCGAAGTGAGCGGCGATGTCGGCGGGCATCAGCACGGCGTTGTTGTTGACGAGATCGTAGGTGTTGGCCTCGTCAGCGGTGATGATGAACGTCTTGGGAATGTTGCGGAACGACAGGTAGGCGTTGACGTCCTCATCGCGAACGATGATGGTCAGACGCTTGCCCTCAAGGCCGAGAGCCTTGAGCATGGCGACGGCAGCCTTGGTGGAAGGCTTCTCGAAGCCGTAGTCGTCGACGAGCACGAGCTCGCCATCGGCCAGCTTGGCGGACAGCGCGGAGCGCATAGCCAGCTTGACCTCCTTGTTGTTCATACGCTTAGCGTAGGAACGGGGCTTGGGGGCGAAGACAACGCCACCGTGACGCCACTGGGCAGCACGGATGGAACCCTGGCGGGCACGGCCGGTGCCCTTCTGACGCCAAGGCTTCTTGCCGCCACCGGAAACCTCAGAGCGACCCTTAGCAGACTGGGTGCCCTGACGCCAAGAGGCCATCTGGCACTTGACGATGTGGTGCATAACGTGGATGTTCGGCTCGATGCCGTACACCTCAGCGGCGAGCTCGGCCTCGGCGACCTTCTTGCCCTCGCTGTTCTTTACTTCAAACTTTGCCATTTAAGTGTTCTCCTTGGTATGACGCTGGGCTAAATGGGCTGGGCCCTTAGGCCATACGGATGGCGACGAGACCATTCTTGGCACCCGGGACAGCGCCCTTGACCAAGATGAGGTTCTGCTCGGCATCGATGCGGACAACGGAAAGGTTCTTGACGGTAACGCGCTCGTTACCCATGTGACCGGCCATCTTGACGCCCTTGAGGACGCGCGCAGGATAGGCGCACTGACCGATAGAACCGGGGTGACGCTGGAAGTGAGAACCATGCGTCATAGGACCGCGGCGCTGACCCCAGCGCTTGATGCGACCCTGGAAGCCCTTACCCTTGGAGGTACCGATGACGTCGACCTTCTCGACATCAGCGAAATCAGCGACGGTGACGACCTCGCCGACCTTGTGCTCCTCGCCGTTCTCGACGCGGACCTCACGAAGGAAGCGAACAGGCTCGACGCCAGCCTTGGCGAAGTGACCAGCCATGGGCTTGTTCACGTTCTTGGCCTTGATGTCGCCGAAACCGATCTGGACGGCGTCATAGCCGTCGGTTGCCTGAGTTTTAACCTGCGAGACAGCGCAGGGGCCAGCCTGGATGACCGTGACGGGAACGACGTTGTCGTCCTCGTCCCAAACCTGGGTCATGCCAATCTTGCGGCCGAGAATCATGCTGATCAAGATATGATCCCAACTCTCGCGTGGTCTTGGGACAATGCGTACACCACCGAGCGTACGCCCCTAGAGGACCACTACTTACACGACGTGCTCCCCAGCCTTGTATTTCGCCCGGACTACCTGACAACCCTATTAAGCAGGCATTTTGTCCAGCCAGAATACTCCCCTGGTTACACACAGCTGTTTAGTATACACGGCTGCGGGCGTATCCATCGAGATTCATATTTCACTCACATTGTTTACGCAGGTAAAGTGCGTGGCACGTTCCCAGTGTGCGGCGGAGGGGGCGGGCCTGAGACATATTAAGGTTGCTGCTCTACAGTCCTGCTCACGACGGAGAGCACATTAAGTGCTCTCCTGTTCGTGCGGAACTCGCGACAACCTTAATATGTCTCAGGCCCGCCCCCTCCGCCGCACACTGGGAACGCCACGTTGATGTCTGCTAAACCTTGCTCGCTCAGGCTAATGACTTTGTTGGGGGTCCACTATTTGCTGGAGGGTGAACTTGCATTGAGACGGTTCGCCTTCTGCTTGTGGCTTTGCCTCATCGAAATCGAAGATCATGATGGCGCAGTTGGGGAGTTTTGTTGGGAGCTCGAAGCCCTCTGGGGCTGCGGCCTTGATAAATTGGCGGCTGGCGCTGCCGTGGCTTACTGCTAGAAGGGTTTCGATGCCCTCGGAGCCCATGATATTGGTAAGCGCATCCACCATACGTTCTTGCAGCGCCTGGCTTCCTTCTCCTCCGAAGGGGACCAGGTCCTCGCCCGGATCCCAAACGTCGGTGGGCAGGGCGTCGTGGGGGCCTTCTTCGAAGGTGCCGTAGCTGCGCTCGATAATGCCTTCACAGGGCTCGACTGCGGCGTCCGGACCGAGGAGTTCGCATGCGACAAGACTTGCCGTGTCCATGGCTCGGCCTAAGGGTGATGAGACCACTTTGCCGGGGACGACGCTGTGGGCTTTGAGCCATGCGGCCGCTGCCCGTGCCTGCTGACAGCCCAGATCGGTGAGCGGTGAATCACAGCGACCCTGGACGAGCTTTTTGACGTTGAATTCCGTCTGGCCGTGGCGGAGTAGGTATAGGCGCTTCATGCTCTCCTCTTCTGTATAACTTGCTTTGCCGGCACAGCCCTACTCGTGGGTATGCCCTACGTAGTCTTCGTCGATCGTAATCTTGGCAATCGACTTGGGATATTCCGATTCGACCCGTTGTGCCAGCGCGTGCTTTAAGTCTTCGGCACTCATCTGCAGATCCGAGGGACGCACGCAGTCAAAGATCACGTTGGTGTGCGTGGGGCCCGGCACACAGCGCAAATCATGAATCGAAAGGCGGCTATCGATCTCTTGAGCCATAGCGTTGATGCGCAAGCGCATGCTCGCCACCTTTGGATCGTCGGTCACGATGGGGTCGTAGTGAAGTGTGACAATCATGCCGTCTTCGTTCCTAAACGACTGCTCGATGTTATCGAGCGTGTCGTGACTTTCCAGCGGGCTGGCCTCGGCTGCCATCTCGGCGTGAGCGCTTGCGAACTTCCTGCCCGGGCCGTAGTCGTGAACCATCAAATCGTGAACTCCCAAAACGCCGGGATAGCTCATGATCTTGTCTCGAATGTGCTTGACCAGCTTAGGATCGGGCGACTGACCCAAAAGCGGGCTCACCGTATCTTGAATAAGTTCAAAGCCGCTCCAGCCAATATAGGCGCCAACGGCAAGGCCAACCCATGCGTCAAGATTGATGTGCGTCACCTGCGAAACAATTGCACATGCCAGCACGGCGCCTGTGGCAAGAACATCGTTCTTGGAATCCTGGGCAGTCGCATGCAGTGTCTCGGACTCGATACGGTCGCCGAGCTTTTGGTTGAGCGCCGCCATCCACAGCTTAACAACCATCGAAAGCGCCAGGACTGCCACCAGGGCAAGCGAGAACTCGACAGGTTCGGGGTGGATGATACGCTCAAACGAGGACTTCACCAGTTCAAGGCCAATGAGAAGCACGAGCGCCGCCACGACAAGACCCGAGAGGTACTCGTAGCGACCATGGCCGTATGGATGCTCGGGGTCGGCGGGCTTGCTCGCCAGCTTAAAGCCCAGCACGCTCACGATATTCGAGCTGGCATCGGACAGGTTGTTCATGGCATCCGCCACAATCGAAACCGATCCCGAAACCACACCGATTGCGCCCTTCGCAGCACAAAGCGCCACATTGGCGACAATACACACCATGCCCGCTAACGTGCCCACACGCGCACGATCGCCCTGCGCGCGCTTAACTATCCACTCGACCATCTGCATCCGCCCCCACGGTACTACCTATATATCTATTGCTCAAACGGATTGTAGTGTAGCCACTTTGTCTCCCAGATACAAAGAGGCCGCAGCCCGCACGGGCCACGGCCTTGGAGCATGACAAAAGAATCGTCCTTTTGTCGCACAGGTTTATGCGCTTACTTCAGCAGCGCTCGCCACTGTTTCGGGTGAATCGGCCCCGTCTTCTGCCGCCTGTCCCTGCGCCGGCACCACGCCAAAGCAGTAGCTCAGCGCCGCAGACACCGCAAATGCCACACCGCCGGCAACGCAGCACCACAGCAGGTTCGAGATGCCGCCCGTGGCAAAGCCAATGACCATGAGGACATTCGTCATGCCGATGGTATAGGCCGTAACGTGGCCCACGGCCGCAACAAGGCCTCCGACGGCGCCGCCAATGGCCATGCACGTCAGGCACCTGCCATATTTAAAGCCGCAACCGTACAGCGCCGGCTCGCTTACGCCACCAAGCACGCCCGAGATCGAATAGCCCAGCATGAGCGCCTTCTCGTCCTTATCCGCAACGCGAAGCGACGCGCCAAAGGGCATGCCCCAAACGGCGAACGTTGCCATCGTCGCGGCGATCAGGATGCACGAATCCGTTCCCACACTCATAAACTGCGCATAGGCGAGCGATAGGACGACGTTGCTGACGCCCGCGATCTTTAGGAACTCCCAGCCTGCGGCAAGCCCCATGAGCGTGAGCAGCGACACAATGCCACCGGAATTGCCAAGCATAAACATAAGCTGGCCCAACAGCATGCCCAGATAGCTGCCCGCCGGCGCCGTAATGCACAGCGAAACCGGAACCATGACAAGCATGGTTGCAAACGGAACAAACGAAAACGCCACGGCCTTAGGGATAACGCGCTTAAAGAAACACTCCACTCGCCATAGCACGGGCACCGAGATGAGAACCGGAATAACAGTCGTCGTGTAATCGTTGACCGGCGCGGGAAGCAGACCATACACGGAAGTCATCGATGCCCCCGTCGTCGATGCGGCATCGACGAGCTTGAGCAGATCGGGCGCAATCAATACGCCGCCCAGCATCATACCCAGCTGCTCCGAGCAACCGAGCTGGCGGGCGGCCGCCCAACCAAGATAGATGGGCAAAAAGTAGTAGCCGGCGTTATAGAGCCAACTGTAGAACAGGCGATAGATTTCGGAATCGGCAGACCACAGGCCCAGCATGCCTTCGCCCATAATGACGGCGACGGTGCGGAACAACGCCGCGCAGACAATAAACGGCAACGCCGACATCATGCTTTTGGACAGATAGTCCACCACGGCCATGGCGTTTGATGAAACCGTCGTTGCAAACGTGGTGTTAGAAACTTGTGACATGGAACGCCTTTCCCAATGTGACATGCGGGCTGCCCCTTTGTCACATCGTGCGGTACTGACCGATTGCGCGGTACTTTTCGTAGCGGAGGTTTGTGAGGGTCGCCTCGTCGAGCTGCCCAAGCGTATCGAAGGCATCAAATGCCGAGGACATGACGGCACCGGCGATCTCCTCATGCGACAGGCCCCTATCGTCAACAATGCCGTCGATGATGCCGAGCGCCAACAGATCGGGAGCCGTGAGCTTCAACGCCTCGGCAGCCTCATTCGCGCGGTCGGTATCCTTCCACAGGATCGACGCACAGGCCTCGGGGCTCACGACCGAATAGGCCGAGCTCGAGAGCATCAGGATGCGGTCGGCCACGGATAGCGCCAGCGCGCCACCAGAGCCGCCCTCGCCTGTCACCACCGAGACAATCGGCGTCTTAAGGCCGCTCATCTCCATGAGATTCTGGGCAATCGCCTCGCCCTGGCCGCGCTCCTCGGCACCGATGCCGCAAAACGCGCCCGAAGTATCGACCAGGCACAGAACCGGTCGACCAAACTTTTCGGCCTGGCGCATCAGACGACGCGCTTTGCGATAGCCCTCGGGATGTGCCATACCAAAGTTGCGGCGCATACGCTCTTTGGTCGTGGTACCGCGCTCGACGGCGATAACCGTCACGGGTCGCCCGTCTTTCCAGCCAATGCCAGCCACCACGGCGGCGTCGTCGCCAAAGTAACGGTCGCCATGCAGCTCCACAAATCCATCCAGGCCCAGCGAGATCATCTCGCCCGCCGTGGCGCGATCTGCCGAGCGGGTCTGCTTGACAATCTCGAGCGCGGTTTTTGGTGCGGTCGAGCGCTTGAACAAGTGTCCCAGCTTTTTGCCGCGACGACCCGTATGCACGATCTCATGCGGTGTCCCCAGGCCGGGCGCGTGCCCTTCGTGCAGTGCCAGCAGCTCGCCTACCGTGAGCGCAATCTCGCCACGCGGAACAACGGCATCGCAAAAGCCGTGCTCCAGCAAAAACTCGGAGCGCTGGAATCCCTTGGGCAGGCGCTTGTGCATGTTCTGCTCGATCACGCGCGGGCCGGCAAATGCCGTCAGGGCATCGGGCTCGGCCAGGATAATATCGCCCTCCATGGCAAAGCTCGCGGTTACGCCTCCGGTCGTGGGGTCGGTGAGCACCGTGATATACAGACCGCCCGCCTCGCTGTGGCGCCTAACCGCCGCAGAAATCTTGGCCATCTGCATAAGCGACGTCACGCCCTCTTGCATGCGCGCGCCGCCCGAAACGGTAAAGCCGACAACTGGCAATCCAAGCTCGGTCGCTCGCTCAAATGTGCGACAGATCTTCTCGCCCACCACGGAACCCATCGAGCCCATCATAAAGTTGGCGTCCATAAAGAAGAGCGCGGTATCGCAACCGCAGATTTTGCCCCTGCCGCACACAACGGCGTCGCGCTCGCCCGAACGCTCGCACACGCTCTTAAGCTTGTCGGCATAGCCGGGAAACGAGAGGAAGTCCTCCGACGCCAGATTGGCATCCCATTCCTCAAACGTGCCCTCGTCGACCGTCATGCGCATGCGCGCGCGACCGCTCACGCGAAAGTGTTTGCCGCAACGAGGGCAGACCTCGAGGTTGTCGTGCAGGCGTGCTTCATCGATCACGCGGCGACACTCCGGGCACTTGATAAACACGTGGCGCGCGGGAAACTCGGCGCACGACTCGGTCATCGGCCCCTCGAGGACGTTGACCGTCTTTGCTTTTCTATTCATCAGCATAGAGATGCCCCATCAGATCGGTGTGGTACATGCCCGACAAGAACTCGTCGTTTGCCAGCACGTCGAGCTGAAGCTCGCTGTTTTCGCTCACGCCCTCAATCACGAGCTCGCCCAGGGCCGAGCGCATCTTGCGAATGGCGCCGTCACGCGTGGGCGCACACACGATGAGCTTGCCGAGCATGGAGTCGTAGTACGGCGGAACTTTCGCACCGGTAAACATGGCGGAATCCCAGCGCACGCGCGGACCACCCGGCACACGCAACGCGGTGACCGTTCCGCATGACGGCAGAAAGTCCGGCGTTTCGGCATTGATGCGGCACTCCATGGCGTGGTTGCGGACCGGCATGTCCTCCTGCTCAAAGGGCAGAGGCTGGCCGGCTGCCACGCGCAGCTGCCACTTGACCAAGTCGGTATCGGTCACAAACTCTGTAACCGGATGCTCCACCTGCAAGCGCGTGTTCATTTCCATAAAGTAGAAATTGCCGTCGTCCGAATACAGAAACTCGATGGTACCGGCTCCTTCGTAGCCGACGGCACGAGCCAGGTCACGCGCTGCCTTGTGCATGCGAGCACGAATGTCGTTGTGTCCGTCGAGGCACGGCGCGGGACTCTCTTCGATCAGCTTTTGGTTGCGACGCTGCACCGAGCACTCGCGCTCGCCGAGCGAAAATACATGGCCCTGCTTATCGGCCATAATCTGCACCTCAACGTGGTGCGCCGGCGCGACGAACTTCTCCATGTAGCACTCGCCGTCGCCAAAAACGGCCTCGCCCTCGGCACGCGCCTCGATGAACGCCTTTGCCGCATCTTCCACGCGCTCGACCTTGCGAATGCCGCGACCGCCACCGCCCGCGCGCGCCTTAATGAGCACGGGACAGCCAATGCGCTCGGCCTCGGCCGTCGCCTCCTCGGGACTTTTGAGCAAATCGCAGCCCGGCACGATGGGCACGCCCGCCGCGGCAGCCGTTCGGCGTGCGGCGTCCTTGTCGCCCATGCTGTCGATCACCTCGGCCGAAGGACCGACAAAAGCCAGGCCATACTTGTCGCAGTCGCGTACAAAGCTCGCCTTCTCGGAAAAGAAGCCATAGCCGGGATGAATTGCCTTAGCTCCCGACTTTACGGCACAGGTGAGCACAGCATCGTCGTTGAGGTAGCTCTCGGCAAGACGCGGACCGCCGATGCAATACGCCTCGTCGGCAAGCTGCACGTGCAGCGCGTCCGCATCGGCCGTGGAATAAACGGCGACGGTCTTGATGCCCATATCGCGGCACGCGCGGATAACACGGACCGCGACTTCGCCGCGGTTGGCGATGAGCACTTTGTCGAACATGAAGCCTTCCTTAACTTTCGTGCATGAGTGCAAAAGACATATCGGCGCGGCAGCAAACCTCACCGTTGACGCTCGCAGTACCCGTCGCAAAGCGGAACGGCCCGCGCGCACGCGTGATGGAGCACACCAGATCCACCGTATCGCCCGGGCGCACCGGACGCTTAAAGCGCACCTTGTCCAGACTCGTGTAGAACGGCGTCGCGCCGCGCGCCTCCTCATCGCCCATCAGCAACACGCAGCAGTTTTGGGCGAGCATCTCGCACTGGATCACGCCGGGGACCACCGGGTTTCCCGGAAAATGCCCCTGCAAAAAGTATTCGTCGCCCGTAATCGTGATCTTGCCGTGGGCCTCGTCGCCCACCAGCTCGGCTTCGTCGAGCAAAAGCATCGGCTCGCGATGCGGTAACAGCTTCTTGAGCTCTTCTTTGTTCATGGATATCACCTATCCGATCCTCATGAGGCAGCTGCCAAACTCCACGAGGTCGCCGTCGGCCACGCAGATCTCGAGCACCTCGCCGTCTGCCTCGGCCGTCACCTCGTTGAGAACCTTCATGGCCTCGATAATGCAGAGGGTCTCGCCGGCCTTGACCTTAGAGCCCACGTGCACAAACGGCTCGTCGCCCGGCGCCGGGGCAGCATAGAAAACGCCGACCATGGGAGCGGTCACCTCGGTGCCCTTGGGCTCCGGTGCGGCGGCAGGTGTCTGCGCGGCGGGCTCCGGTGCGGCAGGCGCGACTGTGGGAGCTGCAACTGGAGCGGCCATAGCGCTCGGCATGGGCATGGGCACGGCAACCGGCTGTGCGGCGCTCGCGCGCTCGAGTTCGACCGCGGTGCCATCGGGCTCCTCAACGCGCACGCGCGTGAGGCCGCGGTCCTCCATAACATCGGCTATCTCGGCAAGTCTTTTGGAATCCATGCTCTAGCTCCTCGTATATCTACGCAGCGCGATGGCGGCGTTGTGCCCGCCAAAGCCTAGGTTGGTCGAAAGCGCCCAGGTAAGGTCGGCGCGAACTGCGCGATTGGGCGTGTAGTCAAGATCGCAGGCGGGATCGGGCGTGCGGTAGTTAATGGTCGGCGGCACCACGCCCTGCTCGAGCGCCATGGCGCAGGCCATGACCTCGATGGCGCCCGTGGCACCGATCATGTGGCCGGTCATCGACTTAGTCGACGAGACGTGCGCGGCGCGCGCCGCGTCCTCGCCGAGCGCACGCTTAATGCCCGCCGTCTCGGACGAATCGTTGAGCTTGGTCGATGTGCCGTGAGCATTGATGTAGAGACCCTCGGAAGGCCTGACGTCGCCCTCGGTCACCGCCAGCGATATCGCACGGGCGATGCCGGCAGCCTCGGGATCGGGGCTCGTGATGTGATAGGCATCATCGGTGTTGCCGTAACCCACGACCTCGGCATAAATGTGCGCCCCGCGAGCCAGCGCGTGTTCCATGCTCTCGAGCACCAGCACGCAGGCGCCCTCGCCCATCACAAAGCCGTCGCGGTCTGCATCGAACGGACGGCAGGCCGTCGCGGGATCGGGGTTGGTGGTCAATGCACGGCAGGACGTAAAGCCCGCAACGGCATCGGGGATAATTGCAGCCTCGGCGCCGCCCGCGAGGATCGCGTCGGCATAGCCGTGCTTGATGGCGCGGAACGCCTCGCCCACCGCATGGGCCGAGGTTGCGCACGCGGTCACCACGGGCAGGGTCGGGCCCTTTGCCTTGTGGCGGATTGCGATATTGCCCGATGCCATGTTGGGGATCATCATCGCGATCATATAGGGCGATGCGCGGCGGGGCCCACGTTCGGCAATCGTATGGACGTTGTCGACGAGCGTCGTCATGCCGCCCACGCCCGAGCCCACGTAGACGCCCAGGCGCTCTCGATCGATGGCGCCTTCGACATCAAAGCCCGCATCGCGCATGGCCTCGTCCGAAGCCGCCATCGCAAACTGAACGCAGGGGTCCAGATGCTTTGCATCACGCTTGCCAAAGTACTCGTTGCCGTCAAAGCCCTTGACCTCGGCCGCTACCTTGACGGCAAACGCATCGGTATCGAAGTGCGTAATCGGGCCGATGCCGCACGTGCCAGCGCACATTGCCGCCCAGGTGGCAAGCGCGGTGTTGCCGAGCGGCGATACGGCACCTATGCCGGTGATTGCAACTCTCTGTTCCATCATGGTCTCCTCATCCAAGCCGTTCTTCGGCCCTGGTTTCTACATCGCCATTCCGCCGTCGACGCGTATGACTTCGCCCGTAATGTAGGCAGCCGCATCGCTCACTAAAAATCGCACCACACCGGCCACCTCTTCGGGCTGCGCCATACGCTTAAGGGGAATCTGCTCCTCGGTTACCGTACACACCTTCTCCGAGAGCTTTGCCGTCATATCTGTCTCGACAAACCCGGGGGCGACCGCGTTCACTCGTACACCGCGGGGCGCAAGCTCGCGCGCCACCGCCTTGGTCAGGCCGATCACGCCCGCCTTGGAGGCAGCGTAGTTGGCCTGCCCGGCATTGCCCATCAGGCCCACAACCGAGCTCATGTTGACGACGCAGCCGCCGCGCTGGCGCATAAAGGTCTTGGTGAGCGCACGCGTCGTGTTAAACGTTCCTTTAAGATTGACATCGAGCACGCGATCGAAGGCGTCATCGCCCATGCGCATGAGCAGGCCATCGCGGGTGATGCCAGCGTTGTTGACGAGCGCCCAAATGGAGCCAAAGTCGTTGAGGACCGCTTCCACGCACGCGTTGACGGCAGCGGGGTCGGCCACGTCACATTGATATGAGCGCGCCGTGGCGCCAGCCGCCTCGCAGGCGTCGCACGTCTCGCGCGCCGCATCGACGCTGCCGGCATAGACGACGGCGATATCGTAGCCATCCTCCGCTAGACCGATAGCGCAGGCGCGGCCGATACCCCGCGAGCCGCCCGTGACCAGTGCCACGCGACGTGAGTCGTTGCGCTCGAGCGCGCCATTGTTCAAGTTGCCCATGTCATTCCTTTCGGGTTACAGCCCTGTGGACTATGCGAGCTCGTCGGCAATAGCTGCGACCTGCTCGGCCGTCTCGCACGAATACACACGAACGTCGCTCAACGTACGCTTGATCAGGCCGGACAGCGTTTTGCCGGGGCCGACCTCAATAAATGTGTCGATGCCTTGATCCTGCAGAGCATGCAGCGTATCGACCCAGCGCACGGCATTGCTCACCTGATTGGCCAAGACATCCGATGCCGTCTGGGGGTCCGCCGGATAGGGCGCCGCTGTCATATTTGCCAAAACAGGAATGAGCAACGGGGACGGCGCGTGACCGGCCTCAATATATGCGGCAAGGCCACAGGTCGCCTCGGCCATATAGGGGCTATGAAATGCACCCGACACCGCGACCTTCATGGCGCGGCCGCCAGCCTCTTTTACTAGGACGTCGAGGGTCTGCAGCGCATCGGGCGCTCCGGCCACAACCGTCTGCTGGGGACTGTTGTAGTTGACCGGCCAGCAGTCCTCGCCGGCCTGCGCAGCCAGGTTCTCGACTTGCGCAGCATCAAGTTTGATGACGGCGCGCATGCCGCCAGGGTGACGCTCGGCCGCCGTGGCCATCAATGCCGCGCGCTCACACACGAGCTCAAAACCCGCTCGCGTATCGAATGCCCCCGCAAAGCTGAGTGCAGCGACCTCGCCCAGCGAGAATCCCGCACAGGCGGCAGGCACCACGCCGCGCTCGCGCAGGGCGACGGCGACAGCCAAGTCGTGCACGAACACGCAAGGCTGCGTGTTCTCGGTCTGCGAGAGCTCCTCCTTGGAGGCGCTCCGGCACTGCTCGCTCGTCCCCGGGCGCACCTCGTCGGCAATGGTGAACACCTCGGCGGCCGCCGGCGATGTCTCGATCAGGTCGACGCCCATCGCGGGGTGTTGGGCACCCTGGCCGGCAAACAGAAACGCTACGCTACCCATGCGGACGCACCCTTCAGGACGCGCTCGGCGCCATCGACCAGATCGTCAACGATTTCGCGTGCGCTCTGGCGCTCGCTAACCATGCCGGCAATCTGTCCACACAAAAACGAACCCTCTTCGTAGTTGCCGTCCTTGGCGGCCTTACGCAGCGCACCGGTTCCCATAGCACCGAGCTCCTCGGCACTCGCGCCGGAACCCTCGCTCTTGGCATAGGCGTTGGTGAAGGGGCTCTTGAGGGCGCGCACTGGATGTCCCGTCGAGCGACCGGTCGCACGCGTTGAAGTGTCGTTGGCCTTCAGGACCATCTCTTTGTACTGCTCCGAGACGGTGCACTCGTCTGCGACCAGAAAGCGCGTACCCACTTGCACGCCTTCGGCGCCCAGCATAAAGGCGGCCGCCACGCCGCGGCCGTCGGCAATACCGCCGGCGGCCACGACGGGAATGTCAACCGCATCGACGACCTGCGGCACCAGTGCCATCGTCGAGGTCTCGCCAATATGGCCGCCCGATTCGGTACCCTCGGCAACAACCGCCGTGGCTCCACGACGTGCCACGAGGCGCGCCAGCGCCACCGAGGCAACGACCGGGATGACCTTGATGCCCGCCTCGTTCCACGCCTTCATGTACTTGGCGGGATTGCCGGCGCCCGTCACGACGACCGGCACTCGCTCGTCAATCACGACCTGTGCAACCTCGTCGGCGAACGGGCTCATGAGCATGACGTTGACGCCAAAGGGCTTATCCGTCCTGGCGCGCAGCTCGTGAATCTGGTCGCGCAGCCAGTTGGCGTCGGCGTTCATGGCCGCAATGATGCCTAAGCCACCCGCCTCGGACACTGCGGACGCCAGCGAGGCATCGGCAATCCAGGCCATACCGCCCTGGAACACGGGCTTTTCGATGCCGAGCAGATCGCAGAGAGGAGTCTTGAGCATCTCTACTTCTCCAATGCCGCCTCGACCGTATCGGCGAACTCGCCGACCGTCTTGGGGTTCTCCTCGGTATCGAGCTGGATGCCAAACTCGTCCTCGACGGCGACGAGGATCTCGACGGTGCCCAGGCTGTCGAGACCAATCTCCTCGAGCGTGGACTCGGGCTTCATCTCAACGTCGTCAAGACCAGCGGTCTCGCGGATAACGTCGCAAACGCGCTCGAAGGTCTTCTGATCTGCCATGGTAGTTCTCCTTTGGTTGTGCCCTAGGGCGTTTTTATTTCCTATGTGCGACTACTTCCAACGAAGCAGATAGCCACC
>CAKWZF010000021.1:18371-20885 GCA_934865005.1 uncultured bacterium | reverse complement strand
TCTACCTGCATCGTAATCAAAATGAAACATCTGCTCGTCGGCTTATGCGTAACTTTGCTGCAACAGTGCGATATTATCCATACTCGATAAAGCTCGCGGCGCATGGGGCGCCTCGAACGATACTTTTCTTTTCCATCAATTGGAGGAAGCATGAGCTACACGCAGAAAGTTCTCGACGAGCTCAAGGCCCGCTATCCCGAGCAGCCTGAGTTCATTCAGGCCGCGACCGAGATCCTCGGCACCATCCAGCCGGCGCTCGACGCCCATCCCGAGTACGAGGAGGCCGCCCTGCTTGAGCGCCTCGTCGAGCCCGAGCGCATTGTTATGTTCCGTGTCCCCTGGGTCGACGACCAGGGCAAGGTCCAGGTCAACCGCGGTTACCGCGTCGAGTTCAACTCTGCCATTGGACCCTACAAGGGCGGCCTGCGCTTTAACCCGACGGTCACCTTGGGCATGCTTAAGTTCCTGGGCCTGGAGCAGATCCTTAAGAACAGCCTGACCACCCTTCCCATGGGCGGCGGCAAGGGCGGTTCCGACTTTGACCCCAAGGGCAAGTCCAACAACGAGATCATGCACTTCTGCCAGTCCTTCATGACCGAGCTCTATCGCCATATTGGCCCCAACACCGACGTTCCCGCCGGCGACCTGGGCGTTGGCGGCCGCGAGGTTGCCTACCTGTTCGGTCAGTACAAGCGCCTGACCAACGAGTGGACCGGCGTCCTTACCGGCAAGGGCCTTTCCTTTGGCGGTTCGCTCGCCCGTACCGAGGCCACCGGTTACGGTCTGGTCTACTTTGTGGACGAGTACCTCAAGAGCCGCGGCGACTCCTTCAAGGGCAAGAACGTCGTCGTTCACGGCTCCGGTAACGTCGCCATCTACGCGGTCCAGAAGGTCGCCCAGCTCGGCGGCAAGGTACTGGCCTGCTCCGACACCCACGGCTGGGTCGAGGATCCCGACGGCATCGACTACACCGTGCTCGAGCACATCTACAACAAGAAGCGCTCTGGCCATGACAAGGGTGTTACGCTCGCTATGTACGTTGACGAGAAGCCTAACGCCGTGTGGCACGAGGGCGACGGCCGCGGCGTGTGGCAGCTTCCCTGCGATATCGCGCTTCCCTGCGCTCGCGAGAACACGCTGCTGCTCGAGGACGCCCAGGCGCTCGTCGCCAACGGCTGCAAGGTGGTCGGCGAGGGCGCGAACATGCCCACGACCATCGAGGCCACGACCTACTTCCAGGAGAACGGCGTCGCCTTTATGCCCGGTAAGGCTGCCAACGCTGGTGGCGTGCTCGTGTCCGGCCTGGAAATGAGCCAGAACGCCGAGCACTTGTCCTGGACCTTCGAGGAGGTCGACGGCAAGCTCGAGCAGCTCATGCGCGGCATGTTCCACAACGTGGACGACACCGCCAAGGAGTATGGCCAGGAGGGCAACTTTGTCATGGGCGCCAACATCGCCGGCTTCCTGAAGGTCGCCGACGCCATGCTCGCCCAGGGCGTCTGCTAAATCTTCGCTCGACATAGCATGTGATGAGGCTCCCAGCTATCTGGTTGGGAGCCTTTTCTATCCCGGAGGACTCCTCATAACTTGCGGTGAAATACGGACTGTTTAGCGTCCCAGAACGGCTAATCAGTCCGTATATCACCGCAAGTTATGGATGGGTGGGTGGATTTTGTCCTAAAACGGTGTGCGGCCCCTCGTTTGGTACACTTAAAGGTACTGGACAAGTGGAGAGATGGGGGAGAACGTGCTCAAGTTCGGTACCTACGTCCGTGTTGGAAACGCGGCCGAAGCCTATGAGCTCTTGCAGAAAAACCGCAACAACAAGATTGTGGGCGGCGGCATCTGGATGCGCCTGGGTTCGCGTCGTGTGGCGACGGCGATTGACCTTTCGGCCTGTGGACTCGATCAGATCGAGGAGACCGAGACCGAGTTTCGCATCGGTGCCATGTGCACCCTGCGCCAGCTCGAGCGTCATGCCGAGCTCAACGCGCTTGTCAACAATGTCTTTGAGTTTGCCGTCCACGATATCGTGGGCGTTCAGCTGCGCAACACCGCCACGGTGGGCGGCAGCATCTACGGTCGCTTTGGCTTCTCGGACGTGCTCTCGGCGTTCCTGGCGCTCGACTCCTATGTTGAGCTGACGGGTGCCGGCCGCGTGCCGCTCGCCGAGTTCGTGGACATGGGCTACGTGCGTGACGTGATCGAGCACGTCGTGGTCGTTAAGCACGACTACCGCGCGAGCTATGAGGCTGTGCGCAAGGCCGCGACCGACTTCCCCTCCTTAAACGTCACCGCCGCCTGGTGGGATAACACCTGGCATGTCACCGTGGGCGCCCGTCCGCTGCGCGCGACCTTGCTGCAGGGCGAGGCGTGTGGCCTGGTGAACGAGCAACCTTCTGAGGACGAGCTGCGTGCCCTAGCGGCATCCGTGCGTGCCCTGAGCTACGGCACTAACCTGTGGGGCTCGGCCGACTACCGCCGCCGCATCTCGGCCCCGCTTGCCGTCCAGGC
>CAKWZF010000021.1:11353-18361 GCA_934865005.1 uncultured bacterium | reverse complement strand
CCGTGCGTCGCGCCGCCGGCATCGAGCTTTCGGCCGCGCTTGCCCGCGAGCTCGAGACCGTGCAGGTCCCCAAGTTTGCCACGGACGAGTATTCCTGCCGCCGCGTGCCCGGCGTCGATTCTAGCGAGGTGCGCTAATGGCTGCCAAACTCATCGATCTTTCCTTTACGCTCAACGGCCGTAAGGTCAAGGTTCAGATTGCCCCCGACACTATGCTCTTTGCGCTTCTGCGCGAGCGGGGTTGCGCGTCGGTGCGCTGTGCCTGCGAGACCACCAACTGCGGACTGTGCACGGTGTGGCTCGACGGCGACCCGGTGCTGAGCTGCTCGGTTCCCGCCGCCCGTGTTGAGGGCCGCTCCGTCACCACGCTCGAGGGCCTCAAGGCCGAGTCTGAGGCACTCGCCCGCGCAATGGCTGCCGAAGGTGCCGAGCAGTGCGGTTTTTGCGCGCCCGGCCTCATCATGAACGTGCTGGCGCTCGCCCGCGCCGCCAAGGAGGACCCGAGCCTCGTCGCCACGCGCGAGGAGCTCTCGCGCCAGCTCGCCGGCAACCTGTGCCGTTGCAGCGGCTACGAGAGCCAGCTGCGCGCCATCGTCCGCTTCCTCAACGAGTCCGGAGTGCAGGTTGGCTTTGAGATGCCCGAGCTGCCGGTCAACGACACCAGCTGTGACGGTGTCTCCTACAAGCAGATCACCCACAAGCAGCCCAAGAAGGATTCGAAGGCCTTGCTCGAGGGCCGTCCTGTCTACACGGGCGACATGGTGCCCGCCGGCGCGCTTATCGTTAAGCTCAAGCGCAGCCCGTATGCGCGCGCCAAGATCCGCTCCATCGATACGTCGCGTGCCCTGAAGGTGCCGGGCGTGGTGGGCGTCTACACCTACGAGGACGTGCCCCAGCGCCGCTTTACCATCGCCGGGCAGAGCTATCCGCAGCCGAGTCCCTACGACCGCCTGATTCTCGAGAACCTCGTCCGTTACCAAAACGAGGAGGTGGCGATCGTCGCCGCCGAGACTGAGGAGGCTGCCGACAAGGCGCTCAAACTCATTAAGGTCGACTATGAGGTGCTCGAGCCGCTTCTCGACTTTACCCAGGCACTCGATAACGACATTGTGGTCCACCCCGAGGGCGACGTGACCTTTATGTTCCCGCAGGGCGGCGACGTTCCGCGCAACCTGGTGTGCAGCGGTACCAGCGATTTTGGCAACCTTGACGAGGCGTTCGCCCAGAGCGACATCGTCTTCACCCGCACCTACACCAGCCAGGCCACGCAGACCGCGCCCATGGAGACCTTCCGCGCCTTCGCGACGACCGACGCGTTCGGGCGTATCTCGGTGACCACCTCCACGCAGGTGCCCTTCCACGTGCGCCGCATGGTCGCGCAGTCGCTCGACATTTCGCAGTCGCAGGTGCAGGTCATTAAGCCGCGCATCGGCGGCGGCTTTGGCTCCAAGCAGACGGGCTGCTGCGAGATCTTCGTGGCATTCGTTACCCAGCAGACCGGCCGTCCGAGCTATTGCTGCTACACCCGCGAGGAGACCATCACCGCGGGCAACTCGCGCCACCAGATGCAGATGACCGTTAAGCTGGGCGCCATGAACGACGGCACCATCACGGCCATCGACCTGCATACGCTGTCCAACGCCGGCGCGTACGGCGAGCACGCCACCACGACGATCGGCCTTTCGGGCCACAAGAGCCTGCCCATCTACAACCACGTGAAGGCGAGCCGCTTTAGCTGGGACGCCGTCTACACCAATACCAACCGCGGCGGCGCGTATCGCGGCTACGGTGCTACCCAGGGTCAGTTTGCCGTGGAGAGCGCCGTCAACGAGCTCGCCGACATGCTGCACATGGACCCCGCCGACCTGCGCCTTAAGAACATCGTGCGCGAGGGCGAGATCATGCCGCAGTACTACAACGAGAAGCTCAACGCCTGCGCGCTCGACCGCTGCCTGCTGCGCGCGATGGACATGATCGGCTGGCGCGACAAGCCGCTAGCCGTGGACCTGGGCGACCGCGTGCGCGCCCTTGGCTGCGCGCTCACCATGCAGGGCTCGGGCATTTCCAACGTGGATATCGCCGGCATCGACATGCGCCTGGAAGAGGATGGCTTTATTACCATCGGCACCGGCGCTACCGATAACGGCATGGGCGTCGACACGATTCTGGCGCAGATTGCCGCCGAGGAGCTGGGCGTGGAGAGCTCGCTCATTGTGGTGCGCGGCGTGGACACCGATGTGTCGCCGTTCGACGCCGGCTCGTACGCGAGCTCGGGCACGTACGTGACAGGTCTGGCAGCCAAGAACGCCGCGACCGAGCTGCGCGAGAAGATTTGCGCCAAGGCCGCCCAGATGTGGGATGTGGACGCCGCCGACGTGGTCTTTGATGGCCAGTACGTGCGCCTGTCCGACGAGCGTGCCGCGCGCGAGCAGAACCGCTACCTCACGCTGCGCGACTTTGCCAACCTGTGCGTCAAAAACATCGCGGGCGGCGACGCGCTCACCTCGCATGCTTCTGCCTGCTTGCCCGTTTCGCCTCCGCCGTTTATGGCCGGCATTGCCGAGGTCGAGGTCGACAAGGCCACCGGCAAGGTGACCGTGGTGGACTACGCGGCGGCCGTCGACTGCGGCACCGTGATCAACGAGGCGCTCGCGCGCGTCCAGGCCGAGGGCGGCATTGCCCAGGGTATCGGCCACGCGCTCTACGAGATCGTCGAACATGATGATCGCGGCCGCCTGCGTACCGGCAACTTTATGAGCTACAAGCTGCCCACGCGCCTAGATATCGGCAGCATTCGCGTGGCCTTTGAGCCGAGCTACGAGCCGACGGGCCCGTTTGGCGCCAAGTCGATCGGCGAGGTCGTCATTAACACACCGCTCGCCGCCGTGGCATCGGCCGTGGCACACGCCACCGGCCACCAGGTTCGCTCGCTGCCCATCACGCCCGAGAAGGCCCTGCTGGGGGAGTAGCGGGTCAGCGAACAAGTCGTAATTGGCGGGGCGGGGCAACTCGCCCCGCCTTTTGTACTCGTGGTGAGGTCGTGAGCCTGTAAAAGGTGTGCGTGCGCTTGCCGTTCGTATCTGCTATCATTCCTAGTCTGTGCGCTCATGCGGGCGTGGCGGAATTGGTAGACGCGCCAGATTTAGGTTCTGGTGGGATTCCCGTGAAGGTTCGAGTCCTTTCGCCCGCACCAACGCACCTGCGTCGGCCCTGGCCGTCGCGACACTTTGTTGCATAAAGGTACCAGCACCTCAGATAAGCTGGGCAGTATGAGGAGGAACGTGTTGAACATCACCGCTTCTGACGTCAAGGACGCCAAGCTCACCGCTACGGTCACCATCCCGGCCGCCGACGTCGACGCCGCGATCAAGAAGGCCTACAAGGACACCGCCAAGAAGTACCGCTTCCCGGGCTTCCGCGCCGGTAAGGCTCCCCGTCCGGTCATCGACTCTGCTCTTGGCGCCGAGGCCACCCTCGCTCAGGCCACCAACGACCTGATCGCCGCCAACGAGCCCGCCGTCCTCAACGAGCTGGACATCGTCCCCACCAAGAACGGTGACTACAAGGAGCTCGACCTCGCCAAGGATCACGAGGACTACACCTACGCCGTCGAGTTCTCCCTGCGTCCCGCCGCTGAGCTCTCCTCCTTCGACGCTGTCGAGATCGAGATGCCCCCTGCGGAGGTCACCGAGTCCGAGATCAACAACCAGGTCGAGATGCTCCTCAACTACCGTGCCACCTTCGAGGACGTCGAGGGCCGCGCTGTTGAGGCCGAGGACTACGTTACCGTCGACCTCAAGGCCGTCGAGAACGCCGACAACTTCGCCGCCGAGGGCCGCATGCTCATCGCCGGTAGCGACAGCAACCCCAAGGAGTTCAACGAGGCCCTGATCGGCGCTAACGTTGACGACGTCAAGACCGTCACCTGGACCGACGAGGTCGAGGAGGGCGAGGAGGCCGAGACCCACACCGTCGAGGTCACCGTCAAGGGCATCAAGGTCCGCAACACCCCCGAGCTCACCGACGAGCTCGTCAAGTCCGACTTTGGCTTCGACAGCATCGACGCCATGCGCGACGCCATCAAGATCGAGATCGAGCAGGACAAGGCTTCCCGCCTCCCGGCCGAGAAGGAGAACCGTTGCGTCTCCGCTCTCGCCGAGCGCCTGCAGCTCGACGAGATGGATGCCGACTACGAGCAGTCCGTCTTTGAGGAGCTTGGCCAGAACTTCCTGTCCAACCTCGCTGCCCGCGGCATGACCCTGGACACCTGGCTGCCCGCTTCCGGCCTGACCATGGAGCAGTTCATCGGTGACCTGCACAAGCAGGCCAACGACGTCGCCCGTGAGTCCCTGGCTCTCGACGCCCTCGCCCGCGAGCTCAAGATCGAGGTCACCGAGGACGACATCAACGCCGAGTTCGAGAAGGCCGGCGTCAAGGACGTCGAGGCTTCCAAGGCCGAGTTCATCGCCGATGGCCGCATGCCTGCCGTCCGTGAGTCCATCCGCCGCTCCAAGGCCGTCGACCACCTGGTCGAGAACGCCAAGGTGACCGAGGTCGATGAGACCGCCAAGGACGCCGAGTAATTCTCGCCACCTTGCCCGCGAGCGCATGCATGCGCCCGTGATGGGGTAAAGTTATACACCGGTTATCCGGTTGCTTCGTACGGTGCCAGCCAATGCATAGCATGCGGGCACCGTACGTTTATCTAGAACCAATTTGGTCCGCAAGAGAGAAATGGAGATGCGTATGATCGCCAAGTTCGATTCCGCCCTCGTGCCATACGTTATCGAGCAGACGCCGCGCGGCGAGCGCAGCTACGATATCTATTCGCGCCTGCTCAACGACCGCATCATCTTCTTGGGCGAGGAGATCAACTCCGTCAGCGCCAACCTGGTCGTTGCCCAGCTGCTGCATCTTGAGAGCCAGGATGCCGAGAAGGACATCTCGCTCTACATCAATTCGCCCGGTGGCGAGGTCTACTCCGGCCTGGCGATTCTTGACACCATGAACTTCATCAAGCCGCAGGTCTCCACCATCTGCGTCGGTATGGCCGCGTCCATGGCCGCCGTGCTGCTTTCGGCCGGCGCCAAGGGCAAGCGCTTCTGCTTGCCGCACTCCAAGGTCATGATTCACCAGCCCAGCGGCGGTGCCCAGGGTCAGCAGACCGAGATTGAGATCGTGGCCGAGGAGATCAAGAAGACTCGCCGCGAGCTCAACCAGATCCTGTCCGACGCCTCGGGCCAGCCCATCGAGAAGGTCCAGGCCGATACCGAGCGCGATAACTACCTGACCGCTGCCGAAGCCCTCGACTACGGTCTGATTGACCGTATTGTCACCTCGCGCGATCTCGCCGCGAAGGACGCCTAGGATGGCAGGAAACATGCAGGACAACTTTGACGAGAACGGCAACCCCATCCGCTGCTCCTTCTGCGGAAAAGAGCAGGGCCAGGTCCGTCGCCTCGTAAAGGGCCCGACCAACATCTTTATCTGTGACGAGTGCGTCGCCGCCTGCTCCGAGATCCTTGAGGAGTCGCTGGCTTCGGACTTTATGGACGCCGCCCGCAACGGCAAGCTGCCAGGCTTCCTCAACGATCACGGCCAGGCTGCATCCCAGCCCGCCGTGGACCCCGAGACCGAGGGTTTTGAGCTCGAGGACGACCGCCAGGTCATCACGCACGTGCCGACGCCGCACGAGATCTATGACGAGCTTTCTGCCTATGTCATGGGCCAGGAGGACGCCAAGCGCGCCATGTCGGTGGCCGTGTACAACCACTATCGCCGCGTGATTGAGGGCGGCGCTGCGGTGTCTGCCTTTGATGACGACATGGGCTCGCAGTTCGACGACGATATGGACGAGGTAGAGCTCGCCAAGTCTAACATCCTGCTGCTCGGTCCCACCGGCACCGGCAAGACCCTGCTCGCTCAGACGCTCGCGCGCATCCTCGAGGTGCCGTTTGCCATCGCCGATGCCACCGCGCTTACTGAGGCCGGTTACGTTGGCGAGGACGTGGAGAACATCCTGCTCAAGCTCATCAACGCCGCCGATGGCGACATTGAGCGCGCTCAGGTGGGCATTATCTACGTGGACGAGATCGACAAGATTGCCCGCAAGGCCGAGAACCTCTCCATCACCCGCGACGTTTCGGGCGAGGGCGTTCAGCAGGCGCTGCTTAAGATTCTTGAGGGCACGGTGGCAAGCGTTCCGCCCACCGGCGGCCGCAAGCATCCCCAGCAGGAGCTGCTGCAGATCGACACGACCAATATCCTGTTCATCTGCGGCGGTGCCTTTGTGGGTCTGGACAAGATCATCGCCGATCGCGTGGGAAACAAGGGCGTGGGCTTTAACTCCGAGATCGCTGGCCCCACCTCGGTCGACGAGAACGACCTGCTGCGTCAGGTGCTCCCGCAGGACCTCAACGCCTTTGGCATGATCCCCGAGTTTGTGGGACGTACGCCCGTCGTCACCCAGACGCAGGCGCTTGACGAGGACGACTTGGTGTCGATTCTGACCGAGCCCAAGAACGCCGTGGTGCGCCAGTACCGCAAGATGTTCCAGCTCGAGGACGTTGAGCTTGAGTTTGAGGATGCGGCCCTGCATGAGATCGCCCGTATGGCGCTTGCCCGCAAGACCGGCGCCCGCGGCCTGCGCTCGATCTGCGAGGACGTGCTGCAGCAGACGATGTTCGACCTCCCCAGCGAGGAGGGCGTCACTAAGGTCATCGTGACCGAAGCCTCCGTAAAGGGCGAAGAGCAGCCCCAACGCATCTACGGCTAAATAGCTTGAATCCAGGTCCCGCGGCAACCACCGCGGGACCTGCCATTTAGGGACAGGTTTATTTTGGTCGGTTTTATATGGGCAAATGTCGTTTCCCCTGATAAAACCTACCAAAATAAACCTGTCCCTTTTCGGCAGGTATGCCTGTGCTATTCTGTGAGATTGTCAAGTTAGTACCTTCAGACTGAAGTAATCGATACCTAAGGCGTGTCCGCCTGCTTTGTTTTCGTAGAT
>CAKWZF010000021.1:5192-11327 GCA_934865005.1 uncultured bacterium | reverse complement strand
GGACTTGACCGAGCGAAAACCAAGCAGGCGGACACGCCGGCGGGACAGGGAGAGATATATGGAAGAGATGCCCAAGAACTACGATCCGTCGACCAACGAGCCGGCGATCCTGCAGAAGTGGCTCGACGGCGGCTATTACAAGCGCCGTGAGGGCGTGGGCGACTGCACCGTCACCATTCCGCCTCCCAACGTAACCGGCAAGCTCCACATGGGCCACGCCACCGACGACTCCATCCAGGACGCCATCATCCGTATGGCTCGCATGCGCGGCAAGTCCACGCGCTGGGTGCTCGGTACCGATCACGCCGGTATCGCCACGCAGACCAAGGTCGACAAGAAGCTCAAGAGCGAGGGCATCAGTCGCCTGGAGATCGGCCGCGATAAGTTTGTCGACGCCTGCTGGGATTGGACCCACGAGTACGGCGGCATCATCGTCGAGCAGATCAAGCGTATGGGCTGCTCCGTCGACTTCGACAACGAGCGCTTCACCATGGACGAGGACTATGCCCAGGCCGTGCGCAAGGTCTTCTGCGACTGGTACCACGACGGCCTGATCTACCGTGGCAAGCGCATCGTCAACTGGTGCCCCAACTGCACCACCGCCATTTCGGACGACGAGGCCGAGTACAAGGACGAGAAGGGCCACCTGTGGCACCTGCGCTACCCGCTGACCGAGCCGGTCAACGGCCAGGACTACATCGTCGTCGCCACCACGCGTCCCGAGACCATGCTCGGCGACACGGGCGTCGCCGTCTCCCCGAAGGACCCCGAGAAGGCCGCCTTTGTGGGTAAGACCGTCAAGCTCCCCATCGTCGACCGCGAGATTCCCATCTTTGAGGATTGGCATGTCGACGCCAACTTTGGCTCTGGCTTTGTTAAGGTCACCCCTGCCCACGACCCCAACGACTACGCCATGGGTCAGGCTCACGACCTGCCGCAGATCAACATCTTCGACGAGCACGCGGTGGTCGTCGAAGGCTACGGCGAGTTCACCGGCATGAACCGCGACGAGTGCCGCGAGGCCGTCATCAAGTGGTTCGAGGAGCACGACCTGCTCGATCACGTCGAGGACCTCGATCACTCCGTCATGCACTGCTACCGTTGCGACGCCGCACTGGAGCCGTGGCTGTCCGAGCAGTGGTTCGTCGCCGTCGACAAACTCAAGGGGCCGGCGCTCGACGCCGTCAACTCCGGCAAGGTCACCTTCCACCCCGCGCGCTGGACGCAGACCTACACCACCTGGATGGAGAACCTTAAGGATTGGTGCATCAGCCGCCAGCTCTGGTGGGGCCACCGCATCCCCGTGTTCTACTGCGAGGACTGCGGCTGGGAGGACGCCCTGACCGAGGACACCGACGTGTGCCCCAAGTGTGGCGGCCATCACGTGCATCAGGACGAGAACGTGCTGGACACCTGGTTCAGCTCGCAGCTGTGGACTTTCGCCACGCAGGGCTGGCCGCAAAAGCCTGAGCTGCTCGAGGGCCATCACCCCACGACGGCGCTGGTCACCGCGCGCGACATCATCGCGCTGTGGGTCGCTCGCATGGTCATGAGTTCGCTGTACTTCCTGGACGAGGTGCCGTTTAAGGACGTCGTCATCTATCCGACGATCCTTGCCAAGGACGGCAGCCGCATGTCCAAGTCCAAGGGCAACGGCGTTGACCCCATGGACCTTATTGGCATGTACGGCGCCGACGCCATGCGCTACAACCTGCTGACGCTGTGCACCAACAACCAAGACGTCAAGTTCGACGCGAACATCGACAAGAAGACTAAGAAGCTTATCGACAGCCCGCGTACCGACCAGGCTAAGTCGTTTGTGACCAAGATCTGGAACGCAAGCCGCTTCCTGCTTATGAACATGGATGGCTACACGCCCGGCGAGCCCGTCGTTGAGACGCCGGCCGACGCCTGGATGTTCAGCCGCCTGGCCAAGGCCGTCAAGATGGTCACCGAGGGTATTGAGAACTACACCTTTGGCGATATGGCCCGCGGCGTGCAGCAGTTCTTCTGGAACGAGGTCTGCGACTGGTACGTCGAGGTCACCAAGGCCCGCCTGAAGGGCGAGGGCCGTCTGCAGGCCCAGCGCAACCTGATTTTTGTGCTCGACACCTCCATTCGCCTGATGCACCCGCTTATGCCGTTTGTCACCGAGGAGATCTGGGACAACATGCCGGCGAGCGTGCTCGACCTGGACGCCGAGAGCAACCTGAACCGCGCCGAGGCGCTCATGATCGCCAAGTGGCCGGAGCCCGCCGACTACGCCAAGTATGTTGACGAGGACGCCGAGCGCGCGTTTGAGCTGTGCCGCACGGTCGTTTCCGCCGCCCGCGCCACGCGTTCGCGTTATCGCTTGAGCCCTAAGGCCGAGCTCGACGTGGTCGTGCGCGCCGGTGCCGAGGACATCGAGAAGCTCGAGAGCCTGCGCTCGACCATTGAGCCGCTGGCCAACACCGCTTCGCTGGTCATGGGTACCGACGTCGAGAAGCCGGCTGCGAGCATCGCCGTGGTTGATAGCGGCGTCGAGGTCTTTGTGGTGCTCGAGGGCAAGGTTGATCTTTCGGCCGAGAAGGCGCGCCTGGAGAAGGAGATCGCCGCGGCCCAGAAGGAGCTCGCCGGCTGCGAGAAGACGCTCGCCAACGAGGGCTTTGTGGCTAAGGCCGCGCCCGCGGTGGTCCAGAAGAAGAGGGACCGTGCAGCTGAGCTCAAGGAGATCCTGACGGCGCTGACTGCTCAGGTTGCTGACTTCTCGTAGGCGTAACTGGGGGACGCGGTTTGGGGCTTTGCTCGCTACTGCGGACAGTCCTGCTCGCACGAAGGCCACATTAAGTGGCCTTCGGCTCGTGCGGAACTTGTATCGAGCAAAGCCCCTAACCGCTCCCATAGCGGTTACGGGGGCGTCCGCTGCCTGGTAGGGCCACTTGGTTGTGGCCTTGATCTCGCTGCAAAGCGGTGTTTGGCTGATATTTTGAATGGGAGGGGCTCGTTGTTGATTCGGGCCTCTTTTTATGTTGAGGGGACTTTGAGTTATGGCTAAGCGTTCTGGGTCGTATGTCGTTCCGTTCTCGTTTGAGTTGCTTTCGTTTGATGAGGCTGTGGGGCTTGCTGCTGATACGGGGCGGATTTCTGGGGATGTTGGTCCTCTGCTTGAGACGGTTGTCGATATGCTCGATGAGCTGGGGCGTCCGGACGAGTATTTCGATTGCATTCAGGTTGCCGGTACCAATGGCAAGACTTCGACAACGCGTTTTTCGGCTGCCATTCTTCGTGGTGAGGGACTCAAGACCGCGCTGTATACGTCGCCGCAGCTGGTGCGCTATCCCGAGCGCATGGAGGTTGACGGGCGCGTTGTGAGCAACGAGGCCTTTGGCCGTGGCGTTTCTGCCGCTGTTGAGGCGGGACATCGCGTGAATGCGCGCCGTGTGTCGGCGGGGGAGCGTGCCTACACCATCACGCCGTTTGACCTGCTGACGGCCGCTGCGCTTGTCGTGTTTGCCGAGGCTTGCGTGGACGTGGCCGTGCTTGAGGTTGGCATGGGCGGGCGTTGGGATGCCACGAGTGCGACCGATCCCGTCGCCGTTGCCATTACGGGCATTGGGCTCGATCACACGCGCATCCTGGGCGACACGCTTGAGGCCATTGCGGGTGAGAAGGCGGCGGTTATCAAGCCCGGACGTCTGGTTGTGCTGGGCGAGGGCACGCATGAGGCGAGTGTTCAACGCGTGATGGATGCTCGTTGTCGCGAGTGCGGCGTTGTGCCGCTTGTGGTAAGTCACGCCACGACCAGGGTGCCGGAGCACGTGGGCGATACGGTTGAGTTTAGCTGCACCACGCCGCGTGCGATCTATACGTCGAGCATGGTCAAGCCGGCGTATCAGCCGCAGAATGCCGCGTGCGCGATTATGCTCTGCGAGGGCTATCTGGGACGCGAGCTCGACCATGATGCGCTCGATGCGTCGCTTATTGGGTGCCCCACGCCGGGTCGCTTTGATGTGCTGGGAACTGATCCGCTCAAGCTGATCGATGCCTGCCATAACCCCCAGAGCTGCGAGAACTTTGTGAGCGCGCTGGACGAGATCGATCCGTGCGTAGAGAATCGCCCAACGCTGCTGTGCGCGGCGTTGGCTGACAAGGACGTGGCGGGTATCGTTGACGTGCTGATTCCGGCCTTCCCGCGCGTGGTCGTGACCCAGACCGATTCCGATCGCGCCCTGCCGGCAGAGGAGCTCGCCGCCCTCGTTGATGCCGATAAGCTCGCGGGCGTATACCCCAGCGTTTCCGAGGCCCTCGCAGCTTTCAAGGCCGCGGGCGAGCCCTTCGTAGCAGCCGGCACCATCACCCTAGCCGGCGAAGTAGCCGGCCTGCTGCGCTAACCCATCCCCTCATCAGTTGCGGTGAAATACGGACTGTTTTACAAGCCAGAGGCCTCAAACAGTCCGTATATCACCGCAACTCAAATTAGCTGCCCTGGGGTGCCCGTTTACGAAGCCATTTATGCCGCTTAACCTGTAGCATATTGCAAACCTCCATCGGCGAAGGATACGCTCAACTTAACTTGCCAATCGGACCAGTGCTGTTTGGTCCGTTGAGCGTGTCGGGAGGAAACATGAACAGAAGGCATGTCAACGCGGCCATTACCGCGGGTTTGGCTCTGACGATGACGATCGGCTCGGTGCCGCCGCAGGCGTTCGCCGAGATGATGCAGGGTGATACTACCCAAGTCGTTGCCGAGCAAAGCGATGCGACGGGTGCGGCTGCCGCGTCTGCGGATACCACCCAGGCAACCTCGCAAGACCAGAGTGAAGACAAGATCGCCTCTTTTGCCAGCCTGAACGAGCTACATGTTGCCGAGGGATCCGACGCCACGCTGCCCCAAACTGTAACGGCAACCTACGAGAGCGGTACCACCAAGCAGGAAAACGTCACCTGGAAGCTGAACGGCGCCGATGCTCCGGCAACCTTGGCGCAGCTGCCTGCCGGCTCGTATGAGTTTGAGGGTACCGTCGACGGCACCACGCAGACGGTCAAGCAGCGCGTGGTTGTCGAAGCTGTTACGGCGGACCCGGCAGTGGTAGATCCGGCGGCGGTAAACGCCCCCGATGTCACAGAGACGAGCAACGAAAGTGGCATTACGGTCGAGTCGATCGACGCCAACCCGATTCTGGAAAAATACGTCGGTGCCGATTACTACGGCCAGATCCAATCTTCGAGCGTTAAGGTAAAGCTGTCGGATGGCACCGAGACCTCGGCGTATGTTGATTGGGACGAAAAGTCGCAGACGGCATTTGATACGGCGACGGAGGAATCCGAAGTCCCCATCACCGGACAGATTACCGGCGTTAGCGTGAACAACAACTGGATCACGCTCGCGGAGCCGTACAAAGTGAGTGGTGTGCTCAAGGTGTACGTTCCCCGTTCAACCAGTAATGGCTCATGGGTATGGACTGCAGCTGGTATTGCTCCCGCGCTTCCGTCCAGCATTTCGGTCAATTATTCAAATGGTCAATCTTATACATGCCCTGTTGAGTGGAATGAGATCTCGGTTGATTAGTACCAAAAGGAAGGAACCTTTGTTGTCGAGGGACATTTGAAGAGCTATCCCTCTATGCTCGCACAGTGCACGGTCGCAGTCCGCTCTGTTAAGAGCGTCCAGACCGAGTTGACGTGTACGACCCTAACTGGTGAGGTCCCGTCTCTGCCGTATTCTGCTTCGGTTGTCTTTGATAGCGGGGCCACCGAGCAGATCCCGGTGTCTTGGGATTCTTTCGACGCGTCGCTTTACTCTGAGGTGGGCTCGTTTACGGTTAAAGGTAAACTAAACGGTTTTGATTACCGTGAGGTTACCTGCACCGTTACCGTCAAAGATCCTAAGGACGTACTCGATCTTAATTCTCTGAGGTTCGAGCGCGTGGTCGGCGACATTTCTCCTCTTAGCACGTATGTCTATTTCCCGTTTACGCAGTCAAATAACACTACATACACCCAAGGTTATCAGGTTAACTGGGACAACGCCGACGTGTCTCAATTCCAAAAGGCAGGCACCTATACGGTCACGGGCACGCTTGTGACATATAACGAATCTTCAGCCGCTAATGGCCTAAAGGTAACTGCTCAGGTCGAGGTCAAAGAAGTTGC
>CAKWZF010000021.1:0-5182 GCA_934865005.1 uncultured bacterium | reverse complement strand
TCCTACAACGGGCGGCGGTCTTCCCTACAGCGTTGAGGTTGCATTCACCGACGGTACAAAGAAGCAGTGCAACATTGCGTGGGACCCTATTTTGGACACGCAGGTGGCAAGCGAGGGGTCGTTTAAGCTTTCCGGTTCGCTGTCGTATTGGACCAATACCTCATCTTCATCGTCTACTCAGGTGGAGCTGGGTGACAGCAATCGAGTCACGGCGACCATCTCCGTCCGCGCCCTGCAGATGCCTTCCTCGACATCGACAAGCACGCTTATCGGTTGCCAGCCCAATATGCCGGGTTCAATCGAGGCCACGATGTGGAATGGCTCGCGAGGCAATTTCCCCGTTCAGTGGTCGACGATTAGTCAGGAAGCCCTAAAGAACCTTGGCCAGATTACGGTTAGCGGATACTTTACCGGCTCTAACATTCCGGCTACGGCGACGGTCAACGTCTGCGATCTCGAGGACAGCAACATCGGCAAGATTGCTTATGTTCCCGGCGCCGGACTTCTGGCTCCGCGCTACACATCCACGCTGTATTTGTCGGATGGCAGCTCGTTCTATCCCCAGTATTCGTCGGGGCAGCCTTATAGCTGGGATGAGTTTCCTCAAGAACTGCTGGACGGCAAGCCTGGCGAGTACGAAATTACCGGTACTATTACTGGCTCGTTGGCAAAGATCCATGCGACAGCGGCGTGCGGCGAGGTCAAGGGCGTTAACAACTATAGCGATAACGGTGTGACGCTTGGACAGTCGTACGAGGACTGGCGCGTTATCTATCCCGGCGAGGAAGTCAATCTGGACTACTTCTACGTGTCCGGCGTATTGCAGGATGGAACGACTTTTGACAGTCTTGGCGTCAACTGGGATACCTACGATAGGTGCCCCCAGAAGGACTGCACGATTACCGGAACGGTCGTCGGAACGAATATCCCCGTGAAAGTGCACGTCATCGTGACTAAAAACTGGGAGGCTCAGCCACAAACCATTACAGTGCTCAAGGGCAGCGACGGTACCGCTATGCTTCCCAGCTATGTCGATCTTGTCAGTTCTGATGCGGCAGAACATCCGGACTATTCGCATAAATTCGCCGAGGTCAAGTGGAACACGAAAAGTTTTGATTGGACTCAGGGTGGCGTTGTTCGCGGCACTGCAACAATTAGCTTTAATGCAGGGTACGGCATGCAGGCGGTTGACGTTCCGATTACTGCCACCGTTAAGATCGCGAGTAAGGCAACCTCGGTTCAGGGCGGAACCATATGGACCGTCCCCGGCACCAAGCCGATGCTGCCGGAATACCTTGAGGTTCGATACGACAACGATGTGTCTTCTGAGCCCCAGCGCGAAAAGGTCACATGGGACCGTGTCGCCGAAGACGCGTATGCCAAGGACGGTTCGTTTAAGGTGAAGGGCAAGCTCCAAGGTGGTGCCGAGGCGACAATCACTGTTGACGTCTGTTCCGTCACCTCCGTTAGCGTTCCTGAGCGCATTAATACGGCCAGCGGTGTTTTCCCCGAGCTGCCGTGGAATGTCTCGGTTGCCACGAGTGACGGCAAAACTCATAATGCCCAGGTTCAATGGGATTACGTTCGTCCCTCGGTTTATACCGGAGAGCCGGGTCAGGTCACGACAGTGTCTGGCACGCTGTTTGCAAGCGGCCTCGACGGATACGGTGACGGCACTAACACCGGTCTCACTGTTCAGACCAAGATCGTTATCCAAGGCGTTGAGAAGGCAATCGATAACGGCGAGACCGCAGTGACCACCAAGGCGGGCACTGCGCCTGCTATGCCGTCCAAGATGGCGGTCGAGATGAGCGACGGCTCCGTTTCGACGGCGGCTATTGATTGGGATCCGATCGCGCCCGAGAAGTACGAGCGGCCTGGCACGTTCTATGCGACGGGCCATGTGGTCGGCTTTGATGCCGCTGCTGTTATGGCGCTTTTGGACGATGAGGGCCAGAAGGTCGGCGTGGATGAGAACGGTAACGTGACCGCCAAGGTGACGGTTGCCGACAAGAAGGCGAAGAAGGTGGCGCTGCAGCCCGAGGCCGTCGTGGTCAACACCACGGTCGGATCGATGCTGGAGCTGCCCGATGCCGTGTCCGTATATTACTCGGATGGCTCAGCGCGGGATACTCGGGGCAGTTTAGGCGGCATCGAGATCGAAAAGTGGACCGACACCGACGGCATCGACCTCTCCAATCCGCTCGCCAAGAAGGGTACGTATAAACTCGTCGGCAAGCTCAAGGATGTCGACAACGTCAACGCCATCGTGTACGTCAACGTCTCCGAGGCGCCGCGAACCATCACCAAGCTCGAGGCCAAGTCGTTTAGCGTTGCCAGTGGTACGTCCAAGCAGGAACTGTACGCCCAGATGCCCAAGCAGGTTGTGGCGACCTATTCCGATGGCTCGACCGATCTGCTCGACATTGACGTGTGGGATCTTTCTAGCGTCACGGACGAGCTGCTCAACGGAACCGGCACCGTGGAGATCACGGGTACGGTTAAGCTCAACGGCGCCAAGGTGACCTGCAATGTGACCGTGGTGGATCAGAAGGCCCAGACGCCCGACTACGTCGAGCCGATCGATGTTGTTGAGATTGTGGACAATGCCAAGGTCAGCGACCTTATGGATAAACTTCCGTCCAAGGTGACGGTTGTCATGAAGGACGGCAAGACCAAGAAAGAGACGCCCGTTAAGTGGTCTCAGGTCGACAGCCTGGGCCGTGCCGGCACCGAGTTTGAGGTCACGGGTCTAACGGACAACGGTATGACCGTAAAGGTGAAGGTCAAGGTAACCGCGCATATCGTTGGCTTTGATAACGTTGACGAGATTGAGGTCGAGCGCGATACCAAGGCGGCTGATGCTTTGGCCAAGCTACCCGCCACGGTCACGGCGATCTACTCTGACGATACCGATTCCGAAGCCGGCGTAACGTGGAATACCAATGATCTCTCCGACAAGGACTTTGCCAAGGAAGGTGAAGTTACGGTTAAGGGCACGGTTGCCGGCACGGATCAGAAGGCGGAGTGCACCATCAAGGTCGTCAAACCGCTTCGTGAGATTCCTGATCACCTGGCTGGTACGGTTGACCCTGTGACGCTCGACGACGGGGCAAAGCCCGAGGCTGTTGTGGCCGCGCTGCCTACTACCGTGAAGGTTGCGATGAAGGACGGATCCGAGATCGACTCGAAGATCGCCTGGACCGCTCCCAAGGAGAACCTCACCATCAAGAATGATGGCACGAGCGTTGTCGTTACGGGCAAAACCGCGGTTGGTAGCTTTGAGGTCAAGGCTACGGTCAACCTGGTGCCGGTCGTCGAGAGCGTCGCTGACATCAAGCTTTCGGCTGCTCGCAACACTGCCGCCGACGACATTGCTCTGCCCACCCAGGTGACGCTTAACATGTCTGATGGCTCGACGAAGGCCGCTGCCGTCACGTGGGATAAGAGCCCGCTCACGGCAGATGCCTTGGGCAAGCTGGGTGACATCGCACTTGAAGGCGCGGTCGAGGGCTCTTCGGTCAAGGCCAAGTGCACGATTACGGTCGTGAAGAGCGATGCCGAGATTCCGGCGTCCGTTGAGCCTATTGCCGGAATTTCCGTTCCCGAGGGCGCGTCTGCCGATGCGGTGCGCGAGGCACTCAAGGGCGTGAAGGCGACCGTTCGCATGAAGGACGGCAAAACGACGGCGGAGTCCGAGATCACATGGACCGAGGTTCCTGCCGCGGCCGACACGTACGGCAACGCGGACGTTGCAAAGGGCGAGACGGTGAACGGCAACCTGCCCGTCGAGGTCATTGTTACCTCCACGACGACGATCAACAAGGTTGCCGAGGTGCCGCAGATCAAAGTTGAGCGCGATGCCAAGGCCGACACTGTGACGGGGCAGCTGCCCAAGAAGGTTGCCGTGACGTACTCCGATGGCCACACGGACGAGGCCGCGGTCACGTGGAATACGGATGGCCTGGACAAGCATCTTGCCACCGTTGGCGAGTACACGATCGAGGGCTCCGTCGAGGGCACGACGCTCAAAGCGACCTGCAAGCTGGTCGTCGAGACGCCGGCAAGCGAGATTCCCGTGAGGCCTGCGACGTTCGCTCCCGTTGAGGTGTTCGAGGCAAGCTCTGCCGCCGATGTGCTGAAGGCGCTGCCCAAGAAGGTCTCCGTGATGATGAAGGACGACAGCCAGGAAGACTACGATGTCGATTGGGAGAATGTCCCCGCACTGGATTGGGGTGCCGATGATGTGACCGTGGACGGTAAGGTTCGCGGTACGGAGCTTACAGTCAGCTGCATGGTACGCGTTAAGCCGCGCCCGGCAGCCAGCGGGCTTGTTATCGTTGACCAAAACGGCAAGGCTACGACTGCCGAAACCGTGCTCAAGGTAGAGCGTGGCAAGGCAATTGACCTTGCTGTCGCGGCGAGCAATGCAGCCGATGGCGCGCTGTTGCGTGGAACCGTGACGTGGGCTTCGTCCGACCCGACGATCGCTACGGTCGAGAACGGTAAGGTCAAGGCCCTCAAGAACGGAACCGTCGTCATTACGGCGACGATGCCCGTTGACGGCGACGCCGCGGCTATTGCGACGCTTGCCGAGGATGGCGCTGCGGAGACGCCGGCGCCTCAGCAGCTCACTGCTTCGGTGACTGTCGAGGTTGTTGAGCCTGCTGCCGTGCAGAAGCCGACGAGCGGCAAGGATAACGGCGCCAAGCCCGAAGTCAAGGATCCTTCGGGCAAGAAGGATGGCAAGAAGGCCGCCAAGGGAAGCCTGGCCGAGACGGGCGACAACACTGCCGTGACCGTTGCGGCGCTTGGCGGAACCGGCCTGCTGGCTCTTATTGCCGCAGCGATCGAAAAACTGCGTCATCGCGCGGAGTAAGGCTGCGAGCTTAGAGCTTTAGGGCTCTAGGGCACAAGAAGGCCTCCCGGTTCTCGTCAGGGAATCGGGAGGCCTTTCGTTTGATTGTAGGGCAGCTAATTTGGGACGGGCCTTTTTGACTACCCTGGTCCCCTTGGCAGTTGCGGTGAAATAGGGACTATTTTATGGGCTAGAAGCCTTAAGCAGTCCGTATTTCACCGCAACTTAGTTTGGGGACTTGGGGATGAGGTTAGCCTAAGCGGACTGGATCGTGGGGGTAGGCGTTGAGAATCTCGACGCCGTTCTCGGTCACCAGGGCCAGGT
>CAKWZF010000020.1:19481-22068 GCA_934865005.1 uncultured bacterium | reverse complement strand
CCTATGACGTTCTGATTCGTAGTCAGACCCTCTATCCAGCTGAGGTAACGCCGCAGCGCAAGACATATAAAACCACTTTAGCTTATTGGAGTCAAGCACAATCTCAAACTTTTTTGTGGAACGCAGTTTTGTCATGCTGCTCCGCATATACCGCCGTTCCCCGTACGATCGATTGGCTTTTCGATCACGTCAAACTTGACTTCAAGTTCCCTCAGGAGCGATCTCACCCGCTGGGCGCAATCATAATCGGCAAACGAGATGCTCAACATGCGCGCGACCTGGTTGGAAGTCCCAACTCCATAGAAGTGCTCCAGCGCCACAAGTCCCTCGTGCGTCACAAAGGTCTCGACCACATGCGGCGACTCCTCAAAGCACCATTGGGCCAACGGACCCTCACTCGTCTGCCGAACCACCAGGCCGCCCATGCCAGACGGCTCACACGTTACAAGCAGGTACTCCCCGCCCTCGTCGCTCTCAAACAAAACCACCCGATCATCAAACAGCTCCATCGCGTCCCCTTTCTCTCGCTCTTATTTAGCAAAAGCATAGCAGGTAGATGGCTGTATACAGAACAGTTGTTCGTGTGTTTTCTATTGAGCTGTCCGCACGGCATGATATGGCCGTACACAAAAAGGGCGCCCCTAAAAGGAGCGCCCTCGCAAATCGCCTATGCAGCTAGTTTACGCGACCGGCTCGATCTTCTCGAGACCGCCCATGTAAGGACGCAGAACCTCGGGGATCGTGATGGTGCCGTCGGCGTTCTGGTAGTTCTCCAGAATGGCAGCCATGGTACGACCAGCCGGCAGGCCGGAACCGTTAAGGGTGTGCAGGTAACGCGAGCCCTTGAAGTTCTCGGGGTCGCGGTACTTGATGTTGGCGCGGCGGGCCTGGAAGTCGCCGCAGTTGGAGCAGGAGCTGATCTCCTTGTAGGCGTTGTAGCTCGGCAGCCAGACCTCGACGTCGTAGGTCTGACGGGCAGAGAAGCCCAAGTCGCCGGTGCACAGGCTAATCACGCGATACGGAAGGCCCAGCTGCTGCAGCAGGTACTCGGCCTCGGCGGTCATGCTCTCGAGCTCCTCGTCGGACTCCTCCGGCTTAGCGAACTTGACCATCTCGACCTTGTCGAACTCGTGCTGACGGATGATGCCGCGGGTGTCGCGACCGGCGGAACCGGCCTCCTCGCGGAAGCAGGGGGTGAAGGCGGTGTAGCGGCGCGGCAGGGTGTCGGCGTCGAGGACCTCGCCGGCGTGCAGGTTGGTGAGCACGACCTCGGCGGTGGGGATCAGGAAGTTGTCGCCCGAGACGTGGTAGGCGTCGTCCTCAAACTTGGGCAGCTGACCCGTGCCAAACATGGTCTGACGCTTGACGACGATGGGCGGCCACCACTCCTTAAAACCACGGCTGGTGTGCGTATCGAGGAAGAAGTTGATGAGGGCGCGCTCCAGGCGGGCGCCAGCGCCACCGAGAACGGTAAAACGGCTGCCGGAGAGCTTGTTGCCGCGCTCGAAGTCGAGGATGTCCAGATCGGTGCCCAGATCCCAGTGCGGCTTAAAGTCGAAGTCGAACTCGCGCGGGGTGCCCCAACGACGGCGCTCAATGTTCTCGTCCTCGTCCTTGCCGTACGGCGTGGCCTCGCAAGGAATGTTGGGCAGGTGAGCCATGAAGTCGTACTGCTCCTGCTCGAGAGCAGTACGGCGCTCGGCCAGACCGTCAATCTTCTCGTTGACGGCGCGCACGGCCTCCTTGGCGGCCTCGGCCTCGTCCTTCTTGCCCTCCTTCATCAGGGCGCCGATCTTCTTGGACTCGGCATTGCGCGAAGCCTGGAGCTCCTCGACCTCGGTGATGACGGCACGACGCTCGTCGTCGAGCTCAAAGAACTTCTCGCGATCCCAAGACGTCTGGCGGTTAGCCATGGCGACATCGATGGCATCGGGGTTCTCGCGAACAAACTTGATATCAAGCATTAGATCCTCCGGCGATATACATTCCATTTAGGTTGCAACCTTGTACATGTATGGGCAAGTATATACTTATGAGCGTTTACGACCCAACTCAACTACGCAAGAAGGCACCCAATGGACGCAGTTTTTTCCTTTTTGTTTGGCACCCGCACCGGTTTTGCCATCCTTTTCGCCGGCGGCATCCTGTTATTTGCGATTCTTGCCTTTGTAATGGAGAAGCGTACCCATAAGATGTACGTCGACCGCGGACCCAAGTCCGAGGATGAGGAAGACAGCTTCTGGGACTAACCTGCCAAAAAGGGACAGGTTTATTTTGGTCGGTTTTATCTGGGCAAACGTAAGCGCCCCGCAACTGGAATTGAGCCAGTTGCGGGGCGCTTTTCGCACATACGACAAAACCGCAGGAAAAACCTGCCAAAATAAACCTGTCCCTAAATGGCAGGTTTTACTGGAGAGTTGCGTCGATTGCCTTGACCAGGGCACTGCGCATGCCGGCGTCCTCGAGCGCAACGACGCCCTTGATGGTGGCACCACCGGGCGAGCATACGGCATCCTTCATCGACGCAGGATGCTGGCCAGTTGCAAGCTGCAGCTTTGCCGTACCCAGCACCATCTGGCTCACAATG
>CAKWZF010000020.1:0-19471 GCA_934865005.1 uncultured bacterium | reverse complement strand
CCGTGCTTGACCGCTGCATCGCCCAGGGCCTCGATTGCCATGGCGACAAATGCCGGAGCGCAACCACCCACCGTGCCGCCCACAAACAGCAGGCTCGTATCGAGCTCGACCACCGCACCGAGCTTGCCAAGCAGATCAAGCACCACTGTGCTCTGCTCATCACTAAGCGTGGAAGCCTTCTCGCAAGCGATGACGCCCTCGCCCACCGAAACCGGTGTGTTGGGCACCGTCGAGATATGCGCGACGCCCGGCAGGACCTGCTCCCACTTGGCACTGTCCCAGGTCCAGGCAACCGACAGAACGACCTTTTTGGCAAGAGCATCCTTGAGCGGGGCGAATATCTTCTCGATCATGTACGGTTTGACCGCAGCGACCACGATATCGGATGCGGCGACAACCTCGGCGGCATCGTGGCAGGCGACCATGCCGCGCGCCTCGCAGCGCTCAACCAGTGCGTCGTAGCGACCCGCACAGGCGCACATGTCGCTCGCAGCTACACCGGCAGCGATCCAGCCATCGGCCATAGCGCTCGCCATATTGCCAAAACCGACAAACCCAATCTTCATATCTCATAGTCCTCTCAGACACGCTCTTCAAAACGAAAGGTATTGTCCCACGCCATTGTTTCGCATTGCCGACCTATTTGTGATACGGCTCGCCACGGCTGATCTTGCAGGCACGGTAAATCTGCTCTAGCAGCACCACACGCGCCAGGTTATGCGGCAAGGTAATGCGTCCAAAGCTGAGCATCTCGTCGGCGCGGGCGCGCACCTCATCACTCACGCCGTCCGAACCGCCGATTACAAAGGCAATGTCGCTGCTGCCTCGCAGCATAAGATCGTCGAGCCGCGCCGAGAGCTCCTCACTCGAACGCTCCTTGCCCTCGATAGCCAGCAGGATCACATGCGCCCGAGACGGCAATGCAGCAAGAATTGCCGCCCCCTCCTTGTCGCGCGCGGCATCCACGCCGCCCGCCTTAGCCGGGTCGATATCGGCCACCTCGCGGATATCAACCTTGGCATAGGCACCTAGGCGCTTGGTGTACTCAGCGCACGCGTCCTTCCAAAAGCGCTCCTTGAGCTTACCGACGCAAACGACGGTGTATTTCACGCGCGTCTACTCCTTCGAATCGTTTTGAACTTTGCTGGCGGTCAGCATCTGCTCGAACATCGAGGCCGACTGCGAAAAGTCGCTCGGCAGCACGACCGTCGAGGTTTTACCCGTGCGAGCGAACTCCGTCATCATCTCGGACCACTGCGTAAACATGAACAGTTGGTTGGCCTCGTCATTGCCGACACCCGTCTCCTGGATGATCTCGAGCGAATCTTTGATACCCAGCGCAATGGCCTTGCGCTGGTTGGCGATGCCCTCGCCCGCCTTTTCCATAGCCTCGGCCTCGGCGGTCGCCTCGGTGACGCGCTTGATACGGTCGGCCTCGGCGAGCTCCTGTGCCGCAGCGCGCTTGCGCTGGGCGGCGTTGATGTCGTTCATGGAGTTCTCAACCTCGGTCGGCAGTGCGATTTTGGTGATGAGCGTCGACACGAGGGTGAAGCCGTAGGCGGCCATCTGCTCGGAAACGGTAGCGTTGACATCCTTGGCGATGTCATCCTTCTTGGCAAAGACCTCATCGAGTGTGTAGACGGGGATCGAAGAGCGCAGGGCGTCGGTGATGAAGTCACGCATCTGGTCGACGGGCTCCTGCAGCATGTAGTAGCTCTTGTAGATACCCGAATCTGCCGGGCCGGCACCCATGTCATAGCTCACGTGGTACTGAGCAGAGACCTCAAGGCCGATGGTCACGTTGTCCTGGGTCTTAACGTCGATGCCAAAACCGTTTTTCATGGTGCGCAGACTCACCGTGGCAGCCTTGCGGTCGATCACGGGCACCTTCATGTGGAAGCCCGCGCTGACGATGCGGTTGAACTTGCCTAAGCGTTCGATGATCACAGCATGCTGCTGTTCAACGACATAGCAGGCGCTGGGAAGCAGCAACAGGATGATGATGGGAATCAAAAGGCTGGTAAGGGCAGCGATGATACCGGAAAACAGCATGGTCTCTCCTCTGATAGGCACACGTTGGCATTAGGATACCCGTCCAAGGAGATCGTGCATAACAAAAAAGCCCCCATTGCTGGGAGCTCTTTCATTTAATGGTGCGGGCGAAAGGACGTCCGCGTATCCGCTTCGCGGATCCGCACCGGCTTCGGCCGCCTACCGGCGTCCTCGCCAGCTCGCTAAAAACGCTCCGCGTTTTCTTTACGCTCGCTCCTTCGCAGGTTCAAGTCCCTGTGATGGGCCCATAACAAAAAAGCTCCCATTGCTGGGAGCTCTTTCATTCAATGGTGCGGGCGAAAGGACTTGAACCTTCATGGGGTTGCCCCCATACGGACCTGAACCGTACGCGTCTGCCAATTCCGCCACGCCCGCGTGCAGGAATTAGAATAACGGAGCGTCATCGCGAACGCAAGAACTATTTTTGAAAAAGTTTGCAGGCATTTTCCCAAGCTGCTCGCGCGATTGCCTCAGCATCCTCGCCGGTACGATCGACACGGTCGTTGACCAGCGTGTTTGCCGTAATGGAGATCATTGCGGGCTCGCATTCAAGACCGCGGATGGGCTCCGGAGCCATATACGGGCAATCCGTCTCGAACAAAATTCGATCGAGTGGGGTTGCCGCAAATGCCTCGCGCACGTCGTCGTTGCGCTTAAAGGTGGCCGCGCCACCATAGGCGATATAGCAGCCCAGCTCCACAAAGCGCTCCATCGTGGCGCGGTCCTCGCCAAAGCAGTGCAGCACACAACCGGCCTGGGGCACGCCCACCTCGCGCAGTACGTTGTACGCATCAACGTGCGAGGTGCGCTCCCCATCCGAGTCCTCGTGACGCAGGTGCAGCTCCACCGGCACATTGCGGCGCACGGCAAGCTCGAGCTGGCGCGCCATGCAATCAATCTGCACGTTATGGGGTGCCGGCGCGATATCGTCGTCATAGTCCATGTGATAGTCCAGGCCGATTTCGCCAATACCGGCGCATAAGGGGTCATCAAGTGCGGCAACGACCTGTGCATGAACGTCGTCGGTATAGTCCGGCGCGCCATACGGATGCACGCCGGCAAGATACTTGATCTGCGGGATATCCTGCATCGGAAGAATCTCGCGCACCAGCCAGTCGCTATAGTCCGCCACGCTGCGCTTGTCGGCAATGGGGTCGAACATCGTCACCAACAGGTCGACGCCCGCGGCTTTGGCGCGCACGAGCGTCTCGGGCACATCCTTGCCCCAAAACGAAAGCAGATGTGCATGCGTGTCGGCAAGCGGCGCCAAGGGCACGGGACAAGCAACCGTCGTCTTTTTCTTGGTAAACGTCACGCGTTCGGCATTAGGCGTCATGGATTAGCTCCCGGGCCAGACGGACAAAGTCGGCAACATCGAGCGTCTCGGCGCGCGTGGTGGGTGCGATACCGCAAACCTCAAAAGCGGCATCGAGCACGTCCTTGGCAAAACCGTTGGCACTCATGGAATTGCGGATGGTCTTGCGACGCTGGGCAAATGCAGCATCAATCACGCGGGCCACAAACTCGCGGTCGAGTCCTTCGGGCAGCACGCCGTCAACACGGTCGATACGCACGACGGCCGAGTCCACGTGCGGCGCCGGCATAAAGCAACGCGGCGGCACCTCAAAGCGACCCGTCACCTGCGCATACAGGCCGAGCTTTGCCGTATAGCCGCCATAGGTCTTGTTGCCCGGCACTGCGGCAATGCGATCGGCAACCTCCTTTTGCACCATGACCACGGCACGCTTGAGCGCGGGCATCGTCTGGAAGAACTGCAAGATGATCGTCGCCGCCACGTTATAGGGCAAGTTCGCGACAAATACCGTCGGCTCACCGCCGGCGGCCTGCTCAATCTGCTCCGGCGTCACCTTAAGCGCGTCGCCCATGATAAAGCGGAAGTTGGCATAGTCAGCGGCGTGAGCATCGAGCACCGGCTCGAGCTCGGGATCTGCCTCAATCGACGTAACGCACGCCGCCTCCTGCAGCAGGGCCAACGTCAGCGTGCCGCAACCCGGGCCGACCTCGAGCACGCGCTCATCGCCCGCAAGCTCAGCGAGCTCACAGATACGTTCGATCACATGGTTGTCGATCAGGAAGTTCTGGCCCAGGCGATGCTTGGTCGAAAGGCCAAACTCCTCTAGCAGCTCCCTAGTTGCCGTGGGGTTTGCCAAAGGCGAAGTTGTCATGGTTGCCTCCTTAACATGGTGGCTGCATCGTAAAGCAAAAGGGCATGGACCGTTGCGGCCATGCCCTTACAGCTAAACAGCAAATTGCCGATATGGCGCGCAGCGGCTTAGCCCAGACGCGGGAACAGCGGCTCGCCCTTCTCGACGGGCTGACCACCGGCAAGCAGGCCCCAAGCGCAAATGCCCTTGAGGTCGTCGCTCGCGGCCTCGTCCTCGCAGGACAGGCGGCGCAGGGCCTCGGCAGAAGTCTGGGGCATGAGCGGCATCAGCAGGTGAGCGGCAATGCGGATGGCCTCGAGCAGGTTGTAGATCACAAACGCCAGCTCGTCAGCCTTGGCCTCGTCCTTGGCAAGCGCCCAGGGCTCGGAGTCCTCGATGTAGTGGTTGGCGGCATGGATGAGCTCCATGACCTCGTCCTTAGCTCCACCATAATCGAGCACGTCCATCTTGGCCATGTAGCGATCGACCAGGCCATCGGCAATCTTTGCCAACGGGTTGTCGAACGCATCGAACGATGCGGGCTTGGCGGGCGCGCAACCGTCAAAATACTTGCCGCTCATGTTGAGCGAACGCGAGATGAGGTTGCCCCAGCTGTTGGCCAGGTCGGCGTTGTAGACCTGCTCCATGCGGTCGAAGCTGATGGCACCGTCGGTGCCGGGGACGACGTCGGTCATAAAGTAGTAGCGATAGCCCTCGACACCCAGCATGTCGATAACGTCCTGCGGAGCGATGGCGTTGCCGCGGCTCTTGGACATCTTCTCGGCCTTGCCGGTCTCGGCATTGCGCACGGTCAGGAAGCCGTGGGCAAAGACGTGCTCGGGCAGGGCCTCGCCGATGGCCATGAGCATGGCGGGCCAAATGACGCAGTGGAAGCGGATGATGTCCTTGCCCACGATGTGGAACTGCGCGGGCCAGCGATAGGCCAGCTCGGCACGCGCCTCATCGGTGTCGACACCGTAGCCGACGGCCGTCATATAGTTGAGCAGCGCATCGAACCACACGTAGGTCACGTGACCCTCGTCAAACGGGACCTGGATGCCCCAGTCAAAGCTCGTACGGCTCACGGAAAGGTCATTAAGGCCGCCCTCGACAAAGCTGCGTACCTCATTCATACGGAACGCAGGCTCGACAAAGTCGGGGTGCTCGTCATAGAGCTTGAGCAGCTTGTCCTGGAAGGCGGAAAGCTTAAAGAAGTAGGACTCCTCCTGCACGCGCTCAAGCGGACGGTGGCAGTCGGGGCACAGGTGCTGGCCGACGCTGCCGTACTCCTCGTCGCCCTTCTGGACCTGCGTATCAGTGAAGTAGGTCTCGTCAGGCACGCAATACCAACCGTCGTAGCTGCCCTTATACAGGTAGCCGGACTCCTTCATGCGCTCCCACAGGTACTGCACAGCATGATGCTGGCGCGGCTCGGTGGTGCGGATGAAGTCGTCGTTGGAAATCTCGAGCTTGCTCCAAAGCTCCTTGAAGTGCGGGGCCTGGCTGTCGGTCCACTCCTGCGGCGTCATGTTGTGCTTGGCTGCGGCCTCGGCGACCTTCTCGCCGTGCTCGTCCATGCCGGTCAGGAACTTGACGTTATAGCCAGCGGAGCGGCGATAGCGAGCCTGAACGTCGGCGATGATGGTGGAATAAGCCGTGCCCAGGTGCGGATCGGCGTTGACGTAGTAGATGGGCGTCGTGATAAAGAACGAAGGCTTGCTTTGATCCATGGGGTTTGTCCTCCAGAAAAACGTTGCATACAGGGGATGATTCTAGCGCAAGGGCTGGATATCCTCCATCTATTGCATATCGAGCACCATGGCATAGACATCGCGCTTGCGGCGCGAATACTTCTGAGACAGGCGCTTGGCCACCGCAGAGGCGGGCTCTCCCTCCTCGAGCGCGGCGCGGATATCCTCGCGCAGGGCCTCGTCGGGATCCGCTGCCGCTGCGCCAACCGGCACGATACCGGCCTCCTCGTCCTCGCTCGGCGGCGCGATGACCAGCGCAATCTCGCCCTTTACCTCGCCGCGAGCACGCAGCTCCTCGGCGAGCTGGGCGGCGGGCCCGCGCAAGACCTCCTCGTGCAGCTTGGTGAGTTCGCGGCAGACGGCAACCTCACGCTGGGGAAAGACCTCCGCCACGGCCTCGAGCGTCGCCACGATGCGATGTGGAGACTCGTAGAAGATGAGTGCGCCGGGAACCACGGCAAGGCGCTGCAAACGACGCACGCGGTCGCCGTGCTTTCGGCCCAAAAAGCCCTCAAAGAAAAAATGCTCACAGGGAATGCCGGACGAAACGAGCGCCGTGACGCAAGCGGAGGGCCCGGGAATAACTTCGACGGGCACATCGGCCTCACGTGCCGCCTCGACCAGCGCCTGGCCGGGATCGGACACGCTCGGCATGCCGGCGTCCGAGGCAAAGGCGAGGGTCTCCCCCGCCAGCAGACGGTCGACCAGGCCGGCGGCGCGGCTGGCGATCACATTCTCATCGCAACGGACAAGCGGCTTGGAAATGCCCAGATGCATCAGCAGCTTTGACGTCACACGCGTGTCTTCGCAGCAAATGACATCGGCGGCGGCAAACGCCTCGCCAACGCGCGGGGACAGGTCGCCCAGGTTGCCGATGGGCGTGCCGACCACATAGAGTTTGCCCGTATGGGCGCTGTTTTGCGTCATATCAACCTATTCAATCATGCCACGCTCGAGCGTACCGAGCGCCGCGCGGGCGTCCCATGCTGCAATGCGCTTCTCGGTCTTCCACGTTTGGAAGAACCAACCGGCAGCCGGTGCAAACGAAGCCAGTTGGTTGGCGATAAACACGCGCTCGTAGGCATTGCGGCCCTCGGGCGTAACCGACGAGTTGGCAAAGATCGCCGCGCCCGACCATTCGCCCACCAGCACGGGGAACCCAGTCGAAATCGCTTCTTTGAGCTCGCGCTTGTTACGCGAAATCGCCGTCGTCAGCCCGCGGGGGCTCGTGATGTCGAGCGCATGCTCGTCGCGGTAATGGTACAGGTGAAGGTCCATGTAGACGTTCTTGTACTTGGCGCCGCGCATAAAATGCTTCCACTCGCTGGGATGCCCCGACGACGAGAAGACGACGATCTTATCCTCGGGCATATACGAACGGACGAGCTCGTAGGCATCGCGATAGAAATTGCGCAGGTAGTGAGCAGGAATGCCATCCGTCATGGTGAAGAGGCTCTTGCGGACACTCATCTGCGGCGTATCCAGCAGCTCAATGCCCAGCAGGCTCTCGGCCTCGCCGTAGCGATCAGCCAAGCGCTCGAGCACGTCGAGTGCGACATGACGGCCGTTAGTGGACGAATGCCACTCGGCAACAGCCTCTGGCGTGGCGGGCGAATCGTTGGAATCGCCCTGGCCACCGGGCACAGTTGCTAGATCAAGCAGCACGCGGATGTCGTACTTGGCAGCCCACTCAATTGCACGGTCGATGTAGTCGACAACCGAGATGTAGGACGCATCGGACTCCTGCGAGCCAAAGGCATACCAGGGCACCGGCAGACGCACGGCATTGAGACCGATCTGCGCCATGCGACGGAAATCGTCCTCGCTCACAAACGTCTCGTAATGACGGCGCATGCGCTCGTTATAGGCGGCGGTGCCCATGGCCTCCTGCAGCTCGGCCGCGTTGGATGCACCGGTCGCCGCGTATAGCGACGGGGTCACCCAAGGCTCGGGAATAAACCAGCCAGAGAGATTAACGCCGAGTATCCTCTCCATCACTGCCCCCTTTTGAATCATACGGGCTAAGCCCGCATCGCTCTTGCATGACATATCTATCGATTTGAGTATACCCGCGCATGCAGACAGGCGACCGAACGGTCTACAAAGTGGCGCAAAAGTGGGAGGAATGTCTGGGACAGGTGGGCACGAGCTGGTGCGCCGAGATGTGCGCGCACGTCGGAAGTAAGCGCCGGAAAGCGCATCCCGTTTTTCGCAAAAGACTGGGATGCATTTTCCGTTCGAGGCCTCAATCGGAAAATGCATCCCGTTCTGAGCGCGAGATCTGGGACGCAGTTTCCGCCAAAGGCCGCAAAAGGAAAGCACGTCCCATTCTGACGCCGGATTCCGGGTCGCGCTTTCCCAAGCGACATCAAAGCGGAAAACGCATCCCACTCTGAAGCCAAATTCCGGGACGCAATTTCCGCAGAGCCCTCGATAAAAGAAAAGGACCCCTTTGCAGAGGTCCTAGTCAATTCAAGGTGGCGGGGAAGGGAATCGCGTCCGCGCGCTGCGCGGACGGACCGCTGTGGCGCTTACGCGCCTTGCGAGCTGCGCTGGCAAACGCTTACGCGTTTACTCAGCTCCGCGCCCTCACGGGGTTCGATTCCATGTGGAGGCTGTATAAAAGAAAAGGACCCCTTTGCAGAGGTCCTAGTCAATTCAAGGTGGCGGGGAAGGGAATCGAACCCCTGACACGAGGATTTTCAGTCCTCTGCTCTACCAACTGAGCTACCCAGCCATTTGAGGTGTGCCTTGTTTCAAGGCTTGATTAGTATAACCAAGGACGCGTTCCGGTCAACCGAGAATTTTAAAAAAGTTTTTGAGCACAGCCTCGGTTCTATAAATCGGCACGTCAGAGGCATCAGCCGGCAGCAAGAAGTTTTTCACTCAGAGCCGCACGGGCAAACTCACTTGGCGTCATCCCCTCGGCAGCCGCCCGTCGACGAATGGCCTCCTTCATTCCCAGAGGAATCTTGACCGACAGCGTTGCCGTCCCCTCACCTGAGAGCGGGGGCCGTCCACGCACGATTCCACCAACGGTGTGTTCGCCATCCGGAAACTCTCCGCGCTCGTACGACTCACACCACGCGTCAATCATTTCATCCGTTACAACCTGACCATTAGCGGCCGTATACGTCTTGCCCATCATCGACCCCTCTGCCGAGCTCGCTCGATCTCTTGCCAGAATTTCTTCTGAACCGGAGACAGGGCATGAATAATGAGCCATCCACGAATTAGTTCGACCGCAACAAGTTCCACACTTCGACCATCTGGAAGCCATCCAATGGCAAGCCATCTCGGCGGCTCGTCCTCCGACTCGCGGCGAATGCACTCAGTAACCGCGAACCAGGCACCAAGCACCTGCTTTTCCGTCAAGTGTTTTTTGGCGTTCGGATGGATCTCAACATCCATGCATCTTCTCCTCCATCTTACCCAATTTCGTATGACGAAAGTCCGCCGTCGTCAATCTCTTACGCCGGCGCTTGTTGGAGGGCGGGAGGTGTAGCGAGGATTGAAGGGCGTTCCAATACCGCCCAGGCGCCGGGACAGGAACACATGTGCCAAGGACGGACGTTTTCGTAGCGCGCGAGGATATTGCCGTCGCGATTGATGAAGGCGATGTCGATGGGATAGGCCATAAAACACGTATGGACCGAAGAGCAGCGTGGAAACGCCATGACGAGCGGCAGGCCGTTGGCGGCAACCGGACGCCGTCCCAGCATGCCGCGCAGTCGCACGACAAACGACTCCGCCACCGCAAACTCGGCCGGCGTCCAACCCAGCCTGTTGAGTGCCCGCGCGTAGGCGATGTAGGACGAGACCGCGGTCACATGACCACCCCCGGGCGCCATGGATCGACCGTCACCGCGCGCTCGTGCGACAACGTTGTCGGCGCCCCCAGCGAAACGCCAGCGATGCTGAGAAAAGTCGGCCACGGCTCATAGCACATGGTGCAGGTGTAGGTCCTAAACGTACCGGATAGGGAGAGCAGGCCACCATCCGATGCCTCCGCGCCTTGCTCACTCGACACTTCGATCTGCAAGTCATAGCCTTCCATGGCATTCAGAATTTGAGTCTGAACCGTCGCCGAGGCATCGGCAGAGCTTTCGTCGCCCTCCCCCTCCGACGCCACAGCGTGCGCCAACACGATCTCGGGCACCACGCGGTCGAAGCGCGCGACAGCGCTGGCAAAGATCATGACGTTGTACACGACGAGTGCCAGCACCAGCAAAACGGGCGTAACCACTGCCATCTCAACCGTCGCTTGGGCGCGCTCCTCGCGCAGACGCATGCGGATACTCATTACGACCCACCGCCCAGAACGCCAACCAGCGTGGCGACATCGACGGTGAGCGGGATGGAGCCGCCGCCGGGCAGAGGAATCTCCGCAAGTGTGAACACCGTACCGCTAATGGTGCGTTCGACTTGATATTCCAACGCCTCGCAAAGCGCCTTGGGATCGGTCACGCCCAACGGAATACTTCGCAGTTTGTCTTGCGCTTGAGAGAGACCCGCAATGTCAGACCCCGGACTCTTAATGACATTTGCGGAATCGGTCAGCACCGGCTTTCGCAGGCGCAAGTCGCACGGTTCCAAACCCAGCGCCGCCACGGACGCCGAAACGGTATCGCCGAGCCACGATGCAATGGAGCCCAACGCACCGCTGCCCCCTCCTAGGTCTTTAATCATCTCGTCCATAAGTTCGTCGGCCGAACCTTGGATGTCTCCGTATCCCACGAGTAGCCGTCCCCAAACATCCATGACGCCGTCGAGCACGCCGGCAACGCCGCCCGAGCGTTCCTTCAATGTCGAGAAAAATCGCGAAAGCATGTTGTTTTGCGCCGTCGCCTCATCGGGCGCCAGCACCGCGGCAGAGATAGCACCGCGATCGCCAAGCCTGACTGCCGCGTTAAACGAGGAGTTAAGTTGATCGGGGCTGGTAATGTCACCCGAAACTGCAAAGGCGACCACGCCGTTGCGGCCAGGTGGGGCGATACGCGGGCGCTCGCCGGAAAGCGCTTTAATGGCCTGGTCAAACGCATTGCCCGCACGGTCGGCCTCATCCTCGGTCTGACGCTCAAGTTCGAGTTCTTTGTTGCGGCATTCGACGTAGTCTTCCAGAGCCTCTTTGAATCGATCAAAGTGGTACTCAAAGCCGTTTTCGATAGAAGTCGAAGGAGCCGCAACGGCACCGAGCGACGAAACACCAAAATGGCATCTATTGCATTTGTCCTGCCCGTCATAAGCAGCAACCGAGGCCAGCCCGCATGGCGCCCCCTTCTTATAGTTGGGGCAACTCGTTCCGTAATGCAGATACGTCTTGCCATCGATGGCACTGGTTGGCCACACCGTATCGGTATAGAGTTCCGTCGCTCGCACCTCGTCAGTGTTGCGCGGCAACAGCGGGATATAGGAAGCGACTTCATCTCCGTCCTCGGTTACATATGCACGATTGACCTCTGTACTCGCATAGGTGTAAAACGCCTTGCGCGCCGCCGACTCCGCCTTCGTCTCGACGCTTGAACCCTGCGGTTTTTCGTCTGCCAGGCGTTGACGGTAGTAGGTCTTCGCGCGGTCGAGCGCCACCTGTGGCTCCCACGAAATGCTCGAGGCATAATGCGGGTTCTGCTCACCCGAGAGCTTTGCCAAACTCCTCGCACGTTCCCACATGCATGAACAGCTACCGACCGAAGCCGGAACCGATCCACCGCAATCCGCAAGCCAGGCGCGTTCTTTTGCTTTCGCCGTCTCCTCCGAGGCCTTCTGCAGCTCATCTGCTGCGCGCTCCAGATCTTTCGATGTGTCTTTAATGGCATCGGTCGAGATCTCAGAACCCTCGAGCGCAACGAAATCCGACTCGGACATCCTGGGCACGGCAAGCGCCGTACCGGTATAGGTCACACTATCGGTATCCTGCGCCGACACCGCCTGCGTGGCACGCGCGGCAATCAGATACGGCAGAGCCGTCTCGATTTTCTGCAAGCCTTCCGATGCGCTTTTGGCAAACTTGTTGCGCGTTTTAATGATCTCAATCCCGGTGTCGACCATATTGCCGGCAACTGGTTCGGCACCTGGGATGAGAATGGCAACCAGGCCCGTCCCGATTGTGGCAAACCCCGCTAGCCCCAGACTCAAGATGCTCGCATCCACCACCGTGGCAGCCGTGTGATAGGACGACACCACATTGGCGCCTGCCAGCGCGCCGCTATCGGCAGCCACCTGGGTGTCCCCCGCGCGCGACATGCTCCATATCGCCGCCGTCGACGAAAACAGCAGCGTGAGCACCACCAAGATGACCACCGCAGAGGAAAGCGTGGTGTAGGCACCGTCTTCGATAAACAGGTCGATACCGGCTCGACCCATAAAGCCGCCTCGCTTGCGATGGCAGCTCGGACGGCGCGTCAAAACGCGTCTAGACCAGAAACGCTTAATCCCATGCAGCAATCCACGAATCATAATCTCCCTCCAGCCATTCGGGACGTGATTGATACGAGACATCGACCTTGAGCTCAACGTAGCCGCCCTCGGCGGTACCACCCATAACCTGCGCAAACGCACCGATCACAGGCAACGGCTTGACCTCGCCGGAAACGGACACGGACGAGACGCCGCCCGCATCGGCCCGGCTAAGCTCGACATCCCACGACAACGGCCCGCCGGCATGAAAGATCGAAACGTTGGGCACTGCGGCAAGCCGGCGGAGGGTGAACTCCTTAAGATCGTCGTCCTCCGCCGTCGTCGTGGTCATGAGCCGCGCGGTCTCGGCGGCGGCAGACTCCATGACCGCGCGCGTATAAAGCAGGCACACCGGTTGCAGTGCGAGAAGGATGAGCGTCAGAAACGTCGGCAGCAAAAAAGCGGCCTCGACCGTAGACTGCGCCCGGTCCTCGCGCGCGATATCAATACAACGCGATGTCCTTAGCGCCCGCAGCGGCGTCGATAACCGACGTCGAGGCAACGCCATGGGATGCCGCCCGCTCAACCAGCGCCGCCAAGTGCCCATCGGTGCCAGCACGCCAAAGCCCCGCAATCGCCAGCACGATCGATAACAGCGCCACCGTGACGATGGCGTATTCGACCGTCGCCTGGGCAGATTCCTCGCGCAGGACGTCATGCATTTCACGACCCCTCCTTTGAGCTTATTGTTTGCGGGGCCAGGCGCACCGCGCGCAGACGACACGAAGCATCGCCAGTATCCGCGGCAACCGTCACTATATCGACCCAGCCGCGCCCATCGCGCACAATGGCGCCCCATACGTTACCCTTAATATCGAGATAGCCGCTCAGGGCGAGCTGGGCCGTTGGCACCTCGCGGTAGGCGCGTAACATATCCGCCGCTGCCTCGGTCATCGGTCGGTCCTCGGACCATGCAAGCCGGACCGCAATCGCGTTGTCCTCAGGCGAATCCGTCGCAGTGCCAGACCGCTTGTCGAGCATCCGCAGAAAGGTTTGCGCCGTGACAGCGACATCCGAATCGTCCGCATCTCGCATCTCATCTTTTTGAGACGCCACCGCCGAATCTGAGCCCGAATCGAAGGCGGCCCCAGGACGCTGCTGCCGCGCGGCGTTTAGCCCCCAAACCGCCACTGCCACCGCCACAACCACACAGGCAAACACCAGCAGTGCGCCGACAGGCCGCCTACCCTCTACAGGCTGTTGATGCCCTCGCTGATAGCGTTCCATAGATCTTGGACCTTGCCCTTAAATGCGACAATGGCAATGATGGCGATCACCACGAGCACGCCGACCAAGATGGCGTATTCGGTGGTGCCCTGCGCACTCTCCTCCTGCAGTAGCTCCCCGGCATGCTGGCGAGCGCGAATTGACTGGCAAACAGCCCAGCTCCAGACCTTGCCAGCAACGTCAGTCATCGTGTTCATGTATTCCTCCCTACATCATCCCGCCTGCTCCCAACAGCGGGCCCAATATGGACAGAAGCAACGCCGGCAAGATGAGCGTGCCGGTGGGAATCAGCAGCTTGACGGGCGCACGCTCGATCTCGCGCTCGACCGCGGCGCGATGAGCCGCACGGATCTCGCGACTTTGAGCGGCCAGTGTCTCGGCAAGTGGGGCACCCAGAGCGAGCGCCTGCCCCACCGTGATGGCAAAGGTCTCGAGCGCTCGCACGTCCAGGTCGCGTGCGGCGGCCAACAACTCGTCCTCACGCGTGCCCACGCCCACCTGCCACGCCATGCAGGCCCGTTCAAGTCGAAGAGCCAGCACTGACCGGCGGTTGGCGCAGAAAATCTCAAGCGCCGCATCAAACGAAAGACCGGCCGAAAGACCCAAGCGCACAACATCGATCATCTCGGACACTTCGCCGAGCGATACTCGCGCCGGGCCGCCCGCTCCAACCGCGCCCTTCATTCGCGCGGCCAGAGCATCGACCACCGAGCGACCCGCGGCAGCGACCAGCACCGCCTCGCGCTTGCAGGCCTCTGCGATCTTGCGTGCATCCGCCCGATCCAAACCCGTCGCGACAAATACACTCAGAGCGCACAGGCAAGCCGCAACTGCAACCGGGGCGCTCATAGCTTCACCCGCATAATGCGCCGGATAACCACCAGGGCAACGGCGTTGAGGGCAAGACCCAGCACCACAGTGCCCGCGCCGGCAGGCGTCGCAAGACCGCGACGAAAATCTGCCGAAAGCAGCGCCAACACCGCGCACATGACCGTCGGCATCGCCGCGACCATATGCGCAGACATGCGAGCCTGCGACGTCTTAACATCCAGGCGGCGCTTGAGCTCAATGCGCTCCCCCACCATGCTCGACGCCTCGGACAGTAAGTCGGCAAGCGGAGCACCGGTGCGCTGAGACACCTTAAGCGCCAAGGTCACAAGCGAAAGGCCAGGGGCGTCGATGCGCACGAGCAAGTCATCGAGCGCGTCGGTCGCCGAGATGCCGCAATCGATCGCCGCCGCCACCCGCAAAAACTCGGTATGCACCGGTTCTTGCGCATGAGCGCCCACAAAGCGCATGCCCTGGGCCAGTGAATGTCCCGAGGCAAGCGACATGGAAAGTGCGGTAAACGCCTCGGGCATGGCCTCTTCTGCATCGTGTTGCTCGCGCCGGCTCTCAAAGCCATCCCGAGCGGCGCCAACGGCAAACGGAGCAACAAGTCCCAAGGCAAATCCGAGGGGCGATAACGACACCATCGTTAGCAAAACGCAGCAGACACCGCTCGATAGCAGCAGAAACGCCAAACGCCCCGAAGCATCCTCGATCGCGAGGCCAAGGCGACGCGCCGGAGCCAGCGATGCCCACGAACGGGCGATCTTTTTCAGCAGATCGTTTTCCACCAGCTCACGCGGCAGCTTCTCTGCCACCGTCTCGAGCGCCTGACGCGCCAGCTCCGCCGGCGGTACCTGCGGCACACGAGGTTCCGCCCCGCACGCCGTCGCAACAGAAAACCCTGCCAAACCCCCTACGACGAGGGGCACAGCGACCTCCATTCGTCCACCTCCTCTTGTGTGAGCGTCCCCGACCGCAGGCCTTCTGCGATAAACGGCGGCTCGCGGTCAAGCTTCCAGGTGCGCTCGGCGGCATCGAAAGTCACATAGCGCTCGAGCTCTACGCCGCCCGACGCGGCGCGACGCACCCCCGAATACGAGGAGACGAAACGCCTGCCATCGGCGTGGCGCTCGGACATCACGATGCCGTCGAGCGCCCAGGCCATCTGCTCCACGAAGAGCTCGCTCGGCAGATCGATGCCATAACGTGCAAGCAACGTCAGACGCACCACGGTCTCCTGCTCGGAACCCGCATGAAGCGTGGTGAGCGACCCGTCGTGGCCCGTGTTCATGGCCTGCAACATGTCGCAGCACTCGGCACCGCGCACCTCGCCCACCACGATGCGGTCGGGGCGCATGCGCAGGGCATTGGTCACCAGGTCGCGGATCGTCACCGCGCCCTCGCCCTCAATTGAAGCCTCGCGCGCCTCTAGGCGCACCACGTGCGGATGATGCGCAAACTTGAGCTCAGCAGAGTCCTCGATCGTCACGATGCGCTCGCCGGTGGAGATCTCGCATGACAACGCGTTGAGCAGGGTGGTCTTACCAGATCCCGTGCCTCCCGCAACCGCCAGGTCCTGTCGCAGCGACACCGCGCACGACAGCAGCTGCGCATACCAAAGCGGCAGCGACCCCAGCCCCACAAGCTCGTCCAGCGAGCAGATACGGTCCGAGAACTTTCGGATGGTGAGAATCGGTCCGTCAATCGCCACAGGCGGAATCACCGCGTTGACGCGATAGCCCGTTTTGAGGCGGGCGTTGACGATGGGGCTGCGCTCGTCGATACGGCGGCCAAGTGGCGAGATGATGCGGTCGATAAGCACCCGGATCTGCTCATCATCCTCAAACGCATGCTCGATGGGGTACAAGACGCCGCCGCGTTCAAAGAAAGCCGAGCGGCAGCCGTTGATCATGATTTCGGTAACGGTGTCGTCCTCGATGAGCGGCTGCAACGGCCCCAAGCCCACCACGTCATCCAAAATCTCGTCGATGATGGTCTCGCGCTCGGGCGTCGCGAGATCGGTCGGCTCCTCAACATTGAGCGCCGCCTCCACCGCGGGACGCAATTCCGAGCGGGCAAGTACCGGGTCGATATAGGCGCTGATACGCGCCACTTCGTCGTAACCCATGCGGTCCATCACGGCGCGCTTAGTGCGTCGTTTCACCGCGCGGCGACGCCCCGCATCTACAGGAGCTGCCGCCGCTGCAGCGCCGGCAGCCTTAATCCTCGTTTGCAGGCTCATCGCTGATCACCCTCGCGCGACCAGGGAAGGCGGATACGCGGGCGTTCGGTACGCGTTGCACGGTCGGCGACTATATCGCTCCAAGGGCCGACGGCGCACCCCAGTTCCACGAGCATCTCGCGCGTGGCCTCGCGCACGCTGGTCGCAAAAGCGCTCGTCTGACCCACTGCCTCGTCGGCGCGCCCAAACGCCATGAGCGCGGCGAGATCCTGTCCGCCATCGGCGATACGAATCTTGGAGCTCAACGCACAGGCAATCTCAAAGCGCATGGCGACGTCCTCGTCTGCCCCGCGCGCACCGAACCGGTTGAACACGGCGCTCATGCGCGTGCGCGGCACACCTACTCGACTTGCCAGTTTAATGACGCGCGACGCCGATGTCGCGGACGACACCGCCGCATCGCCAACGACCAGGCAACGGTCGCTCGCCGCCACCGCAGCCGCCACGGCATCGCCCCAAAAGACCGAGGTATCGATAAAGACCACGTCGGATTCGCGACGCAGGACATCAAGCAGCAGCTCCACCGGACGTGCCATGAGCTCGGCTTGCTCGGGCGCCGCAACGGGACCCCAGAGCGTAACGCCCGGCGCCACGCGCATCGATGCGGCCACGATATCCGGCTCGGCAAGCGCGCCCGCCACCGACGGCTCGATAAGTGCCGCCATATCGCGCGGAGCATCGACGCCTAACAAGTCGTAAAGGTTTCCAAACATCAGGTCCAGGTCGAGCACGGCGGCACGCAAGCCCAACAGCGACGATGCGTGTGCCATGGTGGCAACGATCGTCGACTTGCCGCAACCGCCCGAACCCGAAATGGCGCAGATGACCGGAGCTCGATGCGGCGGAGCGGCAGCGTCTGCCGGCGGCATCAGAGGCGGCGGAGCGGGCGTCGGTGACAGCGTCCCCGTCTCCCCTGCCGCAACCACACGCTGCGTCCAAGCCGGCATGGCGGCTTGTTCGGTCTGCGAGGCAGGCTCGTTCTGTGCAATCTGCTCATGCCGCATCAGCGACAACTCGCCGCACCCGGCAAAGCCCTCAACTTCGTCGAGTTCATCCGCCAGATTCACGCCGTGCACGTATCCCATATCTACAGCCGGGGAGTCGCCAGCATGCTGCGCCGGCCCTCCAGCGTCATCGTATACAAGGGGGTTCCGGGGGCGCCGACCATGCTCGGCTTCCGCTTTTCCATAATCATCAACACGCGGGCCTCTTGTAGCGCGAGGCGCCCCGGGTTCCCTATCAACAAAAGCATCGGGCTCAATCGTCATGTGCCGATCGGAATCAACCGCTCCCTCGCCCGCGCGCCCGTTGCCGCATATACTGTGCGCAGCGATGACCTCGGTCGCCCCCGCGCGAAACAGCCCCTCGATATCCGACGGATCGAGCGCTTCTATCAACACGACCACGCGACTCACGCGGCCTTCGGCCGTCAGGCGCGCAACAGTCTTGCGCACATCTTCGGTATCAAACAGAGACGCCGCGATGATGGCAGCCCCGCGGCGCGACGGAAACGCCCGTGCCATGGAAACCAGCCCGTCCAGGTCACCCACGCGAAGCACCTGTGCACCCGTATCACGGCCCTCGACTTCCCGCTGCAACAGCCCGTAATCGCCGCACGCGCAGCACGCAAGCCAGATCGCCTTCATCACTCGTCGCCTCCGCTCTTTTTGCCGCGCGCCGTGGAGGGAATCGTCAAGCTGACCGTTCCCTTGCCCGATGCCCCCAGCAGTTCCTTGACGTCTTCGGGGTCAGCCGCCAGCGTCACCCATTCGATCTTGCCCTCGCGCGTGGCACCGGAATCTTCACTGGTATCGATCACGTACGCGCCGCACAACCGATCGGTTACGCCGTCTTTTTGCACATACACATCCACGTAGCTGCCCACGCCCGTAGCACCGCCGACCGAGTGCTCGGCATCGACCGCCACCGAAACGGCGACCTTGCCCTTAGGCACCTCGAGCTTGTGACTCTCGGCCTTGGTGTAGACATTGCAGATCACGGCGTTTTTGGGAATACGCGAAGTCGTCACGTCGCCGCGCACCTGGCGCAGCTCGGTCGCCGCGTCACGCGGCAACAGGCTCGTCAGCCATTCCTGGGTTATGACATTGGTCTCATCGAGGGTCTCGCCCACATCGATATCGCGCGCCGCGACGCATACCTCGACGCGATCGCCACCGTACTTGGCCAAGGTCTCAGCCTGGACCTGTTCGGCTTGCGAGCGGATCGACGAGCCGTAAACCATGCAGAGCAGAGCAGCGAGCACGCCCGCGACCAGACTGATGGCGATGCGTTTGCTCTTGTTCACGGCCGCTCCTCTCATGGCAGTGCCGGGCGAATGCCCGTACCACCATTGTCTGGGCGGTCAAAGTGCAAAGCGGCGCAATTGCGATTTTGGTTTTCGATGTCAAACCAATCGCTGACCAAAAGCTGACCAGCCCGTCAAGCTCGTGGCAAGGTTTTGGTCAGTACGTCAGCAAACTGCATGTTTCGAGGCTTTTCCGCAGCAAAAAAGCCGTCTCCCGAACAGTTGGGAGACGGCTGTCATAGGAAAAATCAATTACAGATGGACATCGGGATCGAGCATTTGAGCACTCACGCGCATGGATGACGCCAAGTTTTGGAACGTTTCCAAACGCAGGCTGTCGATCTGCCCGGCGTCCTCGGCCTCGCGAACGGCACAACCCGGCTCATGGGTATGCGTGCAATCGCCAAACCGGCACGCACGCGATGCCTCGACAATCTCGGGG
>CAKWZF010000019.1:0-22150 GCA_934865005.1 uncultured bacterium | reverse complement strand
TCGATCTGTAACACCTAGGACCAAAAATGACTGCTAGATGTTACAGATCGAGATGGTAGTGCGCCTGGGCAGCGGCGGGCTGACATCTCAGTACCCTATCCATCAATCACTCAGAAAATCTTATATATAGAGACTTAGATTTGTGTATAAGATCGCGCAAAGCTGGCAACAATACTTCTCGAACAACGTGAAGCCGCCCCGTAGGGCGGCCGCCCCAAGAGAGGTGATTCCATGAGAATCGATAAGCTAGCAATGACGTCGCGCGAGGCGTTGCAGACCGCCATGAGCACGGCTGCCGATGCGCAGGCCGGCGCGGTGGAGCCGATCCACCTGCTGTCCGCCCTTCTCGGTGCCGGCGAGCGCAATATCTCCGTGATCATTGAGCGCATCGGTGCCGACCCGGCTCAGCTTGCACGCTCCACACAGGATGCCATCGACCACGCGCCCAAGGTTTCGGGCGAGGGCCAGCAGATGGGCCTGTCCAACGAGCTCGTCCGCGTCATCGAAAAGGCCGAGAAGAAGGCCACCAAGATGGGCGACAGCTTTGTGGTGACTGAGCATCTGCTCATGGCACTTGCCGAGGACAAGGGCGAGGCGGGCCGCGTGCTGCGCGGCGCCGGCGTGACCAAGGAGCGCATCGAGCAGGTCTACGAGGAGCTGCGTGGCGATGACCGCGTGACATCTGCCGAGGACAAGACCCAGTTTGAGGCGCTGGAGCAGTACGGCCGCAACATCTGCGACCTTGCCCGCGCCGGCAAGCTCGACCCGGTCGTCGGTCGTACCGACGAGATCCGCCGTACCATTCAGGTCCTGTCCCGCCGCACCAAGAACAACCCCGTGCTCATCGGCGAGCCGGGCGTCGGCAAGACGGCCATCGTCGAGGGTATCGCCCAGCGTATCGTGGCCGGCGACGTTCCGAGCACCCTGCGTGACCGCGACCTCATCGAGCTTGACATGAGCGCGCTGGTCGCCGGTGCCAAGTACCGCGGCGAGTTCGAGGACCGCTTGAAGGCCGTGCTCAAGGAGGTACAGAAGTCCGAGGGCAAGGTCATCCTGTTCATCGATGAGCTGCACACCATCGTGGGCGCGGGTGCCACTGAGGGCTCCATGGACGCCGGTAACATCCTCAAGCCGGCGCTCGCCCGTGGCGACCTGCATGCGATCGGCGCGACCACGCTCGACGAATACCGCAAGTACATCGAGAAGGACGCGGCGCTCGCGCGTCGTTTCCAGACCGTTATGGTGAGCGAGCCTACCGTCGAGGACACCATCTCGATCCTGCGTGGCCTCAAGGAGAAGTACGAGATCTTCCACGGCGTGCACATCACCGATAGCGCGCTCGTGGCCGCCGCCGACCTCTCTGATCGCTATATCGCCGACCGCTTCCTGCCCGACAAGGCCATCGACCTGGTCGATGAGGCGGCAAGCCGCCTGCGCATGGAGCTCGACAGCATGCCGGTCGAGATCGATGCCACCACGCGTCAGCTCACCCAGCTGCAGATCGAGGAACAGGCGCTCATGAAGGAGACCGACGACGCCTCCAAGGAGCGTCTGGAGGCCCTGCGCCAGGAGATCGCCGAGGTCCAAGAAAAGCTCAACGTCCAAAAGGCCGGCTGGCTCAACCAGAAGAACGCCATCGACCACGTGCAGGAGCTCAAGGGGCAGCTCGACGAGGCCAAGAGCGAAGAGGAGCGCGCGACGCGCAACGGCGATTTGGGTCGTGCGTCCGAGCTGCGCTATTCCGTGATCCCGGGTCTGCAGCAGCAGATTCAGGAGTCCGAGGCCGCGCTCGAGGCACAAAAGCAGCAGGACGGCGAGGGCCTCAACGAACAGGTGACCTCCGATGAGATCGCCGAGGTCGTGAGCGCCTGGACCGGCGTGCCCGTCTCCAAGATGATGCAGGGTGAGCTCGACAAGCTGAAGGGCCTGGAGGGCGAGCTGCATAAGCGCGTCATCGGCCAGGACGAGGCGGTCTCCGCTGTCGCCGCGGCCGTGCGTCGCAGCCGTGCGGGTCTCTCCGATCCGGACAAGCCCATCGGCAGCTTCTTCTTCCTGGGCCCCACCGGCGTGGGCAAGACCGAGCTCGCCAAGGCGCTTGCCGAGTGCCTGTTCGATGACGAGCGCGCGCTCGTGCGTATCGACATGTCCGAGTACATGGAGAAGTTCAGCGTCCAGCGTCTGATCGGTGCGCCCCCGGGATACGTGGGCTACGACGAGGGCGGCCAGCTCACCGAGGCCGTGCGCCGTCGTCCGTACTCCGTGATCTTGCTCGACGAGATGGAGAAGGCTCATCCGGATGTCTTCAACGTGCTGCTGCAGGTGCTCGACGACGGCCGCCTGACCGATGGCCAGGGTCGCCAGGTGTCCTTCAAGAACACGATTATCATCATGACGTCTAACGTGGGCTCCAAGGCTATCGCCGAGCTTTCCGGCAAGGACGAGGAGGAGATGCGCCATCAGGTCGACGCGGCCATGGCTCAGACCTTCCGCCCCGAGTTCCTCAACCGTATCGACGATATCGTGGTGTTCCATCCGCTCGGCATGGCGCAGATCGAGAAGATCGTCGACATCCAGCTTGCCGACGTCCGCGCACGCCTGGCCAAGGAGCGCATGACGCTTGCCATCACCCCGGCGGCCAAGCAGATGCTCGCCGTGGGTGGCCTGGACCCCGTGTTCGGTGCCCGTCCGCTCAAGCGCCTGGTCCAGCGCGAGGTCGTGGACGCCATCGCCGCCGCCATCATCGACGGCACGGTGCACGAGGGCGATCAGGTGACGGTCGATGTCGACAAGGACGGCGGCTTTACCGTCGTGTGCGACAACACGCCGGCGGCCACCTACGAGGTCCCCGACGCAGAGTAAATTATGGGGCCGGCTTTAACCGCACCTCATCGCAAAACGCCAAGGGCGGCGGATCCAATCGGGTCCGCCGCCCTTTTTCGTGCGACAATCGATGATGTTGAGCATGAGCACATGGCAAGGAGATATGCAGATGAAAGACGAGAACAAGACGCACGCACCGGTTGCTGAGGCAGCGCCCGCCGCGCCGGTCGCACCGAAGGCTTCTCCCAAACCGGCGCCCAAGCCGCGCGACCCCTACATCCGCGCCGAGAACGAGGACGACGACGGCTACGATCCCTACAGCGATCGCCGCCCCGAGCGCGAGCCGATGTTCGAAGCCGACCCCTGGCGCTAAGTGCCACCCAAAAGGCCACCAATAAGTTGCGGTGAAATAGGGACTGTTTTGCGGTTTGACCAGCAAAAACAATCCCTATTTCACCGCAACTGCGTTGGGCGGCTGTCTTCGGGCCGGCTAGTCCTGGGCTTTGATACTCGGCAGGAGAATCTGGGCGAGGTAGTCGGTCTCGAGTTTGGTCGCGGCGTCGGCTTTGCCGTCTTTGCCGACCAGTACGTTCTTGATCTGGCTATAGGTGTAGCGGTTGCCGGTCGTAAGCTCGACAAGCTCAATGGCCGTGTCCATGGGGTAGGTTGACACGGGGTTCTGCGTCTGTCCGTTGATGGTCTGGGGCACCACGTACGGATAGACGGGGCCGCTGGCGTAGACGGTATAACCGTTGCCCAGATTGGCCGCACCCAAAACCGTATCGCCCTCATCGGGCGTAAAGCTCTCGCCCTCGCGCACCGCGACGAGCGTCACGATCGGCGTATCGCTGTCGCCGTCCAGATAAATGCACAGCGTGTTGCCGTTTTGCCAGGTTGCGACCTTGCCATACCACTCAACCGGAATATCGAGCTGATACAGGTCCGTTGCCTTATGCCGAGCATCGGCATCGCGCGCGGCCTGCGCTTCGCTCGCGCTCACGGCATTGACGGCGGCGTCGCGCCGCGCGGTTGCCGCCTGCTGAAGCATCTTGGCGGCCGCGGCGGAGTTCGCACCGCCTTCCTCGGCATACTTGGCGGCGGCATCGATCTGGTCGTCAGTCACCGTGTCGGCCGAAGGCACCTTGAGCTTAAAGGTGGCCTGGGCACTTAAATCCTGTCCATCGCTCTTAACGGCGACCTGCGTCTTGGTGGTCGGGACGGTATAGATGGTGCCGTCGGCCGCGATGGGGGAGGCGGCGATGGAGAGCGTGTAATCGCCGGGCAGCAGTTTGATGCCGCGGCCGTGCTCGTCAACGTAGAGCGTTTCGCTCACGGAAGAACCGTCGGAATCTTGTCCGCTCACCTGCACGGGAATCTTGGAGCCAGTTGAGCAGTCGAGGCCCGCGGCATGCACGCCAATCTGCACCGACATCATGGTATGGGCGTTTGCGGCAAGCACGGCAGCCTGCTCTTGTTGATATCCGTTCCAGGCAGCATAGCCTGCGCCGCCGGCAACAAGCGCGACGGCTACGACGCCGGCAACCATCAGATTGCGGCGCTTGGGCGACATTTTGCGATGGCGAACCTCGGCCTCGCGTGCCGAGGGAACGGACGGCAGGGGAATATCGCCCATGGCGATGGTCTCGTCCACGGCAGGCGCAGAGCCCAGGCCGGGAAGCTCGCGGGTCAGCGAATCTTCGGCCGGCAAGCTGTCGAGCAAGATGGTTTCCTCGCTCGTGTCGGATTCGGGCTGGTCGTCGGCCTCGCATTCGGTGTCTTCATGATCTGCCTCATCTTCGGCAGGCTCAACGTCGTCTGCGTCCTGATCATCGGACTGCGCCTCGGCTTCCGACTCATCCTGCACATCAACGCCCGAATCGTCAAACGCAATCTCATCGAGTGAAATCCGGTCTAAGCTCTCCAAGGCCTCAGCGCAAGCTTCTGCATCTTGGGCCGCATCCTCTTGGCCCATCGTCTCATCTTTCATATATCCCCCAAGCTCAATATCGGGACAACACTGTACCCAAAAATGGAGCCATATAAAGCGCGTGCGAAATATAAGATCCGATTTAACTCGAGCGCATCGTTCGGCCGCATCCTCGCGGCAGCAAAAGGCCCCCGGAACGCGAACGAATCACATTCCGGGGCTCTGCAATGCGTTGAGTTGCGCGGAGCCGGCTATGCTGCTTCGCGCTCAAGCGATGTCTGCGTCAGGCGCGTTACTCGGCGTGCGCGTAATCCACCTTGGCGCGGCGAGCGGTAGCCTTCTCCCAATCGCTGGTGCCCTCAAAGACATCCTGCTTGTAGGGATTGCGGCCGAGCTTCTTGGCGCGGTAGGCGATGTAGATGATCGCGGCGACATTGGCGACCAGTGCGGCGATCGAGACCGCGGTGGCGGCGCCGGGGTCGAGCGTGGAGTGGGTCACAAAGATGGACTCCTCCTGGAAGTACGGGAACACCTGGGCAAACATGCACCAAATGGCCAGCGTAAAGGCGCGGTTCTGGATCCAGCCGCCCTTGTTCCAGATAAAGGCGGCGACGGTGGGCGCCAGCAGCAGCGCAAAGCCGCAGAACCAGGAGTGGGTGGGCAGGCAGTTGTAGGTGTAGCAGAAGTTCCAGATATCGTAGGCGATGATGTAGACCCAGGTCATGTCGGGCCACAGCATATCGGTCTGATCCTCGGAGGCGTAGACGCTCCACCAACCGGTCATGCAGAAGATGTTGATGATACCGGCGATGCCGTTGAACACGTTGTTCCAGCCGGCCAGCTGCGTGGCGCCTTCGGAGGTGACCCAGGTGGACTCGCCCAGGACAAAGAAGTGATAGGCGCTCTCAAAGTCGGACACGACGGCGATCATGATGTTGATGGCGACGATCACAAACGGCCATGCGCGGAACCAATGCACCTTGCCGATCTTGCCCCACTGGTACTTAATGGCAATGAAGCCCCAGCAACCGGCCAGCGCCGCGTATACCTTGGCGTAGTGGAACCAGCTGTTCTGGTACACATGGGTGGGGTTGGTGAGCGCCCACTCGGCGCCCTGCGAGACGCCGATGGCGATGGCGACGCAGTAGATGGTCATAGCCAGTGGAGCCACGCCAAAGATGATTGCCGCGCCCAGCTTGGTGCGGCGGCCGACCTCGTTGAGCACGATGAGGCCAATAAAGACCATGGCCCAGCCGGCCCAGTGGATAAGGGTATCGCTACCCCAAACATCGAACAGCATGCTGCTCTCCTTTCACACGCCCGCGGCCCCTCTTCCGATCGCGGGCAGTTTGGCCAAATGTCGTCAGTTCTGGGGCTTGCGCTCCGGATACTTGGCGGTATAGCCCTCGATGTGGAGTGTCGAGGCGATGATTTCCTTGACCGTCTCGTCGGGCACATCGGGGTGCGTGCGGATATACATCAACAACCCCATGATGAGGGTGTAGAACGTCTCGTAGACATGGTCGATGCGTAGCTCATGATGGGCGACAAAATCCACCACGGTGGTGTCGCAGATATACTGCGCCACGCGCTGGACCACGTTGTGCAAAAAGCCGCCGTAGAGCGCGCCGCTGCTTGAGGTGAGCGTACTCGGCAGCTCGTGGCCGCTGACGACCAGGCGCTTGAAGAGCGGGGCGACGGTGTCGAGTGCGCCCTCGATATCACCGGCGATGCGGCTGGCATTCCACTGCTCGAGCTCGGCGATAAAACCGTCGATTGCCTCGTCCATGACAGCGGTGACGGCGGCGTCCATATCGGCAAAGTAGTGGTAGAACAATGAGCGCGTGCAGCCGGCGCGTTTGGTCACGGCCGAGACAGATAGATGCGACACACCCAGCTCGGAACTCACGGTGCGCACGGCGGCGAGGATCTCGCGACGGCGTTCGTCGCCCGTCAGACGTTTGGCCGTGCTGTCGGGCGCGGGGACGGCATCGGCCACAGAGGTATCTGCTGTGTTGTTGCCCATGTTTTGCCGCCTTTCATCCTCTTTTGCCTGACCGTTCACCTAACAGTCTTGAATATTGTTGACGGTTCGTCAATACTATTTTTGACACAATGTCAACAATGGCGGGTGAACGGCATGGGGCATGCTCGACCTGCAAAAAAAGAGGGGCGCTGCGGCCTCGTCGGGCTGCGGCAAGAGAAGGGACAACCATGATTCTCAACGGACCGGGGATTAGCTACACCGAGCCCGACATCGGTTCGGAGTTCGTGCCGCCGCTGCCGGAGCAGCCGCGCGAGGCCATCGTCAAGCTGTGCGAGCACTGCACCAACCGTCTGCTGCATCGCGATGAGCTGCTGGGCTACGAGTACTGGTCGTTTGCCGAGGCTGCAACCGACGAGCAGGCCGAAGTGCTCTGCAAGATGAAGATGCGCCGTCCCTATACGCTGCCTGAGATGGTCAAGCTCACCGGCATGCCCGAAGCCGATATCGAGAAGATGCTCGACGACATGAGCTACACGGGTCTGCTCGAGTACAACTGGGAAAACCCCGAGCGCGCCAAGCAGTGGGTGCTGCCCATGCTGGTGCCGGGTTCCGCCGAGTTCCTCAACATGCGCGTGAGCCAGCTCGAGGAGCACCCGGTCTATGCCAAGTTCTTTGAGCAGGCGTCCAAGGGACCGCTGTCCAAGGCCACGCCGGTGGTGCCGCCCGGTGGTGCTGGCATCGGCATGCATGTCATTCCGGTCGAGAAGGCTATCGACGCCGCGAGCACCTCGGTGCCGATCGAGCATATCGAGCATTGGCTCGACAAATACGATGGCAAATATGCCGCTAGCACCTGCAGCTGCCGCGCGAGCCGTCGCGTGATGGGTGAGGGCTGCGCCGACGACCCCGCCGACTGGTGCATTGCCGTGGGCGATATGGCCGACTATGTGGTTGAGACCGACCGCGGCCATTACGTGACCCGCGACGAGGTTTACGACATCCTGCGCCAGGCCGAGGACAACGGCTTTGTGCACCAGATCACCAATATCGACGGCGAGAACAAGATCTTCGCCATCTGCAACTGCAACGTCAACGTGTGCTACGCCCTGCGCACCTCGCAGCTGTTCAACACGCCCAACCTGTCGCGCTCGGCCTATGTCGCCAAGGTCGAGAAGGACAAGTGCGTGGCCTGCGGTCGCTGCGTTGAGGTGTGTCCGGCCGGCGCCGCCAAGCCGGGCCAGAAGCTCTGCAGCAAAAAGGCCGGCGGACAGGTGCCCGAGTATCCGCGCCAGGAGCTGCCCGATGCCACCAAGTGGGACCACACCAAGTGGTCGCCCAACTACCGCAACGACAACCGCATCGAGACGCATGAGTCCGGCACCGCTCCCTGCAAGACGGCCTGCCCCGCGCACGTTGCCGTTCAGGGCTATTTGAAGCTCGCGGCTCAGGGTCGCTACGACGAGGCCCTAGCACTCATTAAGCGCGAGAATCCGCTGCCCGCTATCTGCGGCCGTGTGTGCAACCGCCGCTGTGAGGATGCCTGCACTCGCGGCCGTGTGGACGCCGCCGTGGCTATCGACGAGGTCAAGAAGTTCATCGCTCAGCGCGATCTGGATGCCGCGACCCGCTATGTCCCGCACGTGGTGACGCCGACGCGCGCTGGCGGTTTCGATCAGAAGATCGCCATCATCGGTGCCGGTCCGGCCGGCCTGTCCTGCGCTTTCTACCTGGCCGAGAAGGGCTACAAACCTGTCGTGTTCGAGAAGAACGAGCGCCCGGGCGGCATGCTCACCTACGGCATTCCCAGCTTTAAGCTGCAGAAGGACGTCATTGAGGCCGAGGTCGAGGTCATTCGCCTGATGGGTGCCGAGTTTCGCTATGGCGTGGAAGTCGGTCGCGACGTGACGCTCGACGAGCTGCGCGCGCAGGGCTTTAAGGCCTTCTACGTTGCCATTGGCTGCCAGGGCGGCCGCCTTGCCGGCATTCCGGGCGAGGATGCCGAGGACGTGACCGTGGCCGTCGACTTCCTTCGCGAGGTTAACAGCGGCAAGATCGATACCCTGTCCGGCCGCACCATTGTAGTGGGCGGCGGCAACGTGGCCATCGACGTTGCCCGCAACGCCTGCCGTCTGGGCTCCGAGCATGTTGAGATGTTCTGCCTGGAGAGCGAGGCCCAGATGCCCGCCAGCGAGGAGGAGCGTCGCGAGGCCGTTGAGGACGGCGCTCACATCAGCTGCGGCTGGGGCCCCAAGGAGATTCACCTGGACGAGGCCGGTCGTGTGTGCGGTATCACCTTCAAGCGCTGCACGCGCGTCTTTGACGACGAGGGCCGTTTTGCGCCCGAGTACGACGAGAACGATCTGCGCCGTGTCGATGCCGACCGTGTCGTCATGTCGATTGGCCAGTCCATTGTGTGGGGCGACCTGCTGGCTGGCTCCAAGGTGGAGCTCGGCCGCGGCCAGGGTGCCCTTGCCGATCCCCAGACTTACCAGACCGCCGAACCCGACATCTTTGTGGGCGGCGACGTCTACACCGGCCCCAGCTTTGCCATCGACGCTATCGCCGCCGGCCACGAGGCCGCGGTGTCCATCCATCGCTTTGTGCAGCCGGGCTCCACGCTCACCATCGGCCGCAATCAGCGCCGCTACACCGCGCTCGACCGCGACGACGTTGTGCTCGAGAGCTACGACAACGCGAGCCGCGAGGTTGCGCATGTGGACCGCCAACGCGAGAAGGCTGCGCCGTTTAGCGAGTATGTTGAGACCTTTACCGAGGAGCAGGTGCGCGCCGAGACCGCCCGCTGCCTGGGCTGCGGCGCCTCGATCGTCGACCCTAACAAGTGCATCGGCTGCGGCCTGTGCACCACCAAGTGCGCGTTTGACGCTATCCATCTGTATCGCGACCGCCCCGAGTGCTCCACGATGGTCAAATACGAGCAAAAGCTCCCAAGCCTGGGCAAGTACGCGCTCAAGCGCGCCATCAAAATTAAGTTCGGTCGCAAGTAAGTAGCCATAACGGGAACGGCGGAAGAAAAAGTGCATGAATTGGGAATCGTCTATCACATCATTCGCGATGTTGAGAACGTGGCGCGCGCTCATGGCGTGCGTCGCGTTTCGAGCGTCACGCTGCTGCTGGGCGAGGTCTCGGGCGTCGTTCCCGACTTGCTGCTCGACGCTTGGCGCTGGGCAGCAGATAAAAAGCCTATCACTGAGGGCGCGGAGCTTATCGTGGAGCCCGTCGAGGCCGTGACACATTGCGAGGCGTGCGGCTGCGACTACGCGACGGTCGAGCACGGCAAGACCTGTCCCCAGTGCGGTAGCGGCGAGACCTATTTGCTGCAGGGCCAAGAGGTAATGATCAAACAGATCGAGACCCCCGACGAGGACCCGGCAGACGCTGCTCCTGACGGCCTCTCCGACGCCCCCGATGCCGTCGACGCCGCCAACCCCCTCCACATCGCCTAGGATTCCCTATAAGTTGCGGTGAAATAGTTCCTAGATTCAGCCTTCTGGCTCTTAAACAAGAACTATTCCACCGCAACTATTTTGAGTGGTTTCATAGACCATAAGTCACGAAAATAGTCAAGCCATGTCTGTTTAAACAAAATAGCGGCAGTACAAGCGCATTCGCGCTTGCCTAAAATCGATATTAATGAACAGCCTGCTTGTATCTGTAAAATGCATGGCTTGATGAGCGACGCCTTGTCGTGTAATGAGTCAAAAAGCAGTAACGTAATCAACTTGTAACAAACCTAGACGTTTAAACAAATAATCCAACCTTTTGCGGATTTAGCTATAATTCCACAATCCAAACAGGTATACTCCTTTCATGTCGTGTAGGAAATACGTAGACAAAAAGGAGGTTATGTGATGGTAAGTATTGTTCTTGCTAGCCACGGGGACTTGGCAGCTGGAATCAAGCAGACGGGCTCGATGGTCTTTGGCGATCAGCCGTCTGTTGCCGTGGTCTCGCTCGAGCCGAGCATGGGCCCCGACGACTTCCGTGCCAAGGTCGAGGAAGCAATCGCTTCCTTCGAAGACCAGGAGCAGGTGCTCTTCCTCGTTGATCTGTGGGGCGGCACGCCGTTCAACCAGATCAGCGGGCTCATCGAGGGCCACGATTCCTGGGCTATCGTCACCGGTGTCAACCTGCCTATGCTCATCGAGGCATATTCGCAGCGCTTTGACGCAAAGAACACTGCACATGCGATCGCAAAACATCTCGTGACTGAGGCTAAGGCTGGCGTGCGCGTCAAGCCCGAGTCTCTGGAGCCCGAGGAGAAGAAGCCGGCTGCGGCCGCCGCTGCTCCTGCAGGCGCCATCCCTCCGGGAACGGTCATCGGCGACGGGCACATCAAGATTGCCCACGTCCGTATCGACACCCGTCTGCTTCATGGTCAGGTGGCCACCACGTGGACCAAGCAGATCAACCCCAACCGCATCATCGTGGTTTCCGACGGCGTTGCTCACGATGAGCTCCGTAAGACCATGATCGAGCAGGCTGCCCCTCCGGGAGTCCATGCCAACGTCGTGCCCATCAAGAAGATGGCCGAGGTCGTCAAGGACACGCGCTTTGGTGACACCAAGGCCATGCTGCTCTTTGAGAACCCGCAGGATCTGCTCAAGGCCATCGAGGCCGGCGTCGACATCAAGGAAGTCAACATCGGTTCCATGGCTCACTCCAAGGGCAAGGTCGTCGTCACCAACGCCGTCGCTATGGGCGATGACGACGTCAAGACTCTCGAGGCTCTCAAGGCCAAGGGCGTCAAGTTCGAGGTCCGCAAGGTTCCTTCGGATTCCTCCGAGGATCTCGACGCCATGTTGAAGAAAGCTAAGGCCGAACTGGCCGCTCAAGCATAGTAAAGGAGGGTCCGATACATGTCTGCAATCACTATTCTGCTTGTTGCGATTGTCGCGTTGCTTGCCGGTATGGAAGGCATTCTGGATGAGTTCCAGTTCCATCAGCCGCTCGTGGCATGCACGCTTATCGGTCTCGTAACCGGTCACCTTCAGGAGGGCATCCTCCTGGGCGGTTCGCTCCAGATGATGGCCCTTGGCTGGGCTAACGTCGGCGCCGCTGTCGCGCCTGACGCCGCTCTGGCCTCGGTCGCTTCTTCGATCATCATGGTGCTCGCCCTCAACGGTGGCGCCACCGATTCGGCCAAGGCCGTTACCACCGCTATCGCCGTCGCCGTCCCGCTGTCGGTCGCTGGTCTGTTCCTGACCATGATCTGCCGTACCATTGCTACCGCTATCGCTCACGCCATGGACGGTTGCGCCGAGAAGGGCGACTTCTCCGGCATCGAGCGCTGGCAGTATGCTGCCATCCTCATGCAGGGCCTTCGTATCGCCATCCCGGCAGTGCTTCTGTGCGTCATCCCGGCCGAGGCCGTTACCAACGCGCTTAACGCTATGCCCGACTGGCTGTCCGGCGGCATGGCTGTCGGCGGCGGCATGGTCGCTTCCGTCGGTTACGCCATGGTCATCAACATGATGGCCACCAAGGAGACCTGGCCGTTCTTCGTCCTCGGCTTCGTCCTTGCTGCCATTCCTCAGCTCACGCTGATCGCCCTTGGTCTCATTGGCATCTCCCTTGCCCTCATCTACCTTGGCCTTAAGGATCTGGCCAAGCAGGGTGGCGGCATGGGCGGTGGCTCCGGCGACCCGCTCGGCGACATTCTGAACGATTACGAGTAGGAGGGGAGTGATACATATGGCAGAGAACAAGATTCAGCTCACCAAGGCTGACCGCAAGAAGGTTTGCTTCCGTCATCAGTTCCTTCAGGGCTCGTGGAACTACGAGCGTATGCAGAACGGCGGCTGGTGCTTCGCAATGATCCCTGCGATCAAGAAGCTCTACACCAGCAAGGATGACCAGATTGCCGCTCTTAAGCGCCACCTGGAGTTCTATAACACCCACCCCTATGTTTCCGCCCCCGTCATTGGCGTTACCCTCGCCCTCGAGGAGGAGCGCGCCAACGGTGCTCCGATCGATGATGTCGCCATCCAGGGCGTCAAGGTCGGTATGATGGGCCCGCTCGCCGGCGTCGGTGACCCCGTCTTCTGGTTCACCCTTCGCCCGATTCTGGGCGCTCTGGGCGCTTCCCTGGCCATGTCCGGCAGCATCGTCGGTCCGCTGCTGTTCTTCTTCGCGTGGAACATCATCCGTTACGCTTTCCTGTGGTACACGCAGGAGTTTGGCTACAAGGTCGGCTCCTCCATCGCCAAGGACCTCTCCGGTGGTCTGATGGGCAAGGTCACCGAGGGCGCTTCCATCCTGGGTATGTTCATCATCGGCGCCCTGGTCGAGCGCTGGGTGTCCATTTCCTTCACCCCGATCGTCTCCACGGTCAAGCAGTCTGCTGGCGCCTTTATCGACTGGGCTAGCCTGCCCTCCGGTTCCGAGGGTATCAAGGAAGCGCTGACGATGTACAACTCCGTCGGTGCTACCGCCCTTGATCAGATGAAGGTCACCACGCTTCAGGCCAACCTCGATCAGCTCATCCCCGGCCTTGCCGCCGTGTGCCTGACCCTGCTGGTCTGCAAGCTCCTCAAGAAGAAGGTCAGCCCGATCGTCATCATCTTGGCTCTCTTCGCCGTCGGCATCATCGGTCGCTTCTGCGGCTTCATGTAAGCACGCTTCGGCTTAAGACCGAGAGTTGCTAGGTAAGGGCTTTTGAGCCATTGAAACGGACCGCACCCGGTGGGTACACTGGATGCGGTCCGATTGTTTTTATTGGAGGGCGAGGCGCGTATGGCGCAATCTCAGAACAGCACGGTCGATCTGGCAACGCCGGCAACCTGCCTGATGGGGCTTACCAGCCACGGTAACGTGATGGTGGGCAATAAGGCGTTCGAGTATTACAACGAGCGCAATCCCGAGGATTATATTCAAATCCCGTGGGACGAGGTCGACTATATTGCCGCCGAGGTTTTACGCGGCACCAAGAAGATCACGCGTTTTGCCATCTTCACCAAGGACAACGGTCACTTTACGTTTTCGACGCGCGACGACAAAGAGACGCTTCGTGCTGTCCGCAAGTACGTCGACGAGGATAAGCTTGTGCGTTCGCCCGACTTTATCGATGTGACGGCCAAGGGCGCCAAGAGCATCCCCTCCGTTATCAAAAACCTCTTCCACAAAGGTAACTAGCTCCTCATAAGTTGCGGTGAAATAGTTCCTAAATACGGCTTTAGATGCTTCAGACAGGAACTATTCCACCGCAACTTCGAAGTCTAGTCATGCGACGTATTGCGATGCTGTAAATCTGCTACACTAGTACAGCATGCCTCCGTAGCTCAGGGGATAGAGCACCGCTCTCCTAAAGCGGGTGTCGACGGTTCGAATCCGCCCGGGGGCACCAGAGGATTATGACGGCGTCGCGAGAGCGGCGCCGTTTCTGGTTTGTGGGACCGCCGGTGGATTCGAGCCGTCGACACCCGCGTCACCAATTTCCCCGCGGGGGGAGTTTTCGAATCCGCCCGGGGGCACCAGAGGAATATCGAGCCCGGTACCGCTACGGTGCCGGGCTCTTCTGGTCTAAGGGCAGGATTCGAGCCGTCGACACCCGCGTCACCAATTTCCCCGCGGGGGGAGTTTTCGAATCCGCCCGGGGGCACCAGAGGAATATCGAGCCCGGTACCGCTACGGTGCCGGGTTCTTCTGGTTCATGCCATGTCAAAAACGAAGCGCCCGCTTGCTGGGGGAGCAAGCGGGCGCCTGTGAGCGAATATGTTTGCGGCGAGAGCCGTGATGAGCGGTGGGGTGGCGACTAGTTGGTCGTACCGGAATCGTCACCCGTGCCCGAGCCAGAGTCAGAGCCCGAGCCAGAAAGTGCGACTGTTAGCGTGATCGTGCTGTCGGTGGACTGCTTGCCGGTGGGGGAGACGCCCGTAACGGTGGCATCCTCGTTACCGCTTACGGGATTGCCGTTCTGGTCACAGAAGCCGATGTTATAGAAACCGGCGTTGTTGAGCGCGGTGACGGCGGCGGAGATGCTCTTGCCGTACAGGTTGCCCGGAACACTGGCCTTGCCGGACTTCTTGGCAATGACGACGGTAATCGTGGCGCCGGGCTTCTGCTTGCCACTGGGGTTCCAGCTGATCACGGTGCCCTCGGTAACCGAGTCGTTCTCCTGGTAGCTAACGTCGACGCCAAAGCCTGCCATATCGAGGGCGTTGCGCGCCTGGGCCTCGGTCATGTCGGTCAGATCGGGGACGGACGTGGTATCCGGGCCGCTCGAGACCTTGTACGAGATGGTCGTGCCCTTCGCGACTTCCTTACCGGCTTCGGTGCCCTGCTCAAAGACCTGGCCCTCATCGGCCTCGTTGGCCTCCTCGGAGGCGTTGCCCTTCAGGCCAACGCTTGCCAGCGCGGCCTCGGCCTGGTCCTTGGTCAGGCCGACAAGATGGGGAACCTCAACCTTCTCGGAGGGCTTGGGACCCTTGGAGATTACCAGGTTCACCTTGGTGCCCTTGGCCTTCTTGGTGTTGCCGTTGGGCGTCTGCTCGGCGACCTTGCCCTCGTCGACATCGTCGTTGTAGCTTTGGTCGATGGTGCCGACCTCGAGGCCGGCTTCCTTGATCAGCTCGACGGCAGTCTGCTGGTCCTTGCCCAGCACATCGGGCACGGTGACCTGCTCGCCGCCAAAGAGTCCTGTGGCAAAGGCCACCACGATGCAGATGACGGCAACGGCTGCCACCACGGCGGCGATGATCTTGTTCTTGTTGGATTTGGGCTTTTCGACCTCGTAGGAGCCGGTGGAGCCCGAAACCGAGCTACGGGTGGTATTCTGGCCGCTCACGCCCGAGACGGGACGCACCATGGCGCGCGTCTGATCGGAAAGCTCGCGAGTCTTGGTGGCGCCCAGCTCACCGGGGGCACCGATGATGCGCGTGGGCTCCGAGACGTTGACGGCACGGCCCGACAGGTAGCTGTTGAGCACCTGACGCAGCTCGTCGGCGGTCTGGAAGCGGTTTGCCGGGTCTTTCTCCATGCACTTGAGGATGATGCGCTCAAGGTCGGCGTCGACACCGGAGTTGATCTGGCTCGGCGGAATAGGCAGCTCGTTGACCTGCTTGAGTGCGACCGAGATGGCGTCGTCACCGTCAAAGGGAACGCGGCCGGTGGCGCACTCGTACATCACGACGCCCAGCGAGTAGATATCCGAGGTGGGGCCGAGGTCCTGACCGCGGGTCTGCTCGGGGCTGACGTAGTGGGCGGTTCCCAGCACGTTGTTGTCTTGCGTGAGGTGGCTGTTCTTGGCGCGTGCGATGCCAAAGTCCATCACCTTGATGTTGCCGTCGGGCAGCACCATGATGTTCTGCGGCTTAATGTCGCGGTGGATGATTTCGTGCTTGTGGGCGACCGAAAGCGCGGAGCTGATCTGCGAGCCGATCTGGGCGACCTTCTTGGGGTCGAGGGCGCCGTGGCTCTTGATGCCGCTCTTAAGGTCGGTGCCGCGCAGGTACTCCATGACGATGTAATAGGTGTCGCCGTCCTTGCCCCAATCGTAGACGCCCACGATATAGGGGGAGGAGAGACCGGCTGCTGCCTGGGCCTCCTGCTTAAAGCGTGCGGCGAAGGTTGCGTCGCCAGCATACTGCGGCAGCATGATCTTGACGGCAACCGTGCGGTCGAGGACCTGGTCCTGTGCACGGTAGACGGTCGCCATGCCGCCTGTTCCCACCTTATCCTTGAGGAGGTATCTTCCCCCGAGGACCCTCTGTTCCATTCCTGCTCCTAACATAACTATTCGCTCAACGATGTGTGTAGTACCTACGATGTGGCCGCTGGGGCCGTGTGGCGCGTTGCCGCTAACTCTTCGGCCGCGGCGCGCTTCGGGTGTCCGATTCGATCATGGGCATCACGCTCCCTGTGCGGCAAGCGCCGCGGTCAGGACGATACCGGCGATCTTGGCGGCCTCGACGTCATGCTTGTCGAAATCCTCCAAGGCCACCGAGATGGCGACCGTGGGTGAATCGTAAGGTGCAAAGCCAACGAACATCGAGTTGACGTTGGTGCCGCCGGTCTCGGCCGAGCCGGTCTTGCCGGCGACCTTGACGCCGGGGATCTGGGCATCGGTGCCGGTGCCGGACTGGACGACGGCAAGCATGGCCTGCTTGACCTGGTCGGCCGTGGCGGAGCTGACGGCCTGACCCAGTGAGCGGGACTGCGTGGTCTTGACCACGGTTCCGTCCGGGGCGAGTACCTGGGCTACAAAGTACGGGTCCATGACCACGCCACTGTTAGCGATGGCGGCGGCAATCACGGCGTTTTGCATGACGGTGGTCTGCGGGCCGGGCGTGTGGTCCATGCCGACAGGCTGGCCGGCACCGGCCCAGGCGGTCTCCCACTCGGTCATGAGCGACGGGTCGGCCATGATGGAGGCCGCGGAGGTCAGGTCCTGGCCGAGCTTTTGGCCGTAGCCAAAGGCGTTGGCAAACTGCACGAGCGTGTTTGCGCCAACTTCGTTTGCCACCTGGCCAAAGACGACGTTGGAGGACACGGCAAAGGCCTGCTGCAGGCTGATGGTGCCGTAGCTCTCGTTGGCAGAGTTGGTGACCGGTGCGTTGCCGATGTCCATGGAGCCGGGCGCCTGGTAGGTGCTGGTAAGGCTGGCGGTGCCGGTCTCGAGTGCCGCGGAAAGCGTAACGACCTTAAACGTTGAGCCCGGCGTGTACAGCGCGTCCATGGCGCGATTGTACATGGAGCCGTCCTCGCCGCCGCCCGTCTGCAGCAGGGCATCGATGTTGGTGTTGTCGTAGGTGGGCGAGCTGGCACATGCGAGAACCGCGCCGGTACGCGGGTCGATGACCACTACAGCGCCCTTAAAGCCCTTGAGCGCCTGCTCAGCTGCCGTCTGGATGCGCGAGTCGATGGTGAGCTTGGCGGTGTTGCCCGGCTGGGTCTGGCCCGCGAGCGACGCGATGGCGTTGTTCCAGCTGGAGTAGTCCTTAGAACCGGTGAGCGTGTCGTTCATGACGCTCTCGATGGCGGTGGTGCCATACTGCTGGCTCACGTAGCCAACCACGTGCGCTGCCAGGTTACCGTTGGGGTAGGAGCGTACATAGGTGCCGTCCTCCTGCTGCAGCGACTCGGCCAGCGTCACGCCGTCGGACGTGATGATGGAGCCGCGCTGGATGTACTTGGAGCGGGCGATGGTGTGGTTGTTGGTCGGCATGTCCTGATAGTCCTTGGCCTTAATGACCTGGACATAGGTGAGGTTGCCGATAAGGATGGCGAACAGCGCCGTAAAGGCGAGCACCGCACGGGTTAGACGGTTGGCGAGCGCAACGCGGCCAAGCACACCGGATTCAGGCGTGTCGAGAAGGCGACGGCGCATGCGCGAGCCGACGGAATGGCTGCCGCTGCCGTAGGAAGACGAGGCGGCAAAGCGCGTGCCCGTCGGGGCGGCGGCAGATGCGACCTGATCGTCGGTGATGGCGGCCATGGTGCCGGTGCCGGTAAGCTCGGCCTCGCGTCCGGTCGCCTCGTCACCGGCGCGCAGCAGGAGTGCGACGATGATAAAGCTCGCCAGCAGCGAGGAGCCGCCCTGGCTCATAAAGGGCAGGGTGACGCCGGTCAGCGGGATCAGGCGGGTGACGCCGCCCACGATCAAAAAGGCCTGGAAGCTGATGGCTGCCGTAAGACCGGTGGCGCTAAAGGCGGCGAGGTCGGATTTAGCGCGGGCGGCTGTGGTGAGGCCACGCACGGCAAAGAGCATAAACAGGATGAGCACGGCGCCGCCGCCCAAAAGGCCCATCTCCTCGCCGATAGCCGAGAAGATAAAGTCGGACTCGACGACAGGGATGTTGTTGGCCATGCCGTTGCCGATGCCAACACCGACCAGACCGCCATCGGCAAGCGAGAAGAGCGACTGGACGATCTGGTAGCCCTGGCCCTGGGCGTCCTTAAACGGATCGACCCAAACCTGGAAACGCACCTGAACGTGCGACAGGAACTTGTAGGCGCCCACGGCTCCGACGGCTAAGAGCGCAAGGCCGATAACGACATACGAAAAGCGCCCCGTGGCAACGTAGAGCATCAGCAAGAAGATGGTGTAGAACAGCACGGCCGAACCCAGGTCGCGTTCGAAGACGACGACGAGCAGGCACACACCCCACACGGCAAACAGCGGCAGCAGCAGTCGCAGACGAGGGATCTTAAAGCCCAGGATCTTGCGGTTGGAGATGGAGAGCAGCTCGCGGTTCTCGGCTAGGTAGCCGGCCAGGAACAGGACGATAAAGACCTTGGCGAACTCGCCAGGCTGGATGGTAAAGCCCGCGATGCGAATCCACAGCTTGGAGCCCGAGATCGTGGTGCCGATAAAGATGGGCAGCATCAGCAGGATGATGCCGATAATGCCAAAGGTGTACTTGTAGCGCATGACCACGTCGAGGTTTTTGACCAGTGCAAGCGTTCCCACCATGAGCGCCACCGAGACAAACAGGATGATGAGCTGTGAGATGGCGAGAGCGGGGGCGAGACGCGTCACGAACGTGATGCCGATGCCCGAAAGTATAAATACGATGGGTAGGATGGCGGGGTCGGCGCCGGGCGCCAAGATGCGCACGGCGATATGTGCCGCGGCGAAGGCGGCAAAGAGGCCGATCGGTACGGCGAGCGTCTCAAAGGAGATGGCAGCGCCCGCGGTGAGGACGTACATCGCATACAGCAGGATGACGGGGAACGCCGAGGCGATGAGCAAGAGCAGCTCGGTGTTGCGGCGACTCATAAGCGGCACTCCCTTTCTAATTCTTATCGGAGGCTTCGGCCTCGGCGGACTGTTCGGCGGTTTTCTCGGAATCTGATTCGGAGGTCGATCCCTGATTGGTGTTGTCGCGAATCGTTTGCGCGTCGATCACCTGGCGGGTCTGCTCCTCGTCGATCTGGTGGCGGTACTTGGATATCGTGTCCTGCGCATCGTCGACACTTGTTTGCGGAATGCCCGCCTTGAGGCGGTTTTGCGTGTCTTCGGGCAGGTCGGACAGCTTGATGCTGGTTTCGCTTTCGAGCCAGTGGAGCTTGAGTCCGAGCGGCTTGCCGGGCAGGCCGCGCCAGACGGCGACATTGCCCTGGTAGGTACCCAGGTAGTACGAGCCGGTGACACCCGTGTAGGCCCAGATGCCAGCTGCCAGCACAAAGACGAGGGCCAGGATGGCGGCGATAGTAACGTTGCGGCGACGCACGCGTTGCGCCTCGCGCATGACGCCATCGTCAACCAGGTCAACGACTACTACGGTCACGTTGTCGTGGCCTCCGGCGGCAAGCGCCGCGTCCACTAGGTTGTCGACGCAGATTTGCGCGGTTGAGGACTGCGTGGCGATGTTCTCGATATCGCTATCGGGAATCATGCTCGAGAGGCCGTCGGAGCACAGGATCAGGCGGTCGCCTTCCTCGATATGCAGAGTGAAGTGGTCGGCATACATGGCGGGGTCCGAGCCCAGTGCGCGGGTGATGACCGAACGGTTGGGGTGGACGCGAGCCTCGTCTGCCGTAATCTCGCCGGCGTCCACGAGCTCCTCCACGTAGGAGTGGTCGCGGGTCACGCGGATGAGCGTGCCCTCGTGGAGCAGATAGGCGCGAGAGTCGCCCACGTGGGCGATGGCGAGCGTGTCGTTTTCGATGTAGGCGCAGGTGGCTGTGCAGCCCATGCCGGGCTTGCCCAGGCCGTTCAGGGCCGCCTCGATTACGGCGGCGTTAGCGGCCTCGACGGCTGCGGCCAAGCGTGCTGCGTCGGCGGACTGTGGGGCCGTCTTGGCAATAGTCTCGACGGCGATGGAAGAGGCTACCTCGCCGGCAGCGTGACCACCCATGCCGTCGCATACGCAAAAGAGCGGCGACTGCACCAGGTAGGAATCCTCATTGTGCGGGCGCACGCAGCCAACGTCGGAGCGGGCGCCCCACATAAGTTGCGTGGTGGTGCCGGCATCATAGGTCGAGTCGGTCTCGATGCGCTCCTCGGTCAGGGGCTCAAAGCTCATGGTTGAGCCGGGGTCTTTGAGCTTGGCCTCAACGGCAGCAACGTCGATCTCGGCGGTGTCACCGGGAGAGACGGTGTCGGTCTCGGCGTTTGATTCGGAATCGCCGGTGTCCGGGGAGTCGGGCTCCTCGGAAACGCGGGCGGTCGACTCGTCGTCTTGCGGGCTGACGTCTGTAGACGCGGGCGCCGGCGTAGACGCGGGCGCAACCTCGGATGCCGGGGCTATGGGAAACGCCGGCGCGGCGGGCTCGGGTGCCGCAAACACCGCAGCGCTCTCGTTGATTGCCGCGGCGACGGGCTCTGCAAAGTGAGCCGGCGCCGGGGCTGCTTCGGGCGCTGTGGGCTGTTCCGCAGCATGTGCGCCGATGGGCGCCGCTACGGCATCCTCTTCGTCCTCGTTATCGGCTAGATCCGAAATATCATGCGTTACATGCGAAAGAGGCAGGGAGAACACGGTGTCCTCGGGTTCCACGGGTGCGGAGCCCGCCGGAGCGGCGTGGGCCGGTGCAGCTGCGGCGGCAGCCGGTGCCTCGGTCATAGTTGCGGACTTGTTCTCCTCGTCGATCATCGACGGTTCACCTTCATGACCACATCGCCAATCTGGACTTCGTCGCCCTCGCGTAGCGTTGCGGGCTCCACGAGCTGGCGGCCGTTGACGAGCGTGCCGTTAAGCGAGTTGAGGTCCTCGATGATGAGTGCCGGGCCCTGCAGCGAAAAGCGCGCATGCGAGGCCGAGACGAACGGTTCGTTGATGCAGATGTCCGAAGATGGCGAGCGACCGACGATGACGGGGCCGAGCATGTCTACGTGGATGCCGCGGATACCGCGCGGACCCTTGTCCACATCGATCGTCCAGATAGCCGAGTCGCGGCGCTGCCCGCGCACAAGTCCCACGCCGGTCTTCATGACGGCGAACAAGAAGATATAGAGCAGGGCGACCAGGACGATGCGGCCTGCAAAAAGGACGATATCGATGTTCATAAGCGACTATCCCCTAAATTCAAAGGTACTCAGGCCAAACGTCAGCAGATCGCCGTTGCGCAGCGGGCAGCGCGTAATGCGGCGGTTGTTGACGAGCGTGCCGTTGGTGGAATTGAGGTCCTCGATCGACCAATCCGAGCCCGTAAAGGTGAGCTGGGCGTGGCGGCGCGACACGTTGGGGTCGCGCAGGGCAATGTCGGAAATTGAGCGCTCGCGACCGATGGTCACCTGTGCGGAGGTGATGCTATGGCTCTCGCCGCTCACGACGTCGACGAGCTGGGCGAGCGGGCGCTGCGGGGCGCGAGTGCTCGCCATGTTGGAGGCGATGCCGGCTGCGGCGCCTAGGCCCACGGCGGCACCGGTCGCGGCGGCTCCGCCCATGCCGGCAAGCGCGTCGCGCGAGACGGTCTGCGGCACCGGGATGGGTGCGGCGGCGGGGTCGGGGACGCTA
>CAKWZF010000018.1:0-23835 GCA_934865005.1 uncultured bacterium | reverse complement strand
GCCGGGGAGGCCGCGGCCGCCTCCACCGCGCCCCCGCCGGCGCTCGTCGAGGCCGAGAACAGGCAGGTCAGGTTCCTGGCCGCCCGGATATCGGAGGCCCTCGACGAGGCCGGGGCCCTCGAGGCCGAGACGGCGGCGCTGCTCGAGGGCGACGAGACCTACGCGTGCCTGCTCACCGTGCCCGGCATCGGCCCGAGGACCGCGGCGCAGCTCGCGGTGTCGGTCGATATCGGGAGGTTCCCGGACCACGACCACCTGGCCTCGTACTGCGGCATAGCCCCGAGGGTGAGGAGCTCCGGCACGTCGGTGAGGTCGGTCAGGGCGTCCAGGCGCGGCGACGCGAGGCTCAAGTCCCTGCTGATCTTCTCGTGCAACAGCCTGGTGAGGTCCTCGGGGCGCTACGGCGAGTACTACCGGGCCTGCAGGGCGCGGGGCATGGGGCACGGGCGGGCGCTCAAGGCCGTCGCGAGGAAGCGGCTCAGGGCGATATACGCCGTGATGCGCGACCGGGTGCCCTACCGGGAGTAGCCCCGACGGTTGACAAAACTATAGGAACACCCAATAACTACCCCAAGGAATGTCCCTGACTGCCGGCAGAAAAGGAATGTCCCTAACTGCCGCATCCGGAGCAAGGCAACGCCGCATTCAGAGGACGGACGGCGAGCGGGTCGCATTTGAGACAAGGTGACGTGAAACGAAAGGGCGCTGACCTTCTGGTCGCGCCCTTGAAGTTGAACGTCAGATTGTCTCAAATGCGACCCGCGCAGCGTCGAGCCGTTACGGCGTCTGGTAAAACGCCGTAACCTACACCCGTTCCGCGATCTCGCGGATGAGGTAGTCGGTCTTTTCCCAGCCCAGGCACGGGTCGGTGATCGACTTGCCAAAGACGCCGCCGTCGACCGGCTGGTTGCCGTCTTCTAGGTAGGACTCGATCATAAAGCCCTTGACCAGCTTGGAGATGGACTCGTTGCGGCGGCAGCTGTCGAGCACCTCCTTGCAAATGCGATACTGCTCCAGCGGACGCTTGCCCGAGTTGTCGTGGTTGCAGTCGATGACCGCTGCCGGATTGGCATAGCCGGCATGCTCGGTATAGCGTTCGGCCAGGCGTTCCAGGTGTTCGTAGTGGTAGTTGGGGTAGGTGCGCCCATCGAGACCGATGTAGCCACGCATAACGGCGTGTGCGAGCGGGTTGCCGTCGCACTCGACCTCCCAGTTGCGGAAGATGAAGCTCTGGTGCGCCTGGGCGGCGTAAATTGAGTTGAGCATAACGGTGGTAGAGCCGGCAGTGGGATTCTTCATGCCGACGGGTACCGAAATGCCGCTCGACACCAGGCGATGCTCCTGGTTCTCGACCGAGCGTGCGCCCACGGCAACATAGCTCAGCAGGTCGACGAGGTATTGGTAGTTGGACGGGTAGAGCATCTCATCGGCGGTAAAGAAGCCCGTTTCCTCAATAACGCGCAGGTGCATGTGGCGGATGGCCTTGACGCCCTCGAGCAGGTCGTCGGGAGCCTCGGGGTTGGGGTTGTGCAGCAGGCCCTTGTAGCCGGTGCCCTTGGTGCGCGGCTTGTTGGTGTAGACGCGCGGAATGATGATGAGCTTGTCCTTGACCTCTTCGGCGGTCTTGGCCAGTCGGTTCATATACTCGAGCACCGAATCCTCGCGGTCGGCAGAGCACGGGCCGATGATGAGCACCTTACGTGCGTCCTCGCCGGTAAAGACTTTGGCGACCTCGGCGTCAAATGCCTGCTTTTTGGCGGTAAGCTCGGCAGAAAGTGGCATTTCCTTGCGGATCTCCATGGGGATCGGCAGCCTGCGTTTGAATTCCATGGCCATAGGGGTCTCCTCAATCTATAGAAAGAGCAATAAGCGTATTGTCGAATGCTCGGCATTATCCGCTGTCGCACGCTAAAGTGCAAGCCCTTGTCACCCCGAAACCTACCAAAAAGAGACAGGTTTATTTTGGCAGGTTTTATCTGGGCAAACGTCGGCGAATGCCGGGAGGGAGCGGCGCCGCGCGGGACCCTAAGGCTGTTGTCAGTTCCCCAGGAAATACCCTGTGGGCAAAAAATGCCAAATATGAGTACGGTTGCTATCTTAGTATCATATTGCCTTCGCAAAATAATAGACATAACAGCAAAATATGTTTATTAACGCAAACACATATAAGTCCGCTATAGGGCTGTTTGATCAATTTAGGGACGCGTGTAAGCCGTGAAAACGGCATTTGGGGCTGTTTTGGCTGTTACTAAAAAGGTAACAGTACTCATATTTGCCCTTTTTTGCCCACGGGGCCTCGAAGGGGCTGCCAATCAGGTCCCAGGGGAGACGGTTTGAGGGCCGCAGAGCAAAAACGGGGGCGCAGGTTGTCCTGCGCCCCCGTTTTCTGGGCATTGCGGTTGTTTGCCGCCGGTTGTTACGCCGCCTCGTCGAACTGCGAGTTGTACAGGTCGGCGTAGAAGCCGCCCTGGGCGAGCAACTCGTCGTGCGTGCCCTTCTCGACGATGTCGCCGTCGCGGATTACTAGGATCACGTCGGCGTTGCGGATCGTGGACAGGCGGTGCGCGATGACAAAGCTCGTGCGGCCTTGCATTAGCGCATCCATGGCACGCTGAATAAGCTCCTCGGTACGAGTGTCAACGTTGGAGGTCGCCTCGTCCAGAATCAGCGCCGGACGGTCGGCCAAAATGGCGCGGGCGATGGTCACGAGCTGGCGCTGACCCTGCGAGAGGTTGGTACCCTCCTCGTTGATCATAAAGTCGTAGCCGCCGGCGAGCGTATGGATAAAGTGGTCGCAGCGCGCAGCACGAGCGGCGGCCTCGACCTCGGCATCGCTCGCATCGGGGCGTCCGTAGCGGATGTTCTCGCGGATGGTGCCGTTAAACAGCCAGGTATCCTGCAGTACCATGGCAAACTCGCCGCGCAGTGCCGCGCGGTCCCAGTCGCGCACGTCGACACCCTCGACGCGCAGCGAACCGCCGTCCACGTCGTAGAAGCGCTGCAGCAGCTTGATGAGCGTGGTCTTGCCGGCGCCGGTGGGACCGACGATGGCGATGGTCTGGCCGGGCTGTGCCTCGCAGCTAAAGTCGTGGATGATGGTCTTGTCGGGCGTGTAGCCAAACTTGACATGGTCAAACTCCACGTGGCCGGGGCGCTTCTCGGGAATCTGCGCGTCGGCCTTCTGCTCTTCCTCGGGCGCGGCCAGGAACTCAAAGACGCGCTCGGTGGCGGCGGCCATCGACTGCATCGTGTTGCTCACGTTGCCCAGCTGCTGCACGGGTTGGGTAAAGTTGCGAACGTACTGGATAAAGCTCTGGATGTCGCCGGGCGTGGCATTGCCGGTCAGCGCGAGCTGCGCGCCCACCACGACGACGCCCACGTAGCCCATGTTGCCCACCAGGCTCATAAGCGGCATCATCAGGCCCGACAGGAACTGCGAGCGCCAGCCGCTAATAAAGAGACGGTCGTTTTGACGGTCGAACTCCTCGATCGAGGCCTCGGCGCGGTCGAACACCTGGATGACGTTCTGGCCGGCAAAGTCCTCCTCGATAATGCCGTTGACGGTGCCAAGGACTTGCTGTTGCTCGCGGAAGTACGGCTGCGAGAAGTGAATCATCACGGTCAGGATAATCGCGGCGGCCGGCAGCGTGAGCACGGTGACGCCGGTAAGCGGTAGGCTGATCGAAAGCATCATGACGAGCACGCCGATAATCTGCGTCACCGACGTGATGAGCTGTGTCACGCTCTGGTTGAGCGACTGACCCAGCGTATCGACGTCGTTGGTGATGCGGCTGAGCACGTCGCCCTTGCTGTGTCCGTTAAAGTAGCTCATCGGAACGACAGCGATCTTGGCGGCGATCTCCTTGCGCATGCGGTAGCAAATCTTTTGCGTGACGCCGGTCATGAGCCAGCCTTGGATGAGGCTGCAAACAGAGCTTGCCAGATACAGGCAGAGCAAAAAGCCGAGCGTCTTGGCGATCCAGTTAAAGTCGACGTCGCCGGTGCCGTTGACCTTGGAGACCAGGCCTTCGAACAGCTTGGTCGTAACCTGGCCGAGCACCTTGGGTCCCACAATGTTAAAGATGACCGAGCACACGGCAAAGGCGACGGCGGCAAACACGGCAATCTTGTGCTGGCCGATATAGCCGAGCAGCTGCCTCATGGTGCCCTTAAAGTCCTTGGCCTTTTCGCCGCGACGCATGCGGCCCATGGGACCACGCTGACGGGTGGGCTTGGGAATCTGAGTCTTGGTCTCGTCTGCCATCAGCGCTCGCCTCCTTCCATGACGGCTGCAATTTCTTCTTGGGTAAGCCCCAGCTCCTCGGCGGAAAGCTGCGACTGTGCGATCTCCAGGTACGCCGGGCAGCTGCGCAGCAGCTCCTCGTGCGTGCCGGTGCCCACTACGTGGCCGTCGTCGAGCACGATGATTTGATCGGCGTGCATGATGGTCGCGATGCGCTGGGCCACGACCACGAGTGCGGCGTCGGTAACGTTTTTGGCCAGCTCTTCGCGCAGACGCGCGTCGGTCTTGTAGTCGAGGGCGCTAAACGAGTCATCGAACACCACGACCTCGGGCTTTTTGGCCAACGCGCGGGCGATGGCCAGACGCTGGCGCTGACCGCCCGAAACATTGGAACCGCCCTGGCTGATGGGGGAGTCGTAGCCGCCCTCGCGCTCGGCGATAAAGTCCTCGGCCTGGGCGATGCGTGCCGCCCGGTGCATGTCATCATCGCTCACCATGTCGCCGGCAAACTTGAGGTTGCTCTCGACGGTGCCCGAGAACAGGCGACCCTGCTGCGGGATGTAACCAATGCGGCGGCGAAGCTCGGAAAGGGTCATGTCGCGCACGTCGATGCCGTCGAGCGAAATGCTGCCGCCCGTGACGTCGTATAAGCGCGGGATCAGCTGCACGAGCGTAGATTTGCCCGAGCCCGTGGAGCCAATGATGCCGAGCATCTGACCGGCATGCGTGGTGAAGTTCACGCCGCTGATGACATCGGCGCGGGCATCGGGATACTGGAAGCTCACGTCGCGGAAGCACAGCTCACCGCGCGGCGCGCTGGTCGCAGGCAGTTTGGGCGAGGCAGGGTCGTTGATGCTCGTGGGGCAAGTGATGACCTCTTCTACGCGCTCGGCTGCGACCTCGGCGCGGGGCAGGATGACCGAAACCATGGTGAGGATCATAAACGCCATGACGATCTGCATGGTGTAGGAGATAAACGCCATCATGTTGCCGACCTGCATCACGCCGTCGGACACGCCCTGCGCGCCAAACCAGACGATAAGCACGGTGATGCAATTCATGACCAGCATCATGAGCGGCATCATAAAGCTCATGGCGCGGTTGGTGTAGAGCTGCGTGGTCATCAGGTCGAGCGAAGCCGTGTCAAAACGCTCGAGCTCATGCTCCTCGCGGTTGAACGAGCGGATGGGCATAAGGCCATCGAGCAGTTCGCGGGCGGTAAGGCTCACGCGGTCCACAAAGCCCTGCATCTTTTTGAACTTGGGCATGGTGAGGCCCATGAGCACGCCGACGACGGCAGAGACCGCGATGATGGCCACGGCGATGGTCCACTCCAGGCCGGTGTGGTTGGCCAGGACGCGCATGACGGCGACGATGCCCATGACGGGGGCCATCAGGCACATGCGGATAAACAGGGTTGCGGCCATCTGAATCTGCTGAATGTCGTTGGTGCAGCGAGTGATGAGCGAGGCCTGACTAAACTTGCCCACCTCGGCCGGCGAGAAGTGCATAACCTTGTTGAAGGTTTCGCGGCGCAGGTCGCGGGCAATGGAGCAGGCGGTGCGCGAAGCCACGGCGCCGGTCAGGATGGTGGCGACCAGCGACACGAGGCACAGACCAAACATCGTGGTCGCCATGCGGCTCAGGTAGGCGTTCTGCACGTCGGCGGGGTCGATGCCCTGCGCCTTGTACTCGTCCTGCACATAGCTCACGGCGCGTTGGGTCACGATGGAGCCCGACATGGAGCCCATTTTGTCCGCCATATCGTTGGCGCCCTCGACGAGCTTGCCCTGGTCGATTAGGCCGCCTTCAACGCCTAGACGCAGGCCCTTCATGGTGATCTTACCACCGTCGGCATCAATCTGCTTTTGCATGTTCTGCGCCGCTGCGGCCTTCTGCTGCATCTCGGCGAGCTGCTCGGGCGTCATCGCCGCCATCTGCTCGGGGGTGGGCATGGCCTGAGCGGCGTCGCTGTCTTTCTCGCCGGACGTGCCAGTCATGTCGCCCATGGAGTTGGCGTCGATGCCCTGGTTGAGCGAAAGGACGACAGTCTCGGGCAGGCTCATAATGTCGGCAATCTTGCCTCCATCGGCACGCTCTTCCTCGGTGCCCTTGTAAGTTCGAATACCGTTTTTGTCAGCCTTGCTAAACACGGCCTCCACAGCTTTGGCGTCCTTGGTGCTCATAAAGAGTTCGAGGTCGTCGAGCGATTCGGCGCGAATGGTGTCGGGCACGGGCGAGGCGATGCCGCCTTGCTGCACGCCCACGTCGACGATGTCGCTCATATAGGTAGGCAGCGCCAGATCGGCGTTGCAGCTGATTACGATAAGTACGATCGCTGCGAACAGTGCCAGGACATGCTTTTTAAAGAGCTTGAGAATCCTCACTCGGCATCTCTCCTTTCTTGATTGCGGTCGATAATTTCGTTGGCACGTCTAAGAAGGCGCACCATCTCTTGGGTATCTGTTTCGCCAAGCTCCTCGAGGAAGGCCGCGGTGCGGTCCTCGAATTCCCGACGTTTGATTTCGATAACCTGGAATCCTTTGTCGGTCACCGTGACGTGTACGCGACGACGGTCGGTCTTTGAGTGCTCGCGCTCGACCCAGCCCTTGGCCTCGAGGGCGCGCAGGATATTGGCGATGCGGGCGCTCGAGACCCAGGCACGATCGGCGAGTTCGCTCGGCGTGAGCGAGCCGCCGGCGCGCATGAGGGCGCGCATGACGGCCATCTCGCCACCCAGAGCCTGGTCGGCAAAGCGCGAAACGCGCTGGTGCATGCTGCCAAACTCGGTAAAGAGCTGACGCCCAAGCTCATGGAAATCGGTATCTTCCACCGAAAACCCCTAACACTAGAAACTATTTTCGGTGGAAGATGATACCCTCATACGCGGGCCGCATACAGTGGCAATATAAAGAGCGCATAAAGACTTAAAATCATTCAATTGCTGAAGCGTTTTAAAGAACTATGATGCACGCGGTTAGGCGAGGGGTTGTCACCACCATGACGACTGGGACTCATATAATCGCCACGTGCGATGCTCCAACTTCCCGCGAGGAGACACCTTATATAAAGGGGGATGGAGTCATGGCATTTGACTTCACGGGCAAGACCGCGATTGTCACGGGCGGCACTCAGGGCATTGGCCTCGAGATCGCCAAGGGCATCGTCGCGGGCGGCGGACATGTCGCGCTCATCGCAAGGAACGCTGCTAAGGGCGAGGCCGCGGTGGCCGAGCTTGGCGAGGGCAACAAGTTCTATCAGCTCGATGTCGCCGATGCACCCAAGGCGCGCGAGACTGTCGAGCAGATTTTTACGGACCTGCCGCAAACCAACATCCTGATCAACTGCGCTGGCGTCATCAGCACCAAGAAGTTCGATGAGATCGATGACACCGAGTGGCGTCGCACCATCGACATCAACCTCAACGGCACCTTTACCATGATGAACGCCGTGTACCCGCACTTTAAGGCGGCCCATGCCGGTACTATCGTCAACGTGAGTTCCGTTGCTGGCAAGATCGGCGGTGGCCTGCTCGGCACCGCGGCCTACGCGAGCTCCAAGGCCGGTGTTAACGGTCTAACCAAGGCAGTCGCCAAGGAAGGCGGCAAGTTTGGCGTTCGCTGCAACGCCGTGTGCCCGTCGCTCACCCTTACTGATATGACCTCGATTCTCTCTGACGAGAACTCTCAGCGCATCATCAACGGTATTCCTCTGGGCCGCGCCGCCCAGGCCAGCGAGCCTGCGCAGATGGTGCTGTTCTTCGCTTCCGATCTCGCCAGCTTCGTGAACGGCGAGATCGGTGACTGCGACGGCGGCATCGTCCTGGACGGGTAATACCCCGCGACGATTATTCGGCGACGGCTCCTGCGACTCGGGACCGTCGCCTTCTTTCTGACATAGGCGCGTGCGGCTACGATTCGCATGCATCCAAAGGAGATATATATGAGTGAATCGACTGCGGTGGAGGCGCCGGCGGCAAAGGAGCCGTTCTTTAAGATGTCCTCCATCCCGGGTGCCAATATTTTGGTGCCGCTTTTGCTGGGCTGCCTGCTCAACACGCTATTCCCTGACCTGTTCAAAACGCTCGGCAGCTTTACGCTTGGCATGACCCAGCAGGGCGCGGGCCCGCTCGTGGGCGCTTTTTTGCTCATCGTCGGTACGACGATTTCGTTTAAGAGTGCTCCTGCCGCCGCTGCACGCGGCGCCATCATCATCGCCGTCAAGCAGATCGTGGTCGTTGCCGTGTCGCTGCTCATCCTGTATGTGTTCAACGACAACCTGTTTGGTATCTCTGCCATGGTGATGCTGGCGGCTTGCACCGGCGCCAACAACGCTATGTACGCTGGTCTGATGGGCACCATGGGCAATGAGGCCGAGCGTGGTGCTGTCGCAATCACCACGCTCGTTGTCGGCCCTCCGGTCACGATGATCGTGCTCGGCGCTGCCGGTCAGGCCCCGATCGGCTGGTCGCTCGTGGGCGCCATCCTGCCGATCGTCGTCGGCATTATTCTGGGCAACCTCTTCCCGAGCTTTAAGAAGATGATGGCACCGGCACTTTCCGCCATCATCGTGCTCGTCTTCTTTGCCATGGGCTCGACCATGACCTTTGGCCAGCTCATTAATGGCGGTCTTCCCGGCATTCTGCTCGGCGTGATCTGCTCGGTGGTCTTTGCAATTCCCGTCATCGCGGTCGATAAGCTCACGGGTGGTACGGGTGTCGCAGGTGCGGCCATTTCGAGCTGCGCCGGAGCCAATGTGGCCACGCCTGCTGCCATGGCAAGCGTCAACGGGGCCATGTACGGTGGCGCCGTGCTCGCGACGGCTACGGCACAGGTTGCTGCCTGCGCAATCGTGACGGCTATTTTGACCCTGCTGGTCACCAGCTGGTGCTACAAGCATTTTGAGGGCCAGGGCAACAGCAAGGCAACGACCGACAAGGCCGCTGCAGCCGCCTAATGCCAAGCGGCAATCAAAGCTAAAAACTAGCTACGCCACAGGGCGGCCACGGGGGATCCCGTGGCCGACCTGCAGTTTCTGTAGGGTCTCTGGGACACTTTACCCTGCTAAAGCTGGCATAACAGCTAGAGCGAACGTCGTACAAAGGCAAGGAAAAATACCATACAAATCGGTGAACGGTAGTTGTTCGCGCTCGCATTTCCTGCGGGTTTGTAAAAAACGCCTTTATGATATAAAAAAAGAAACATATAACAGCCCAGATGGAGAGGGTCGCTATGTTATCCTTCTCAGACGGGTGAAATCTTGGGTTTTGGGTTGTAGTTCCAAGGTGGACAAACGTTTTTCCTGCACCAACGTGTGGTGAAGAACGGAAGAAGCCGGTAGTGCAAGCCGAACATTCAAGAATTCAATAAGCAGCGGTGTGAGAGAGCGCCGCATTACACGTAACTAGGAGCGTGGTTACACAATGCAGGAGGCATGGGAAGGCTTCAAGGAAGGTATCTGGACGGGAGAGGTTGACGTCCGAGACTTCATCCAGAAGAACTACACCCCCTACGAGGGCGATGAGTCGTTCCTCGTAGGTCCGACCGAGCGTACCAAGGAGCTGTGGGGCGAGGTTCTCGACCTGCTGCTTAAGGAACGCGAGCAGGGTGGTGTCCTCGATATGGACACCAAGACCGTCACGGGTATCGTGAGCCACCCCGCTGGCTACATCGATAATGCCCATCGCGACAAGGAGACCATTGTTGGCCTCCAGACCGACAAGCCGCTCAAGCGCGCGCTGCACGTCAACGGTGGTATCCGCATCGCTTGCCAGGCTGCCAGCCAGCACGGCTACAAGGTCGACGAGAACGTTGTCGAGCGCTACACCTTCGAGCGCAAGACCCACAACGCTGGCGTCTTCGATGTCTACACCCCCGAGATGCGTGCTTGCCGCTCGGCTCACATCATCACCGGTCTGCCCGATGGCTATGGCCGCGGCCGCATCATCGGCGACTACCGTCGTGTTGCCCTGTACGGCGTCGACTACCTGATCAAGGACAAGGAGGCCCAGAAGGCTTCCACCCCGACGGTCATGACCGCCGACAACATCCGCGATCGCGAGGAGCTGCAGGAGCAGATCCGCGCCCTCGGCGAGCTCAAGATGATGGCCGAGACCTATGGTTTCGACATTTCCAACCCTGCTACCAACACGCAGGAGGCCATCCAGTGGATGTACTTCGCCTACCTCGCTGCCGTCAAGGAGCAGAACGGCGCCGCTATGTCCATCGGCCGTACCTCTACGTTCATCGACATCTACGCTGAGCGCGACCTTGCCAACGGTACCTTCACCGAGGAGCAGATCCAGGAGTTCGTGGATCACTTCATCATGAAGCTCCGCATGGTCAAGTTTGCCCGTACCCCCGAGTACCAGGCCCTGTTTACCGGCGATCCGCAGTGGGTCACCGAGTCCATCGGCGGCATGGGTGTTGACGGCCGTACGCTCGTTACCAAGATGAGCTACCGCTACCTGCACACGCTCGAGAACATGGGCACCAGCCCCGAGCCCAACATGACCGTTCTGTGGTCGACCCGTCTGCCCGAGAACTTCAAGAAGTTCTGCGCCAAGACTTCTGTCGCCAGCTCCTCGATCCAGTACGAGAACGACGACCTCATGCGCGTTTACCACGGCGACGACTACGGCATCGCCTGCTGCGTGTCCTCCATGCGCATTGGCAAGGAGATGCAGTTCTTCGGCGCTCGCGCCAACCTGGCTAAGTGCCTGCTGTATGCACTCAACGGCGGTGTTGACGAGGTCTCCAAGAAGCAGGTCGGCCCCAAGTACCGCGCCGTCGAGGGCGATACGCTCGATTACGACGACGTTGTGGCCAAGTACAACGACATGATGAAGTGGCTCGCTGGCGTGTACGTCAACTCGCTGAACATCATTCACTACATGCACGACAAGTATTGCTACGAGCGCATCCAGATGGCTCTGCACGACAAGCACGTGCACCGCTGGTTCGCTACGGGCATCGCTGGCCTTTCCGTCGTGGCTGACTCCCTGTCCGCCATCAAGTACGCCAAGGTCCACCCCGTCCGTGACGAGAACGGCATCATCGTCGACTTCGAGACCGAGGGCGATTTCCCCAAGTACGGTAACGACGACGACCGCGTCGACCAGATCGCTCACGACGTTGTGCACCAGTTCATGGAGTACATCCGCATGAACGACACCTACCGCAACTCCGTGCCCACGACCTCGGTTCTGACCATTACCTCCAACGTCGTGTACGGTAAGAAGACCGGCTCCACGCCCGACGGCCGCAAGGCTGGCCAGCCGTTCGCCCCGGGTGCTAACCCCATGCACAAGCGCGATAGCCACGGCGCCATCGCTTCGCTGTCTTCGGTTTCCAAGCTCCCGTTCCGCGATGCTCAGGACGGCATCTCCAACACCTTCTCTATCATCCCGAGTGCGCTCGGCAAGGAGGACCAGGTGTTCTTTGGCGATATCGACCTTGATCAGCTGGGCGAGTAACTATTGTTAGTGCTATACTAACAATAACGATTACTGATTAGCGCGCCGGTCTCGGCCGGCGCCTATCAATCGAAGGAGACACATTATGAAGGTTTCTGAAGTTTCCGAGACTCAGGCCGATAACCTGGTCCACATGCTCGACGCTTACGCCGAGAAGGGTGGCCACCACCTGAACATCAACGTCTTCAACCGTGAGACGCTGCTTGACGCTCAGGCTCACCCCGAGAAGTACCCGCAGCTGACCATCCGCGTTTCCGGCTATGCCGTGAACTTCCACACGCTCACCAAGGAGCAGCAGGACGAGGTCATTTCGCGTACCTTCCACGACAAGTTCTAAAGGGATTTAACTCCCGCAGGATCGCCGGGCCGCTTTGGGTTACTTTCCAAAACGTCCTCGGACATGCAAAGGGCTCCGCTGCGCGCTTCGCGCGGCGGAGCCCTTTGCGTCCTGCGGAAATGTTTTGGAAAGTAACCCAAAGCGGCCCGGCGGGGGTCCTGTGTAGTCACCCTTTAGGCGGAACTCTCCTAATTATTTGGATGAGTCGTTTACTTACTTGTGCTGTTACCGTCTTCCCGCTGTTGTTGGGGTATGCTTTGTTCGTATGTAAACGTTTGACATGTTGATGGGGGAGGGTGCTATGGCTCGCGAGGGCGCTCGTTCTAAGGATTCTGCTAAGCCTGGCATCAAGGAAGTTGCAGCGGTGGCGGGGGTTTCGCCTACTACGGTATCTCGCGTGCTTAATAATCGCGGCTATATTAGCCAAGAGACCCGCGATAAGGTCCATGCCGCGATGGAGCGCATCAACTATACGCCCAACGATATCGCCCGTGCCATGCTCAACGGTCGCCTGAATCTTATCGGTATGATCGTTCCCTTTGTGAGCAGCCCGTTCCATGCTCAGGTTGTGCAGGCGGTCGAGCGCACGTTAGCGGAAAACGGCTTTAAGATGTTGCTGTGCAACAGCGCCAATCGACCCGATCTTGAGCGTTCCTATATTGACATGCTCCGCCGCAATATGGTCGACGGCGTCATCGTCAACTCCCTCAATATCGGTGCCGAGGCATATGCCGAGATGGGCTTGAGCCTGGTTGGCATCGACTGCGATCTTGGCGAGGGCTCTGTCCAGATTGCAAGTGACAGCTATGGCATTGGCGAGCTCGCCACGCGCCGTCTGATTGATGACGGCTGCAGGCGTATCCTGTGCCTGCGCAGCAATAGCCGCATGCGCATGCCTGCCAATAAGCGTACCGATGCCTACCTCGATGTTGTTGAGCAGGCCGGTTTGTCCGCGCTTGTCCGTGAGGTCGAGTTCGTTAAGCCCGACGACGAAAAGGGCGCGGTCGTTGCGAAGATCCTCGATGAGAACCCCGATATTGACGGCATCTTTGCGGGAGACGATACGATGGCGGCCATCTGTCTCAACGTGATGAAGCAGCGCGGCTTGAGCGCTCCGGGCGATATTAAGGTCGTGGGCGCGGATGGTGCCCGCCGCACTATGACGTTTATGCCTGACTTAACAACCGTACGCCAAGATATCGATCGCATCGGAGAGCTCGCGGCGCAATCCATCATTGCTCTTATTAACGGCGAAAAGCCCGAATCGAATATCAAGCTCCCCGTTGAACTCATTGAGGGTAAAACCGCGTAGTTCATCCCGTGCCAAAAGAATTCCTCAAACACCTCTGATGACCGTTCGCCGGCATATGTCAACCGTTTGCCGACGACTGGAACTGCGAAAAGACGTATTGGTGTGAAAACGTTTGACATATGAAAACGATTGACATATCTTGCCATTGTACCGAGTTAGTATGTCGTGGAAAGGAAGTCTCGGATGCACAAGGTGTATTACCAGCCTGAGGGAATTTGGGTAGGCGACATCATGCCGTACGGCGAGGACGGCACGTTCTATCTCTATCATCAGCGTGACACGCGAAACCCCGGACCTTTCGGAGAGCCGTTTGGCTGGGCACTCGCGACAACCAAGGACTTCGTCAATTACAAAGACTTTGGCGAGAGCCTTGAGCGTGGCGGCGACGAGGAAGTCGACCAGTATGTTTATGCCGGCACGGTGTTTAAGGTGGGCGACAAGTACCATGCGCTCTACACTGGTTGCAATCGCGATAAGGTCAAGGCACGCTTGATGAAGCAGGTTCTTCTTCACGCAACGAGTGACGACGCCGTCAAGTGGGAGAAGAACATCGCCGAGACGCTGCTTCCGCCCCAGGAGGGTTACGATGACCGCAACTGGCGCGATCCCTTTGTGCTGTGGGATGAGGAGAACGAAGAGTACATGCTCATCCTCGGCACGCGTGTGGGCGAGGACAAGCGTCTGATGACCGGTCGTCTGGTCAAGTTCACCTCCAAGGACCTGGATACCTGGGAGTTCCAAGGCGACTGGTGGAATCCGGGCCTGTACACCATGTTCGAGATGCCTGATCTCTTTAAGATGGGCGACTGGTGGTATCTGGTGTTCTCCGAGTACAGTGATGGCAACAAGACCCGTTATCGCATGTCTCGCTCTATCAACGGTCCTTGGATCACTCCTGCGGACGATTCCTTCGATGGCCGCGCGTACTATGCCGCGCGTACCGCATTTGACGGCGAGCGCCGCGTTCTCTTTGGTTGGGTTCCTACGCGTGACGAGGGCGGCGACCCCAGCTCTTACCTGTGGGGTGGCACCTTTATGCCCCTCGAGATCGTTCAGCGTGCCGACGGAACGCTCGGCACCAAGCTTCCTGACAGCATGCTTGGCGCCTTTGGCGAGGCTAAGGCAGTCGAGGCCTTTGAGCTCTCCTGCGAGTCGGGCAAGGTCGAGCAGGTGCTCGCCGCGGATGCCGGTTCCACCTATATGCTCGACGCCGACATCGAGCTCGCCGGTGACGCTGCCGGCTTCTCGGTGAAGCTTGCCGAGGACGCCGAGTCCGGTCTTGCCTATGAGTTCCGCGCCAACCTGCGTGAGGGCAAGCTCGAGTTTACGGCGGCCCCCCAGTATCCGTGGTTCCAGGTCAACAACATGGGCCTCGAGCGTCCGTTGTTCTTTAAGGGCGAGGGCACTCATCATGTGCGCCTGGTCGTTGACGACGATATCGCGACCATCTTTGTCGATGATGTTGCGCTTAACGCTCGATTCTGCAATAAGCAGGGCCAGGGTGTGGCGCTGACGGTCACCGACGGTACGCTTAAGTGCGCAAATGCAACGATCGCGTCTCTGTAATGGCATCAAAACGTCTTATGATTTCGTAAAGGAATGGAGAGGAACATGGACTACAAAGTAGTGTCTCAGCAAGTCGTCGATAACGTCGGCGGTCTGGAGAACATCGAGGGCGCCACGCATTGCGTTACGCGTCTGCGTCTGGTGCTCAAGGATACGAGCAAGTACAACAAGGCCGAGCTCGAGAACATCGATGGCGTCAAGGGCGTGCTGTACAACAGCGGCCAGCTCATGATCATCTTCGGTACCGGTACCGTCAACAAGGTCTACGATGAGTTTATGGCTCTGACGGGCGTTAAGGAGATCAGCGCTTCCGAGGTCAAGGGCGCCGAGGCGGACAAGAAGGGCAAGTTCTTCTCGGTCCTCAAGGTATTCTCGGACATCTTTATCCCCATCATTCCCGCTTTCGTCGGCGCTGCTATCATCATCGGCCTTAAGTCGCTGATCGTTGCCAACGGCCTCTTTGGCATGGAGGGCAGCCTTGCCGACCACAGCGAGTTCCTCAAGAACCTCGCAAGCTTCTTTGCCATTATCGCCACCACGTTTGACTACCTGCCTGTCCTGGTTATGTACAGCGCGGTCAAGCGTTTTGGCGGTAACCCGATCCTGGGCATCCTCGTCGGTATCGTCATGGTTCACCCGAGCCTTATGAACCGTAACACGTTCGTTATGGACCCGACGGGTGCTGAGTACTGGAACTTTGGTCCGCTCTCCATTCCCATGGTTGCTTTCCAGGGCGGCGTGTTCCCTGCAATCCTGACTGCCTGGTTTATGGCCAAGGTCGAGAAGATTGCCCAGAAGTACATCCCCGAGGTCGTCTCGTTCGTCTTTGTCCCGACCGTTACCCTGATTCTTGCTAACGTCGCCCTGTTCACCGTGTTCGGCCCGCTCGGCAACCTGATCGGCGACGTCCTCGCCGGCGTAATCGATATCCTGTACAACAGGATGGGCGTCTTTGGTGCCTTTGTCTTCGCCGCGTTCCTGCAGCCGCTTGTCGTTACCGGTACGCATCAGTTCATCCAGGGTATCGAGGCAAACCTCGTTGCCACGACTGGCTTCAACTACATCCAGGCCATCTGGTCGGTTTCCATCATCGCCCAGGGTGGCGGCGCCATCGGCATGTACCTCATTCACAAGAAGCATTCCAAAGAGCGCAACATCTGCATGTCGTCCTTTATCCCGACGCTGGTCGGAATCTCCGAGCCCGCTATCTTCGCTGCAAACATGCGCTACTCGATCATCCCGTTCATCTGCGCATGCATCGGTGCAGGCTGCGGCGGTGCCTTCGTGAAGCTCTTTGAGGTGCGCGCCATCGGTCAGGGTCTGACCGGTGTGCTTGGCCTGCTCATCGTCACACCCGAGACTCTCGTGTGGTATGTGGCTGGCAATCTCATCGCCTTCATCGTGCCGATCGTCTTGATCTTTGCCTACAACAAGGCAAAGGGCGTGCCGACCACCGATGAAGAGGGCGCTGGCGCTGGCTTCGACGTTAGCTTCTAGTTGAGCCGTTCAGCGTAATGTGCGGATAAGTCCATTTGGGGAAGGGCGTTCGGCTCGTGTGAGTCGAGCGTCCTTTCCTATAGACGAGAAGGTCAATGGCGATGTTTAATCAAAAAAACAAGGTGATGCGTGCGGACTATGAGCAGTGGCGTGCCGGACAGGATGAGACGGCGGCTCGCATCGCGTCCGACCCCGATAGGCTTTTGTTCCATGTGGAGCCTGAGCTTGGCTGGCTCAACGACCCCAATGGTTTGGTTCAGATTGGTGATACGTATCACATCTATCATCAATACGATCCGTTCGATGCTGCGCATGGCGGTCCAGTGCTTTGGAACCATCTGACGACAAAGGATTTTGTGACGTACGAGAATCACGGCCCCGTGCTGTTCCCCGATTCCGATTTGGATTCGAGTGGAGCGTATTCTGGTTCTGCCTTTGTACGTGATGGCAAGATTCACTACTTCTATACCGGCAACGTTAAGCATTTTGACCGCGATGATTACGACTACGTGTTGACGGGCCGTGAGCAAAACCAGATTCATATGGTTGCCGAGAATCCCGACGAATTGGGCGAGAAGTGCATAGCTGTTGGACCGGTCGATTACCCCGACGATATCGGTACGCACGTGCGCGACCCCAAGATCCTTGAGCACGATGGTATCTACTACATGGTTCTGGGCGCTCGTACGAAAGATGACCGTGGCTGCGTGCTTGTCTATACCTCGCGCAATCTTGAGGACTGGAGCTATGCGACGCGCATTGAGTTGGGCGAGAAGTTTGGCTTTATGTGGGAGTGCCCCGATCTGTTTGAGCTCGATGGCGAGCTTATTCTCGTTTGCTGTCCGCAGGGTGTGCCTGCCGATGGTTGGCGTTACCGCAATCCGCATCAGTGCGTGTGGTTCCCCATCGAGGCCGATTGGGAGGCGCCGAGCTTTAAAATCGTCAGGCAGGGCATGCCCCCGATGGTCGATGCCGGTTTTGATTTCTATGCTCCGCAGTCCTTTGAGGATGCTGCAGGCCGGCGTTTGATGATCGGATGGTCGGGTTGCCCCGACGCGACGGCAGAAAACCCGACGGTGGCGCGCGGATGGCAGTGCGCGTTGACGGTGCCGAGAGAGCTGAGCATACGCGATGGTAAGCTCTGCCAGCAGCCGGCGCACGAGATTGAGAGGATGCGCGGTGACTGCGTTCGCGCGACAGGCGGTGAAACCGTTGAGGAGCCGGGCCGCCTGTTTGATCTTGTGGTTTCCTGTGAGGGCGCCAAGATGGCCGAGCTCGAAATCCGCAAGGGTGTCTTTGTGCGTTATGCGGACGGGATGCTTACCCTCGACATGGGTGACGAAGGCTATGGGCGCGACCAGAGGTCGATCGAGCTCAGCGAGCTTCGCGACCTGCGCGTGCTTTCGGACACTACGATGGTCGAGATTTTTGCCAACGGTGGCGAGGCGGCACTTACGAGCCGTACCTATTCGCCGGCGGTTCCGGCGATGGAGCTGCACGCCGAGGGTGCGGCATCGATGAATTTCTACCGCCTCGTGCATTAACCGTGCGTGGAGCACGATTGGATTTGCTGGACGGAATGTGTCGCAGTTGTCGCGGCCAACTACCGCTTACCGCATATAGTGACCGTTTGCGGAATAAGTAACACTCCTTAATAAACCGTGTAGAATCTCAGATAAGCACGGAGTTTTCCAGGGAGACGCTGTCCTTTGTTATGTGCAAAGGGCGGCGTCTCTTTGGCGCTTGGGGGTCGTTCTGTAGCAGGACGGCGGGCGTGTGTCACATATTAAAAAGCCAACGTCGAGATGGGTCGTGATAATAATGGGCAAGTACATAATCGTGGTTGAATCTGGTTCGGATGTGACGCCAGAGCTCTGCGAGCGCTACGGCATCGTGCGCGTGCCTATGCATGTCACGATTGGTGACGAGACCGTCGAGGACGGCTCGATCGATCCGCTCGAGATTTATTCGCGCTGCAACGAGTTTGGCGTGATGCCCAAGACCAGCGGCTGTGCGCCGGCAGATTTTGCGCATGTGTACGACCGCATCCATGCCGAGCAACCCGACGCGACCATTCTGCATCTTGCATATTCCGAGGCCACGACCTGCTCGCATCAATCATCGAAGATCGCCGCCAAGGGTCGCGACTACGTCTACTCCATGGACACGCGTTTTGTCTCGGTGGGCCAGTCGCTTGTTGTCGTCGAGACCGCCAAATACATCGAGGCTCACCCCGATGCCACCGTCGACGAGATCTTCGCCTTCGCGAACTCCGTCATGGACCGCGTGCTGCTGGGCTTTGTTCCTACCGATCTTGCCTTCCTTAAGGCGGGCGGTCGCTTGTCCAACGTCGCATTCCTTGGCGCACATCTGCTCAAGATTAAGCCCTGCATTGAGGTGACGGGCGGCAAGTTCGTGGCGACCAAGAAGTTCCGCGGCTCTATGCTCAAGTGCGCCCGCGCCTTTATTGACCACATGGTTGCGAAGGGCGAGATCGACTACTCGCACATTGGCCTGGCGTATTCGGTAGGCCTTTCCCAGGAGCTGCGCGACGACATGGAAGTCTATGCGCACGACCTGGGCTTTAAGGACATTACCTGGACTCAGGTCGGCGGCGTCATCTCGAGCCACTGCGGCCCGACCGCCTTCGGTGCGGTGCTCACGCTTAAAGCGTAAAGGCCGCAGGCGAGCGTTCTTCAGCCTGACATCTCGACGTAGACCCCAGCCATGGTGATGGGGGATAGATTAAAACGTGCCATTCTAGCCCGAGACGTTTAAACGCAAGCACATGGGCTAGAATGGCTCTGGCATTTTAATTGGTTGCATCCAAGGAGAGGCAAGGTAGCGCGAATGGCAGAAATGACGCTTGAGGGTGTGGACGCTCGTCCCGAGGACTCTGCGTTTGCCCTTGGCCGCGTGCATTCGATCGAGACGATGGGGACGGTCGACGGACCCGGCATCCGCTTCGTAGTGTTTGTCCAAGGCTGCCCCATGCGCTGTGCGTATTGCCACAACCCCGATACCTGGTCGGTTAACGGCGGCACGATGGTGACCGTCGAGCACCTTATGGACGAGTTCCAGAGTAACCATGAGTTTTACCGCAGCGGTGGTATTACGGTGTCCGGCGGCGAGCCGCTCCTGCAGCCTGAGTTTTTGGCCGACCTGTTCCACGCCATGCACAATAACCACGATGGTCGTGTGCACACCTGCTTGGATAGCTGCGGCTATGCGTTCGATCCCGCGCATCCCGAGAAGTTCGATGCCGTGCTCAACGAGACCGACATGGTACTGCTCGATATTAAGCATGCCGACCCAGTCGAGCATAAAAAGCTGACCGGTTGCGATCCCGCACGCATTCTGGCGTTTGGTGATGAGCTCGCGCGTCGCAAGATTAAGGTCGTTATCCGCCACGTGGTGGTGCCGGGCATTACCGACACGGTGGAGGAGTGCGAGAAGCTCGGTCGCCTCATCGCTCCATGGCACAACGTGGTGGGCCTGGAAATGCTGCCGTATCACACGATGGGTGTCGTCAAGTACGAGCAACTGGGCATTCCCTATAAGCTCGAGGGCGTGCCCCAGATGGATACCGCGCGCATGCCCGAGCTGCGCAACGCTGTCATGACGGGCATGAAAAAGCGCCGCGCCGAACTCAAAAACGCCATCGGCTAGCGTGCCATTTTTGCCCCTTTATGATATCCGAGCTGCACTGGCTTAGCGTGTTCGTTTGGCGAGGTCAAACAAAATGCTGGTACCATACCTTGGTTGAGAATTTCGTATAGGTTTGGGGAATGGTATGGCTACCATCGCGATTATCGGTGCGCTCGAAAAAGAGATCATGCAGATTAAGGAAGAGCTGAGCGACGTTTGCGAGGCACGGGAGGCAGGCTTGACCGTTGTGAGCGGTGAGCTCGACGGCCTGACAGTTGTCGCCACAACGGCGGGCATGGGCACGGTGAACGCCGCTGCTGCAACACAGCACCTCATTAGCAAGTATGCTCCGCAGGCTGTTGTGTTTTCGGGCATTGCGGGCGGTTTGAACCCCAAGCTCCATATCGACGATGTGGTCATTGGCAAACGCCTACGCTATCTGGATACCGATACCGCGCTTATCGCCGAGTCCGCACCGGGGCTCGAGGAGTTTGGCTCGACGCCCGCGCTGGTCGATATTGCCGCCGACGTGCTTGCTGAGCGTGGGTTTGTTGACGCTTCGAAAAATGCAGCCGCTTCGAACGAGGGCACCAAGCAGTTCCTGGTCGGCACGATTGCCACGGGTAACCGCTTTGTGACGGGCGCCACCATGCGCAACGACGCTATCGAGGCGACGCATGCCGATTGTGTCGGCATGGAGGGCGCGGCAATTGCCCATGTCGCAACCAAAAATGGTGTCGATTGCCTGGTGTTGCGCGCTATCAGCGATAATTGTGACGAGGCGTACGATGCAATTTGCGAGCGAGAGTTCGATCTGTTCGAGTACGCGCGTGTCGCAAGTGACATTACGCTCGATATCGTCCGCCGTATCGCTGCTATCTATTAGCGCGCTCTTTTGTAAGAACCTACGACCAAGGAGTGTCCATGGCCGATTCCATTAACTACCAGCTTGCCAAGTTCGTCGCCAGCTATGGCAAGGTTTCGCAGATTCCCGAGTCCACCTGCCCCGAGGTGAGCTTCGTCGGCCGCTCCAACGTGGGCAAGTCGTCGATCATGAACAAGCTTTTTGGCCGCAAGAACCTGGTGAAGGTTTCGAGCACACCGGGCAAGACGAGCAACATCAACTTCTTTGAGGCTGACGACGTGCACTTCGTCGACCTGCCGGGTTATGGTTTCGCCCGTCGTTCCAAGGCCGAGCGTGACCGCTGGGCCGAGCTCATCGGCGACTTCTTCGACTCGGAGCGCAGCTTTAACCTGGTCGTGTCGCTGGTGGACATTCGCCACGACCCGAGCAAGCTCGACCATGACATGATCGACTACCTGCAGGGCAACGAGTTCAACTTTATCGTCTGCCTCACCAAGGCCGACAAGCTCAGCCGCACCCAGCAGGCCCGCCAGGCAGCAGCCATCAAAAAGCAGCTCAACGTTCCAGCCGAGAACGTGATCATCACAAGCTCCCAGACCGGTACCGGCATCGACGAACTCAAAAAGCGCATCGCCGAGGCCTGCCTCTAGGGCATGCCGCACTGTCAAACAACTTTTGTCTATCTATATCACCCCAGTGATAGTTATTGGTACACTATCACTGGGGTGATATTTTTGTTTGGAGGTCGATATGGAGCTTTGGCACGGGTCGGAGGTTGTTGTCGAGCATCCGTCGTTGGATAAATGCAGACAATTCAATGACTATGGGTGTGGGTTTTATTGCACGCCACATGAGGAAATGGCAATGGAGTGGGCATGTCGGACTGAGTCTGATGGCATTGCAAATCGATATGAGCTCGATATGGATGGTCTCGCAGTCTTGGATTTGGAGTCCGGGGAGTTTTCAATTCTCAATTGGCTTGCGATTTTGGCTAACAATAGGGAGTTCAATGTTTCGACACCGCTGGCGCGCGAAGGACTTCGCTATCTGCTGGATAACTGCCTGATTGATATTTCTCCCTATGACGTAATTCGAGGTTATCGCGCCGACGACTCCTATTTTTCGCTTGCAAGACAGTTTGTCAGCGGCATGATCTCGCTCAGGCAGCTGCAACGTATCATGCGCTTGGGTGATTTGGGTATCCAATATGCTCTTATGAGCGAGTGCGCATTTTCGGCGATTAGATTCTGCGATTGGAAGCAGGCTTTGGGGTCTGAGTTTTATCCCAAGCGTTTTGAGCGAGAGCAGAATGCTCGACGCAAATACTTGGATACGGTTAACGGGTTCGATTCCGAAGGTATCGACATTAGGGATTTAATGGCAGGGAGGGTTGATTTAAATGATCCAAGAGTTAACGGATTGTGGGCCGAGTAGGACATATCCCGTCTACTACCTTGAGGATGCAATGAACAACCTTGGCGACTGCTTTGACTATGCCGTGAACGACTATGGAGCGGAAGGGTCCGAGGTCGCTGAGCTCTTTTGCCTGAGCGGTGTAGCTCGCGAGTTCGAACGCGGCAACGCATGGGTCGTATCGGGAAAATCAGGTGTTGAGCTGTTCGCACTTATCGCCGAAAGGTCGGGATATCAAAGCGGGTCTATACCGGACCGCACCTATCGTTTTGAGAAGACGCCGGAGTATTGGACAGGCTGGATATTGGCATATCTGCAATGGCGTCTGGGCGAGTCTTTCGAAGACCTGCTGCATGTCGTTCCGTTCGATGCGCTGTGCAATATGTATTACCCCTGGCACGAAGCCTCAGAGGAGCGTGTGGCGCGTCTTGTTTGCGATATAGCGAAGAAAACACCTCGTCAAACCAAACTGGCGCTAGCAAGGAAGAGGCTTAAGAAAACCCAGCAAGACCTGGCATACGAATCGGGCGTATCACTCCGCTCAATCCAAATGTACGAACAGCGCCAGAGAAACATCAATGAAGCTTCGGTAACAAGCGTAAGGGCCATAGCAAAAGCCCTCCACTGCAACATCGAAGACCTCCTAGAACCAGTCTTTGAATACAAAGAAACCAGCGCAGCGTAAACCAATATATTGCCAAGGTTTGTATCTAGTAAGCGCTCCTTACCAGCAAGAGTCCCTACCAATAGATAGCGGCTTAAAGGGCCGAAATCGTATGAATGGCGTTGCGACTTCCAAATGGGTGACTGCTGCTTGAAAAGCTATAGAAATAGGGGCCGATTTAACGGCCCCAAGCATCGCATAAATGGCATATACGTTTTATCGACTATTTCTTGTTTTTAACCCATTTGCAGATACGCCAAATAAGCACTCCGACGAGAATCCAAACGAGAGCGATCATAATGTCTGAGCGTGCAGGAATTGGGATCATTGAACTTCCTCAATTGATGTGAGTCTAGTTTGCATAGGTGTGGAGCGTGCTGCCTTCCATGGTCGCTTGCAACACGGCGATACCGGACGTCATCCCCATCGATTCATAGTTGAGTCGATATGTCGCCTGTTTCGAGTTCCATATAAAGGACTCGTTAGTTACCGTACAGCCGATAGTCGTATAGTTTTGTCCCCAAGCGCTGGTAATGAGCGAGTTCGCTATCTTGATCTTGAATTCGCGATAAATAAAAGGACTGTTGTAATAGATAGTCCAAGTTCCAGATGCGTTGTTGTAGTAACTGTCCCATATCAGGCTGGGTTCATTGGTTTTTTAATTCCTATTACTGCAACGGTCCCATCCTTAAGCTTGATTTGATGAGACTGCTCGGGACCTTTCGTTAAATCAAAATCTTGGGTTGCGCCAGAAATTGCGACAGCATCGCTTTCTGCAGCATAAGCAGTCGAAGGGCTAAACGAGAAACATATCGG